>NZ_JBBEUD010000008.1:0-213532 GCF_037402475.1 Caulobacter sp. CCG-8
AAGACAAACCGGCGCCGTCCAGGCGGCGAAGCGCGGCGAGCACCTCGCTGAGCGCCACCGGCGCCAGGGTTCCCAAGAGCCATCTCTGAGTGGGCTGATCCTCCACCGCGCTGGCGTCGGAAGCCCAGGCGGCCAGGATCTCGCGCTTGGCGGCAAGATCGAGGTCCTCGTCCTTGACGACCTCCAGCGGATGGAGAAAGCCGACGGCGGGCCGCACTCGCCAAGGCGAAGCGCGATCCGCAACAGCCGTGGAGAAGGGCATGGCCGTTCCCTCGTTAGGCCGCGCGCCGGGCCTTCGGCGCCTTCAGCGCCAGAGGCGACACCCCGCTCGTTCGGATCGGGATCTGCCGCGGCTTGGACGCCTCGGGGATTTCCCGAACCAGATCGATCGTCAGGACGCCGTCCGCGTGACGGGCCTCCTTGACCACCACATAGTCGGCCAGCTCGAACCGACGCTCGAAATTACGGCGCGCCAACCCCTGGTGGATGAAGGTTCGCGCGGTCTGGCTGTCGGCTTGCGCCTTGCGTCCCCGGACCACCAGGAGATTGGGCTGGGCGATGAGTTCCAGGTCGTCCCGCGCAAAGCCGGCGGCCGCCACGGAAACGCGGTAGCCGTTTTCACTGGTTTTCTCGATGTCGTATGGGGGATAGCCGCCTTCCTCGTGACCGCGCAGCGCGGCTTGCGCCAGATCGACCAAGCGATCGACACCGACCATGGTGCTGTAGAGCGGGGAAAAATCAAAAGCGGTGCTCATTTCCATCTCCTCGAAAGCAAGTTGGACATGAGGGGCGCATCGAAGCGCTCGAGCGCCCCAGGCCGCAGGGCCCTGTCGGCGCCCGGCAAGCACCGGATCAATTAGTTCGCGTCGAACGGCCGTCAAGAGGTGCGTTGTCCCAAAAAACAGCGGCGCTCTCAGCAGGCCGAGCGGCGCCATAAGCCAACCCAACGATCGCTTCACAAAGCGGACCTTCGGGCCTCAGGACTAGAGCGTTAGCCTCTGCTTCAACCGGTCGCGGCCAGCGACGGCCATAGATGTGCACGGTAGGCCTCGTAGCAGCGGCGGCCGGCTTCCAGGCGCATGAGCGCGCCTTCGGCGATGAACCGCGCGCAGTCGGGATCGGCCGTGACCAGCGGGCGCAGGACCTCGGCGTTCCAGGCTTCCGAATGGGCGATGTCGAGCGTGGCGTGCAGCGCGAAGTACTTGCGCGTCTTGCCCACGCCCAGGCGTTTGAGCCCCTTGGCGACCAGATCGGCGCGCCAGGGCGCGGTCAGCTCCACCGTGCCCAGCGCGCCAACAGCGTGGTAGGCGTAGCGCCGCGTGGTCGCGAAGGCGACGAGCGTGTTGCCCAAGGCCAGCGACGCCGGTTCGGTCGTCTCTATCGCCGGCCGTAGCTCCAGGGCCTGGGCTAGCTGGTCCAGCATCGGCCCGTGCATGCCGGCCTGCGCGCCGCGCCCCATCTCGTCCCAGTAATTGCGAGCCAACTCCAGCTTGGCGACGACAGGCATCTTCACCTGGGTCAGGGCGACCAGATCGTCGAAGCCGGCTTCGCCCGCCACTTCTTGCTCAAGGAACCAGCGCATCGACTCGAAGTCGGCGGCCCTCTCGAGCCACGGGAACAGAGGATCGTCCTGGCCTGGACCGTCGACCTTCAGCCCTTCGAACCAGGCGATGAAACCTTCGACGTCGCTGGGCGCGGCGGCGGCGCGGTCGGCGACCAGCAGGCGCTGGCTTTCGACGAAGGCGCCTTCCAGCTGGCGCATCGCGTGCTCTTCCGCAAGGTCGGCTTCCCAGTCGGCGTGGGGCTTGGCCGGGTCGAGCCGGCGGTGGTTCCAGCGCGACAGGCGCCGCTGGAGCGCCGCGTCGATGGCGGCGGAGTCGTCCAGCGCCGGCGTATTGGCCGGGCTGACCTGGGGACGGTGGGCGAACGTGTTGATCATGGCGGCGTAAGACCCTCAGCGCGTCCTGGGTTCCCGCCAAACCATCATCCGATAGGTCGCCGAGCCCGTAGAGGAACCACCCGGAACCGGCCCATGGACGGCGTGTTCTTGCATCCCGTTCTCGGTAGGTGACGACATGCACGACTATCCGATGGTGAGGTTCTCAATCGCCCCGACAAGCTCCGGCGCCTGGCTTTGGCGGACCTTCGATCTGGACGGTCAGCTTCGCGCCCAGGGCCTGGTGGCCACGCGGAAGCTGGCCGCAGCCCTGGTGATCAGGGACATCGTATCTCCCGATCTTCGGTGGGTTTCGCAGCTTTCCGCCAAGGCTGCCTGACATGCGCATCCTGGAGGCGGCGACCTATCGCGGGCCGCATCTCTACGCCGCCCGGCCCATGGTTCGCATCCAGCTGGACCTCGGCGCGCTGGAGGCCTGGCCGACCAACCGGCTCCCGGGCTTCACCGATCATTTGATGGCGGCCCTGCCGAGCCTCGAGGCGCACGGCTGTTCCTATAAGTCCCATGGCGGGCTGCTGCTGCGGATGCGCGAGGGAACGTGGCTCGGCCACGTGATCGAGCACGTCGCCCTGGAGCTGCAGAAGCGGGTCGGGGTGGAGGTCGGGCGCGGCAAGACCCGTTCGGTCAAGGGGCGTCCCGGCGTCTACAACATCCTCTACGCCTATGAGGGCGAAGGCCTGGGCCGGGCCGCCGGACGCGCCGCCATCGAGTTGGTCCACAGCCTGCTGCCCCGCGACCTGCGGGGCGTGGAGGGTCTGGACCGCGTGGCCCCGCCGTTCGGCGACCTGACGCCGCCGCTGTTCGATTTGCCCCGCACCTTGGAGCAACTGCGGGCGATCTCCCGCCGTGAGACGCTGGGCCCGACCACGTGGTCCCTGGTGCAGGAAGCTCGTCGCCGCGGCATCCCCGCCCAGCGCCTGGATGAGCAGAGCCTCGTGCAACTGGGCTGGGGCGCGCGTCGAAAGCTGATCCGCGCCAGCATCACCGGCCAGACCAGCCACATCGCCGTCGTGACCGCGGGCGACAAGGCCCTGACCAAGACCCTGCTGGCGGCCGCCGGCGTCCCCGTCCCTCGCGGCGGTGTCGTGCGCACGCTCGACGAGGCCCAGGCCCAGGCCGCGCGGATCAAGGGACCGGTGGTGCTCAAGCCCCTGGACGGCAATCACGGCCGCGGCGTCAGCCTGGGCTTGGAGACGCCCGAGCAGGTGCGGTGGGGCTATGAGCAGGCGATCAAACACGGCCGCCGCGTGATCGTCGAGGAGCAGTATGTCGGCCGTGACTACCGGATCCTGGTGGTCGGTGGTCAGGTGGTCGCCGTGGCCGAGCGGGTGCCCGCCCAGGTCGTCGGCGACGGTCGCGGCACGGTGCTGGACCTGATCGAGACGGTGAACCAGGACCCTCGACGGGGCGTCGGCCACGAGCAGGTCATGACCCGGATCGTCGTCGACGACCAGGTGCGCGAGATGCTGGCCCGCGCCGGCCTGGGACTGGATGATGTTCCCGCCGCCGGTGCGGCGGTCACCTTGCGCGCCACCGCCAACCTTTCGACGGGCGGCACGGCGATCGACCGGACCGATGAGATCCATCCCGACAACGCCGCCATCGCCCGCCGGGCCGCCCTGACTGTCGGGCTGGATGTGGCCGGCATCGACTTCATGGCGCCCGACATCACCCGCTCCGTGCGCGGGACCGGCGGCGGCATCGTCGAGATCAACGCCGCCCCGGGCTTCCGCATGCATTTGGAGCCGTCCCAGGGCCAGCCGCGCGAGGTGGCCAAGGCCGCGATCGCCAGCCTCTTCCCGCCCGGCGCCCGCAGCCGCATCCCGATCGTCGCGGTCACCGGCACCAACGGCAAGTCGACGGTCGTGCGCATGGTCTCCCGCATCGCCCGCGAGATGGGCAAGACGGTGGGACTGACCAACACGACCGGCGTCTACATCAACGACGAGAAGATTCTCGAGGCCGACGCCAGCGGGCCCAAGAGCGCCCGCATGGTGCTGCGCGACCCGACGGTCCAGGTCGCGGTCCTGGAGACCGCGCGCGGCGGCATGCTGCGCGAGGGTTTGGCCTTCGACCGCTGCGACGTCGGCGTCGTCCTGAACGTCACGGCCGACCATCTGGGCCTGAAGGGCGTCGACACGCTGGAGGACCTGGCGGCGGTCAAGTCGATCGTCACGGAGTCAGTCTCGCGCCGCGGCGTCAGCGTCCTCAACGGCGACGATCCCCTGACCCTGCGCATGGCGCGTCACGCCGGCGGACGGATCGCTTACTTCACGCTCGAAGGCGGGCTGGAGATGAGCCCTTTCCTGCAGAAGCACCAAGCCGAGGGCGGACTGCTGGTCGCGTTGGAACCCTCCGTCGGCGGCGGGGATCTCGTCCTCTACGACAAGGGTCGGCGCTGGCCGATCCTTCGAGCGGACGAGATCCCCGCCACCCTGAACGGCCAGGCCCGTTTCAATGTGGCCAACGCCCTCGCGGCGGTCGCCGCCGGGCATGGGCTTGGCGCGACGCCGGAGGTGATGGCCAGGGCCCTGCGGGCCTTCACCTCCTCGCACGCGGAAAATCCGGGACGGTTCAATGTCCACGACACACACGGCTTCCGGGTCATCGTCGACTACGCCCACAATCCCGGCGCCATGCGGGCGATGGGCCAGTTGGTGACCCAGCTGCGGCCGTCGGTCGGCCGGGTGATCGGCGTGGTCAGCATCCCGGGAGACCGCCGCGACGAGGACATCCTGGAGATGGGCGCGATCGCGGCGGAGATGTTCGACGACCTGATCTTCCGCGAGCTGCCCGACGGCCGTGGGCGTCCGGCCGGATCGGTGCTGTCTCTTCTGACCCAGGGCGCGCTGGAGGCCGGCTTTCCCGCCGAACGGCTGCATCGCATCGCCAGCGAGTCCCGCTCCGTCGACGCCGCGCTGCGCATGGCCCGGCCGGGTGATTTGGTCCTGGTCTTCCCGACCGCCGTCGGGGCGGTCTGGAACCAGGTGGTGGCCTTTCAAGCCGCATCCCCGCCCCTTTCCAACGCCGGACAGGACGCCCTCCATGCCTGAGACCGCCTGGGCGATCATCCTGCACGGCGGGGCCAAGACGATCGCGCCCGACCAGGAACAGGCGCATCGCGACGGCTGCCTGCTGGCCCTGGCGGCCGGCCAAGCCATCCTCGAAGCGGGCGGCGACGCCCTGGACGCGGTGGAGGCCGCGGTCCGCGCCCTCGAGGACGATCCGGCCTTCAACGCCGGCTACGGGGCGGTGCGCAACGCCAAGGGCGAGGTCGAGTGCGACGCCGCGATCATGGACGGCCGAACCCTGGCGGTCGGCGGCGTCGCGGCCGTACAACGCCTGCGTCACCCGATCTCGGTCGCCGCCGCCATGCTGCCCGAAACACCGGTCCTTCTAATCGGACACGGCGCGGAATGCTTCGCCAGGGAGCATAACGCCGAGCTCTGCGAGCCCGCTGACCTTGTCGTCGAGCGGCCCGGCGATCCCGGCTGCGACACCGTCGGTTGCGTCGCCCTGGATATCCACGGCAATCTGGCGGCGGGCACCTCGACCGGCGGCCTGAGCGGCTGCCACCAGGGCCGGATCGGCGACTCTCCCCTGCCCGGCTGCGGCCTCTACGCCGACAACGCCGTCGGCGGGGTGTCGCTGTCGGGCGACGGCGAGAGCCTGATCCGCACCACCTTGGCCGCGCGCCTCATGCACAGCCTGGAAGCCCTTCCCCCGGGCGAGGCCATCGCTGCGGCCCTGGCCCGCCTGGCGCGGGTCGGCGGCGAGGCCGGCCTGATCGTCATTGACGGCGACGGCCGCCTCGACTGGGGTCACAACAGCGCCCACTTCGCCGTCGCCCACGCCCGCGCGGGACATCTCGCGCAGGCCTTCGTGAACCGGGCCGAAGACGCCCAGAAAGAACCGACATGACCGCACCTCCCGCCCCGGAAGGCCCGCTGATCATCATCGGGGGGCATGAGGACAAGGAAGGCGACAAGGTCATCCTCAAGGCCGTGGCCGAACGTCTCAAGGGCGGCCGCCTGGTGCTGGCCACCGTCGCCTCGCACGCGCCGGAAGGCTATTTCGAGACCTACCGTAAGGCGTTCGCGCCCTTAGGCGTGACCGACCTGATCGAGCTCTATGTCGACGACCGCGCCGAGGCGCATGACGCCGGCAAACTGGCCCTGCTGGACGGGGCTGCGGGGGTGTTCTTCTCCGGCGGCGATCAGCTGCGGATCAGCAGCCAGATCGGCGACACCCCCATCGAAGCGCGGATCCGCGAGATCTGGAAAGCCGGCGGCGTGCTGGCCGGCACCTCGGCGGGCGCCTCGGTGATGAGCGACACCATGATGGTTCGAGGCTCCAGTTCCGAGACCCATCGGATCGGCGACCTGCAGATGGCGCCGGGGCTGGGCTTGGTGCGCGACGCGATCATCGACCAGCACTTCGCCGAGCGCGGACGGATCGGACGCCTATTGGGCGCGGTCGCTCAAAGCCCGCGCGTGCTGGGCGTCGGCATCGACGAGGACACCGCCATCGTCGTCGAGGGCGACGACTTCAAGGTGATCGGCAGCGGCGCGGTCTATGTGGTCGACGCCGAGGGCGTCAGCGCGTCGAACGTCGCCGAGGCGCGGGCCGAACGGGCCCTGTCGATGTTCGACGTCCGCTTGCATGTCCTGGCCAGCGGCGACGGCCTGAACCTGACGACACGCCGGCCCCACGGACAGCCACAGCCGCCCATGCCGGCGCAGACCTAGGCCAGGCGCTGGATGACGGCCCCAACGGCGGCGATGCGCTCGACGTCGTCATAGGCCTCGCGCCGCAACTCGCCGGCGAAGATGTCGGGATCCAGCTCTTCGTAGGTGAGATGGTGAGACGAACTCGCCACCAGGCCTTCGAGAGCCGAACGAAAGGCGTCGATCCCGCCGTCCAGGATGGCGCTGCCGCTGTAGAGCACCAATTTGCCGCCGGGGCTCAGGCGCTCCAGCGCTTGGCCGCTCCAGTCCAGGGACATTCGCGCGCCGTGCAGGTCGCCGCCGTCCTTGTATGGCCGGCCGGATTCTCCGGCGACATAGGGCGGATTGGCGACGATGAGATCGTATGGCCCGCCGAGGGCGGCCATGCCGTCGCTCAGCCGCGCTTCGAACGCGGCCCCGGCATGGGCGGCGTTGATCGAAGCCAACTCCAGGGCGCGCGGATTGACGTCACCGAGCGTCAGCCGCGCGCCAGGAAACAACCTGGCGGCGGTCAGTCCGCCGACCCCCGCGCCGCAGCCGATCTCCGCGATCGAGCCCACCCGGTCGCCAGCCGTGGCCTGGGCGATCAGGCGGGCGAAGCGGTAAGAGTCCGGCCCCAGGAACACCGCATCGGCGGCCGTCGCCGGAAAGGCCGAATGCAAGAACAGGGTTCCAGCCAGACGCGACACCCGCAGGTTACTCCGGAACCGCTCTCCCTCCTCGACCAGCGCGCCCCCCGCCGCCAGCAGGTCGAACAGCGCGGGCTCAAGCTCGCCGTGGTCGAAGGTCTGGCTCCAGCCGAGGATGGCCCGGAGCGGATCGCCTTGTGACAACCGCCGTTCCGCCGCCCGCCGGCAGACCGACGGCGTGGGCGTGACGAAGTCGTAGGCCCGCGCGTCGAGCGCCGCCAGCAGGGCGCCGAGCGCCGAGGATCTGTCCAAGTCTGATCTCCCTGGGGCCGTCAACAGCCCCATCTTTTGATGTCGTGGCCGAGCGAGCGCCCAGCGATTGTTCAGCGTCGGGCGGCCCGTTTCGGGGCGTCGTCGACGCTGGACGCGAGACCAGAGCCCGCGCCTGCCCCTTTAAGTCCAGGCTCGCCCCACCGTTCCCTTCCGGCCGGCCGGAAGGCGGGCGGAACACCCCCGGGGACCAACGGTTACAGTCACACGCAAAACGCGTGGTTCCCGAAAGCTGCAATGCCCTTGATCATCCTCGCGCGGATCGCGCTCTCGCTGTTGTCCCTGGTCGTGCTCGCGGCTGGCGGATACGCCCTGTGGTCCTGGTACGACGGGCGATGGATGCTCGATGCGGCCGGCCACGCGCTGCACGTCCGCGACGACTGGCGTCTGTGGCTGGGCCTGGGGCTGCTGGCCTGGTCGTTCCTGGGTCGCCTGGTGATCATGCCGCTCCTGGCCCGCCGCGACAGCGATCCCAGCCGACCGGAGCGCGGCGAGGGCCAGTTCCTGGATAGCCCGACCGGCTCGCGGCTTTATGTGGAAGTCCACGGCCCGGCGCACGGGCCGACCGTGATCCTGACCCACGGCTGGGGCCTGGACAGCACCATCTGGTTTTATCTCCGCCGCGCCCTGACCGCCCGCTACCGCGTCATCGTCTGGGACTTGGCGGGCCTTGGCCGCTCGCGCGCGGCGAAGGGCGCGGTGGACCTTTCCCACTTCGCGCAGGACCTGCAGGCTGTGATGGCCTTCGCGGGCGCGCCGGCCGTGCTGGTTGGCCACAGCATCGGCGGAATGACCATCCAGACCCTCATTCGCGACCATCCCGGCTCGGCCGAGGCCATGGCGGGCGTGGTGCTGGTCGACACCACCTACACCAATCCCCTGAAGACCATGGCCCTGGCGCCCCTGGCCCAAGCCCTGCGCTGGCCAGTCCTCGAACCGGTCCTGCGGTTGGCCATCCTGTTGCAGCCCCTGGCCTGGCTGTCGGCCTGGCAAAGCTATCTGAGCGGTTGGGCCCATCTGGCCAACCGCCTGGGGTTCGCCGAGCACGTGACGCACAGCCAGCTGGAGCACACCACCCTTCTGGCCACCCGCAACCCGCCGGCCGCCCTCGCGCGGGGCAACCTGGCGATGTTCGACTGGGACGCCGACGGCGCATTGCAGGCCGTGACGTCGCCGATCCTGATCCTGGCCGGAGACGAGGATATCGTCACGCTGAAGTCGGCAAGCCAGGTGCTGGCCCGCGCGACGCCGGGCGGCCAGTTGCTGACCATCGACGCGGCCAACCACATGGGCTTCCTCGAGCGGCACGACATCTACCTCGAAAAGATCGAGGCCTTCTGCCTGACCGCCTGGAGCCCAGCGCCTCGGGCCGCGTTCGAGGTGCACACGATCCGTGACCACGGTCTTGAGGTCGGAGAGCGGTCATGACGCGTTGGATCAAGGACAACAGCCTCACCTTGGTTCTGATGCTGATGTTCGCCGCCAGCTTGGTCGGCCAGTGGCTGACCGGGTGGCGGGTGGCGGTCGAGGACCTGCAGCGCCACGGCCAGGCGGCCATCGGCCCGTTGATCTATCTCTCCGACCCGATGTTCATCTCGACAGTGTTCGAGAACTGGGAGAGCGAATTCCTGCAGATGGCGGTCTACGTCGTTCTGACGGCGTTCCTGATCCAGCGCGGCTCATCGGAATCCAAGGATCCGGACGCGCCGGAGCGCGATCGCCTGCCCAGCCGGAATTCCAAGGCTCCTCGCCTCGCGCGTGTCGGCGGCGCGCTTGGCTGGCTCTACGCCCATTCGCTGGGCATCGCCCTGGGCCTGCTGTTCGTGGCCTCGTTCCTCCTGCACTGGACGTTCAGCGCAAAGGCGGCGGCGCAGGAGGCCGCCGAGCATGGCCAGGTAGGAGTTTCGGCGCTGGCCTATCTGGGCGATCCGCAACTGTGGTTTGAGTCCTTCCAGAATTGGCAGAGCGAGTTCCTGTCGACCGCGGTGCTGGTGGTGCTCTCCATTGTCCTGCGCCAGAAGAGTTCACCGGAGTCCAAGCCCGTGGCCGCGTCGCACGGCCAGACTGGGGCCTAGCCAGGCTCAAACCGCGTCGCTCTGCAGACGAAGGTAGGTCGGGTCGAACTGTCCAAGGCTCACCAGCCTGTCCCAATCGGGAATGGTCACCAGGCCCGCCCTCCATTCGAGAAGACCTTGCTGGCGCAGGTCCATCAGGACGCGGTTGACGTGGACGGGCGTCAGGCCAAGGACATCGCCTAGATCGACCTGGGTCATGGGAATGCTGAACCGGTAGTCGCGCGCCAGACCCGCGCTCTCCAGGCGGCGGTAGAGCTCGCAGACCAGGTGAGCCAGACGACTGGCTGCATTCTGCTGTCCCATGGTCACCAGCCATTGGCGATGAATGGCTCCATCGACCACGGTCTCCAGCCACAGGAGCCGCGCCAGGTGCGGATGGCTTTCGGTCAGCCGTCGCAGGTCGGCGTGGGCGGCGGGCGCGATGACGCAGTCGCCCAGCGCCACGACGCCGTGGTCCATCTGGCGCATCAGCAGACTGTGAAGATCGACGAAATCGCCCGGGACATTGACCTCGGTCAGTTGCCGCCCGCCGTCCACGGTCAGGCTGTAGCGCGCGCAAAATCCACTCACCAGGAAGGTGCTGAAGCCGGGCCGGTCGCCCGGTTCGACCAGCAAACCGCCGGCCGGAACGTGCCGTTCGGGTCCGAGCAGGCCCGCCAGGACGCTGCGCTCCTCGTCGGACAGGGCGTCGCGCCGCGCCAGCTTGTGGATCAGGGGCGTAATCGTCGGTGATGAGGACATGGCGCTCAGGGACGCTACGTCCCGCTCTGGGTCAAGACCGGTCGGTCGGCCGACTGATCGCACATCAAATGATCGGTCGAACTAACCTAGATCAACGCCCGCCTCCGCCCATCCGCCTAGGATGTGTCGATCCACGGAGGCTTTGTGTCGACCAGACCTATCGAACGCGGCGGCGCCGACAGGGTTCAGCGAGCCCCAGCCTTAAGAGGGCCTGCTTGAGCCGCCTGCTCATCGCCAGCCTGGACCGCTTCGGTCCCTTGCGCGACAGCGTCCGCGACAGCCTGATGTCGTGCACCCAGACCGTCGAGCGCTTCGAGGCGGGACAAACGATCCTGGCGGCGGGCGGGCGATCGCAGTTGCGACTTCTGTCGCGCGGCCTGGCGGTCAGACAGCGCGTGCTGCCAGACGGCGGGCGGCAGATCTTCGGCGTCGCCACGCCCGGCGACCTGATCGATATGGCTGGGCTGTTCGTCGGCGCCGATCACGAGGTGCAGGCCCTTGGGTCGTGCGAGGTGCGCAAGACCACTACCCACGAACTGCGCACGATGGTCCGCGCGCATCCTAATCTGCTGGCCGCCCTGTGCCGTGTCGTGCTGACCGAAGCCCAACAGCAGCGCAACTGGATGATCGGCCTGGGACGGCGTTCGGCCGCAGCGAGGACCGCCAATCTGCTGTGCGAGGTCTATTGGCGCCATCAGGCGCTGCAGCTGGCGCGGGACGGTCACTGCGAGTTCCCCGCCGTGCAGGGCGACATCGCCGACGCCTTGGGCCTTTCGGTCGTCCACATCCACCGCGTGCTTCGGGGCCTGCGCGACGACGGTCTGGCAACACTGCGCAACGGGACGCTGCAAATCGACGACTGGGACAAGCTCGCGGCCCTAGGGTCGTTTGACGCCGAACGGCTGCGGCCGCAACAGGATCCCGCAGAGCAGGCCACAGTCACGACCGCCCGACGTCACGCGATAAGCCCTGACGAGGCCTGACCCATAGTCCGATCAATTGATCGCAAGCGCGACCAGGCAAGGCGTGAGCGGTCAACCAAAGCTGACCGTTAAACCGCCTATCGGCCTTGGACGTGGAACAGCGCCGCTCAGGGAACCTTGATCAAAGGCGGGCCAGACCGCGCGAGGTGCGGCGATGAAGACCTATCACTTCGATATTTCGGGCGAGGTGCGACCGACGCTCGAAGTCGTCGAAGCCGCCGACGACGCCGCGGCCGCGCGCCAAGCGCTGCTGTTGCTATCGGAAATCCTGCGCGACCGCGCCCTCTCCGCCGATGCCGGCGTGGTCCTGCGTATCGTGGTTCGCGATGACCAAGGCCGTATGATCTGGGACGGCGCGGCCTCAGGCCGGCTCTGACGCGGAACGTCGTATCGCGCGTGGCGCTATGTGACCGAAGGGATCTTAAATGACCAACCGCCTGACCAAGGCCCAGGCCATGGAGGCCCAGTCGGCGCCGGCGCTGCCGACCGACCCGGGCTGGTGGTACGAACCAAAATGGGACGGCTTTCGCTGCCTGGCTTTCCGGCAGGGCCAGGTCGTGACCTTGCAGGCCAAGTCCGGCAAGCCGCTGACCCGCTACTTCCCCGAGGTCGTCGATCTGCTGGCGGCCCTTCCCGAGGACAGCTTCGCTCTCGACGGCGAATTGCTGATCCCCATGAACGATGGTTTCTCCTTCGAGGCCTTGCAGATGCGGTTGCATCCGGCGCAAAGCCGCATCCTTCGCCTGTCGGCCGAGACGCCGGCCATCCTCGCCGCCTTCGACATGCTGCAGGCGCCCGACGGCGCTGACCTGCGCGACGCGCCCTGGCGCCGGCGGCACGCCGTCATAACCACCTTCCTCGAGCGTCACGGCGGCCCTCGCCTGACACTGACGAAAGGGACCAAGGACGCGGCCCTCGCCCAGGCCTGGCTCGACGAGGGCAAGCTGGAAGGGATCGTCGCCAAGCGGATCGACGGCCCCTATGCCGAGGGCGAGCGGGCGATGATCAAGGTCAAGCGCCAGCGCACGGCCGACTGCGTGGTCGGCGGATTTCGATACGGCAAAGACAGCAAGCTGGTCGGGTCTCTACTGCTGGGCCTCTACGACGACAAGGGCCTGCTCGACCATGTTGGCTTCACCTCTGGCCTCGCGGCCGCCGACAAGCCGGCCCTGACCCAGCGGCTCGAGGCCCTGGCCGGCGGCAGCGGCTTCACCGGCGACGCGCCCGGCGGGCCCAGCCGCTGGTCGGACGAGCGGTCCAGCCAGTGGACCCCGCTCTCGCCCGAGATCGTCGTGGAGGTGTCGTTCGACCACGTTTCGGGCGGGCGGTTTCGCCACGGCACGAAGCTGATCCGCTTCCGGCCCGACAAGGCGCCCGGCCAGTGTCGGATGGAGCAGATCGCCTAGGCGTCGAGCTCGATCCAGGTCGGGGCGTGGTCACTGGTCTTGTCCCAGCCACGGACGTGACGATCGACCTGGGCCCGCGACAGTCTCGGCGCCAACTGGGGACTGAGCAGCAGGTGGTCGATCCGCAGCCCCGCGTCCCGCCCGTAGGCGTTCCGGAAATAGTCCCAGAAGGTGTAGATCCGCTCGTCGGGATGGAGCGTGCGTAGAGCGTCTGTCCAGCCTTGATCGACCAGGCGACGATAGGCTTCGCGCACTTCGGGACGAAACAAGGCGTCGTTCAGCCAGCGCTCGGGCTTGTAGACGTCCAGGTCGGTGGGCATGACGTTGTAATCGCCGGCCAGCACGATGGGGACCTCGTGCGCCAGCAAGGAGGCCGCATAGGCCTGAAAGCGGGCGAACCAGCGCAGCTTGTAATCGAACTTCGGACCCGGCGCGGGATTGCCGTTGGGCAGGTAGAGGCACCCCACCAGCACGCCGTTCACGGCGGCCTCGATATAGCGGCTGTGCAAATCCTCGGCTTCGCCCGGCAAGCCGCGGCGTGTCTCATGCGGCTGATCTCCGCGCGCCAGGATCGCCACGCCATTCCAGCTCTTCTGGCCCAGCCAGATCGCGCCGTAGCCTGCCGCCTCGATCGCCGCGAGCGGAAACCTCTCCTGCGGGGCCTTGAGTTCCTGCAGGCAGACGACGTCGGGCCGGGCCTCGTCCAGCCAGCGCAGCAGCACCGGCAGGCGGCCGTTGACGCCGTTGACGTTGTAGGTGGCGATCTTCATGCGGCGGTCGGCGAAGCCATCCACACCTGAATCTTATGCGCCGCGCCGGGACCGTCTTCGTTGAGCTGCAGATCGACCCGCCACGCGGCCAGGCCGGGATGGCGACCGAAGAATTCCTGGTCATGGGCGGCGTGGACGACGAACTCGGCGTCGGCCGGACGGGTCGGGATGTCGGCGTTGGCGGCGATCCGCGCAGGGTCCTGGCCGGGGTTCGGCTTGAGCCAGACCAGGACGGTCCACTCCGCCAGGTCCGCCTCACCGGGGTGCATGGTCACCTTGTAGCGGTCGACATCGGGATGCCCATCCCAGAAGCCCTCGTCGTGGGGCGCGGCTTTGATCAGGAGGTCGGCGCCTTCTGGCGCTTCGGGCGCCGGGATCGGGGCCGCCACGGCGGGGTCGGAAGAAACGGCTTCGAAGGTCATGACGGCTCCTGAGCGCAAGGAACTGCGCGGCGTCGGCGCATGGGGCGCCCTGGTTTGCGGAACGCGTGACCGGCCTATCGGCCGCATTCGAGCTGGCTGTCTTCTGTTCTTCGATCCGGCTCGCATTTCGTGGTGATCGCGGCCGGCGAGATTCTCGAACCGCGCGCTTTTGGCGCACTGTTCCTGCCCCAACCGGTGTGGAGCTTTCCGGTGTCCATCCCCCTCTGACTCTTTTACCAAGCTTATGAATCGGAGACGCGATGGCCGGCGGCTGGACGCATGACGGCGGGGTTCTAGACCAGATCAACGACACGGTGTCGGACGGCGTCTCGCACGCTCGCGCCCGCCTGCCCGTCGGCGAGGGCACGGCCTTCTGCGTCGAATGCGGCGAGGACATTCCGGCGGCTCGTCGTCAGGCGCTGCCCGGTGTGCGGACGTGCGTCCACTGCCAGTCGGGCCGTGACAGCCGCATCGTCCTGGGTGGGATCAATCGGCGGGGCAGTAAGGACAGCCAGCTGCGCTAGGCGGGATCGTCCTTCCGGAACGCGACCCAAAACGCCTCGATCAGACCTCGCGCCAGCGCCTCGAACCGATCGGCCGCGCCGGCCGGAACGCGCACGCGAAGCTCGCCGCCCCTGTCCGTGAGGGAGCCGCCGGTAAGGGCCACGATCAGATGTAGCTGGTCTTGGGCGTCCCGCGTCCGATCGGGCGCGCTGAACGACGCCGCCTCGGCGCCTGGCGGAATGATGAAATGATAGACCGCGACCCGGCGGACCGCCGTGGCATGCGCCTCCAAGCGGGCCAGCCGGGCGGCGACGCTGTCCTGATCCTCCGTCAGCGCGAAGGCCTCACCGATCGCGTCGAATCCAAGATCCCCCGGATAGCTTTTCATGACCGGCGAGGTCATGGCGCCTAGCCTTGGCGATCGCCCTTGTCGCCCTGGCCCGGGCCGGCGTCGTGCTCGGAATGGCGTCGCTGGTCGGCGGCCGAGGACTTGCCGACATCGGCCGCCTCGGTGAAGTGGCCTTTGTCGTCGCGGCGGACATAGCGCTTGTCGCCGGGCGTGGGTTCGATCAGTTCGCGTTTGGACATGTGAAGACTCCTTGCCGAAACCAAGCCGTCGGACGCGACAAGGTTCCCGATCGGCTTGTCGGGCTTCAGCTTCTGGTCGCTGCCGAATTGGCGGCGATCGAAGCGGCCACAGCGCCTGGATCGACCGGCTTGGCCATGGCGTCGGATTCGCGATCGACCCGGTCGGCGACATTGGGCTGGTCGTGACGCAGCTCCTCGAGCAACGCGATGATCTTGGCGCTTCTCTTGTCGGCCAGCAGGGCCAGTTCCAGGGTCAATTGCGCACGCTTGTCCGCCAGTTGGTCCTCGCGCCGCTGGGTGACGAGGATCAGGACCGAGACCAGGAGGGCCGCGATGGTGGCAGCCAGCTCCAGCCAGGCGAATGACGGCTGATCGACGCGCCCGCCGCCGCGCCAGGCCGCCAGGCCCGCCCATATCCCGACTATCGCCGTCAGGACGATGACCGCCCAGGGGCGGCCCAGGCGCTCGGTGGTCGCGTCGATGACCTTTTGCAGGCCGCTGGCGCCTCGGTAATGCTCGCGATGGAAATCGGCTACAGCCTCGACGGACTGGACGACGTGATCGTCCAGATCGCCTTGCGGCGCTGAAGCGTCCAGCTGTTGCGCCGTTTCACTCACGACGCGGGTCACCCCCGCTGGGCGACGCACGAGGCCGAGGCGCGTTGCTCCTCGATCATCACGCGGCTTCCTTCCGCCAATCGGGCTTGAGGACGACCTTGGTCACCTCGTTCTGGTTTTCCTTGAACATCTTGTAGCCGTCGGGGGCGCTCTCCAGCGGCAGGCGGTGGCTGATCAGGAAGGTGGTGTCGATGACGCCCTCGCCGATCAGATCCAGCAGCGGGCGCAGGTATTTGTGGACGTGAGTCTGGCCGGTGCGGATCTGCAGGCCCTTCTCCATCAGGGCGCCGATCGGGATCTTGTCGCCCATGCCGCCGTAGACGCCGGGCACGGAGACCCGGCCGCCGGTGCGGCAGGCCATCAGCACCTCGCGCAGCACGTGGGCGCGGTCGGTGCCCAGGCGGGTGGCGACCTTGACCGCATCGACGACATTGTCGATCGAGAAGCCGTGGCTCTCCATGCCGACCGCGTCGATGCAGGCGTCCGGGCCGATGCCGCCGGTCATGGCCATCAGGGCCTCGCGCACCTTGACGTCATGGTAGTTGATCACCTGGGCGCCAAGGGACTTGGCCAGCTCCAGGCGGTGGGGATGGTGGTCGATGGCGATCACCTTGTGGGCGCCCTGAATCAAGGCGCTCTGGATCGCGAACAGGCCGACGGGGCCGCAGCCCCAGACCGCCACCGTGTCGCCCGGCTCGATCTGGCAGTTCTCGGCCGCCATCCAGCCGGTGGGCAGGATGTCCGACAGGAACAGCACCTTGTCGTCCTCCAGCCCGTCGGGAACGACGATCGGGCCCACGTCGCTATAGGGCACGCGGACATATTCGGCCTGGCCGCCGGCATAGCCGCCGGTCATGTGCGAATAGCCGAACAGCCCCGTCATCGCCGTGCCGTAGGCGATCTCGCCCAAATCCTGGGTCTCGGCCGGATTGGAGTTCTCGCAGCCTGAGAACTGCTGCTTCTCGCAATGGAAGCACTTGCCGCAGGCGATGACGAACGGGACGACGACCCGCTGACCCTTCTGCAGGGTCGAGCCGGGGCCGGTCTCGACGACCTCGCCCATGAACTCGTGGCCAAGGATGTCGCCTTTCTCCATCGAGGGGATGAAGCTGTCATAGAGGTGCAGGTCCGAACCGCAGATGGCGGTCGAGGTGATCTTGATGATCGCGTCGCGGGGATTGACGATCTTGGGGTCGGGAACGGTGTCCATCCGGACATCGTGTTTGCCGTGCCAGGTCAGGGCGCGCATGCGCGTCTCCATCAAATGAGGGTTTGGGATCAGGCTTGCGGCGCGGCGTCGGGCGACTTGGCGGTGGAGATTTCGCCGGTCTCGATGAGTTGCTTGAAGCGGCGAAGCTCCCGGCGCGCCTGGATCTTCGGCTCTTTCTGGAAGAGCTTGGCGATCAGCTTGCCCAGATCGCCGCCCGGCGGCTCGTAGACGATGGTCGCGGTAACCTCCGTGCCGCGTCCCGGCGGAGCGTCGCGGAATTCGATCCGGCCAGCGTTCTTGATATCCGCGCCATCCGCGGATTCCCAGGCCAAGACCTCGTTCTCGACCTCTTCGGTGAGGACGCTGTCCCACTCGACGGTCTTACCGGCCGGGGCCTTGACCACCCAATGGGAACGGCCGCCCTCGCTCGGCGTGACGCTCTCGACGTTCTCCATGAACAGGGCCAGGTTGCGGAAGTCGCGCCAGAAGGCGTAGAGCTCGGCGCGCGGACGATTGATGGTGATCGTGCGGCCGACCAGAGCGGCGGCGTGCCAGTCCTGATCTTCGGCGATGACGTGGGCGACATCGCGCTGGCGGACGGCGGCGGTAAGCGGCGCGTCGCTTTCCAGCGCGCGGGCGATGGTCTCGTCGGACATTGGGGATGTTCCTCCTGCCCGCTGACAACCGCTCGCGACCAAGCCCGTTCCTATAGTGAAGTCAAAGACTTCCTATGTCGCCCAGCCGACCGAGTCATGCGATCGGACGGCGTGTCGGCCTTGCCACGCCAGGCCGGACTCCTGCGTCACGCCCCATGAAAACGCCCTCGGAACCGGGTTCCGAAGGCGTGAACCGTCGTGATGCGTCGAGGATCAGCGCGCGTCGCGAAGATAGATCGTCTTGCTGCGACCACGCAGGAGAAAACCCACGACGATGCCGATGGCCCCGGCGATCGCCACCGCGGGCAAAGGCTTTGACAAGACGTAGGTCTCGACCGCGTCGAGCTGATCGTGGACCTGGCTCCGCACGCCATCCAGGCTGTCTTCGAGCGCATTCTTGACGCTGCTCTTGGCCTCGCCGAAGGCCTGCTGCACCGAGCCGACCGCTTCCCTGATCTTGCCCTTGGCCTGGAGATCGGCATTGCCGGTCAGGCCGCCAACGGCGTCTTGGACGCGTCCCACGCCTTGGTTCGCCACGCCCGTCACTTGCTCGTTCATCACCGGCTCCCGCTGGTTTGACGCCCGCTTGATCGCGAGCCCTCCTCAAACCCCCGCCGTCACGGCTTGTTCCTGGGAGGCTTGACGCGGCGTTCGTGGACGGTGGCGAGGAGCATCATTTGATGGGCCGTGACGGGATCGTCGGAACGGCGGCCCCGGGGAGTCGGTTGATGAGGCCTCTCCCAATCGGAACTCGCCCCATGGCCACCACGGCTAAGACCAAAGCCAGGAAGACATCGACGCGCGCGGCCACCAAGGCCGCCGCCGCGCCCAGGACCGCCGGGCCGGACGCCATCTCCCTGCTTATCGCCGACCATCGAGAAGTCGATGACTATTTCGACCAATACGAAACCCTCACCGACGACGCGGCCAAGAAGGCGTTGGCTGACAAGATCTGCCTGGCGCTGAAAGTGCACGCCCAGATCGAGGAAGAATTCTTCTATCCCCCGGCCCGCGAGGAGACCGGCGACGGCGACCTCATCGACGAGGCCATCGTCGAACACATGGGCGCCAAGACCCTGATCGCCCAGATCGAGGCCGGCGCCCCCGGCCAACCGCTTTACGACGCCAAGGTCAAGGTGCTGGGCGAGCAGGTCCGCCACCACGTCAAGGAGGAAGAGGAAGAGCTCTTCCCCGAGGTGCGCCAGACCAAGATCGATCTGGACGCCCTGGGCGCCAGGCTCGCCGCCCGCAAGGCCGAACTGATGGCTTTGCTCGCCGTCCCTCCGGTCCTGGCCTGAACGCCCCTTCCCTTTCATGACGAGCGCCCGCGCTCGAAGGACATCCCATGGCCAAGAGCCCCTCGAAGACCATCCCCAAGTCCCCGGCGAACCCCACGTCCCCCGCGAACGGCGCCCAGGACCGCAACGGCGCCGTCGGCGAAACCCTGGTCGCGCCGGGCGGCGAGTTGCACCAGCAGGCCGGCGAACCGGCAAGCCAATTGACCACCAACCAAGGCGTGCCGATCGCCGACAACCAGAATTCGCTGACGGCCGGCGCGCGGGGCCCGGTTCTCCTGCAGGATTTCATCCTGCGCGAGAAGATCATGCACTTCGACCACGAGCGCATTCCCGAGCGCGTGGTCCATGCCCGCGGCTCGGCCGCGCACGGGTTCTTCGAGTGCCTGGACTCGGCGGCCGACGTCACCAGCGCAGACTTCCTGCAGCGGCCCGGCGAACGCATCCCCGTTTTCACCCGCTTTTCGACCGTCGCCGGCAACAAGGGCTCGATGGACCTTGCCCGCGACGTGCGCGGCTTCGCGGTTAAGTTCTACACCCAGCAGGGCAACTTCGATCTCGTCGGCAACAACATCCCGGTGTTCTTCATCCAGGACGCGATCAAGTTCCCCGACCTGATCCATGCGGCCAAGCCCGATCCCGACCGGGAGTTCCCGCAGGCGCAGACCGCGCACGACACCTTCTGGGACTACATCTCGCTGACGCCCGAGAGCATGCACATGATCATGTGGATCATGTCGGACCGGACGATCCCGCGCTCCTATCGAATGATGGAGGGCTTCGGGGTCCATACCTTCCGGCTGGTCAACGCCGCCGGAGCCTCGACCTTCGTCAAGTTCCACTGGCGGCCCAAGCTGAACGCCCAGTCGGTGGTCTGGGACGAGGCCGTCAAGATCAACGGCGCCGACCCGGACTTCCACCGCCGCGACCTCTGGGAAGCCATCGACACCGGCGATTTCCCTGAGTGGGAATTCTGTCTTCAGACCTTCACCCAGGAACAGGCCGACGCTCTGCCTTTCGACGTCCTGGACGCGACCAAGGTCATTCCCGAAGAGGTCATCCCGCTGCGGGTGGTCGGGCGCGTGGTGCTGGATCGCAACCCCGACAACTTCTTCGCCGAGACCGAGCAGGTCGCCTATTGCGCCTCGCACGTCGTGCCCGGCATCGACTTCACCAACGACCCGCTGCTGCAGGGGCGGCTGTTCTCATATCAAGACACCCAGCTCAAGCGCCTTGGCTCGCCCAACTTCCATCAGATCCCGATCAACCAGCCCAAATGTCCGTTCCACAACCTGCAGCGCGACGGCCACATGCAGATGGGCGTCCCCAAGGGCCAGGTGAACTACGAGCCGTCCAGCCTCGGCGCGGACGTGGCGCGGGAGTCGCTCGAGACCGGCTACCGCACCTTCCCCGCACCCGAGACCGGCGAGCAACTGCGCGTGCGGCCCGAGACCTTCGCCGACCACTTCACCCAGGCCCGGATGTTCTTCTTCAGCCAGACCGAGCCCGAGCGGAATCACATCGTCGCGGCCCTGATCTTCGAGTTGAGCCGCTGTGAGGTGGCCGCCGTTCGCGAGGCGATGCTCTCGCGCCTGGCCAATATCGACGAGACGTTGGCCCTTCGCGTGGCGGCCGGTCTTGGCCGGGCCGGCGACATCACGCCCGCGCCAGCCTTGGTCCCGGCCGCGGAGATGGAGTTGTCCCCGGCGCTCAGCATCCTCGCCAAGGCCGCCCCGGGGTTGATCGGTCGAAAGGTCGGCTGCCTGGTGACCGACGGCGTGAATGACGCCCTGCTGGCGCAGGTCCGTGAGGCGGTGGCCGCGGCCGGCGCCAAACTCGCCATCGTCGCCCCGACGATCACCGGCGTGGTGACGGCGGGCGGAGAACGCGTCCCCGCCGACTTCCGCGTGGACGGCGGCCCTTCGGTGCTGTTCGACGCCGTCGTGCTGCTGCCCTCGGACGAAGGGGGCGCGGCGCTGGCGTTGGAGGCCACGGCCGTCAACTTCGTACGCGATGCGTTCGGGCACCTGAAGGTCATCGCCTACCTTCCGTCCGCTACGCCCCTTTTCGTCAAGGGCGGGCTGTCGGACGCCAATCCTGACGCCGACATCGGGCTGATCACCCTGCCGAAAGCCTCGATCGCCGACTTCATCGCGGCGGCCGAAGCGGGACGTGTGTGGGCGCGTGAACCTCTGGTGCGCAAGGTCTTCTAGGCGTCAGAACGTCGAAGCCCCATGCGCCGTCGTGCGTATGGGGCAAGCCCTAGAGCATGATAGGACGCTAGCCGCTGTCGTTGAACGCCCGTCGATCATCGTTTCCAACCCAGATCAACGCGGACCTCTCGACGGTCGGCTACGAGATCGCGGAAGTCAGCCATGTCGCCGAAGATCGGATCGATCGCCACGTGGTCGCGTACGTCGGAGCCGAAATCGCGCATCGGCGAGCGATAGAACGGCGACAGCCAAAGCGCGTCCACGTCCAGATCGACCAGATAGTCAAAGCGGCGCACCACGCCACGGAGGTCACCGATTCCATCCCCGTTCGTGTCCTGGAACGAGCGCGGGTAGATTTGATAGATCACCGCGTACTTCCACCATACTTCGGCGCGTACAGCCTTCTCTGGCGCCATCCCCTGCGCCAAGCTTGGGCGCGCCAGAACAACAAACCCGACCGCGCCTGGCGGTCGCGCTCGATCACCAGAGCCTGTCGCTAACCCTCCAGCGGCCTTGCGGTTCAACGCTGGCGCAACTGCGGTGGAACACGCCAGCGCCCCAGCGGTTAGAGCCTCCGAGCCAATTGGGGGCCCCATGTCCAAGTATAGGCCGATCAACCCACCCGCCGTGGTCGGAGCCGGACGTCGAGAGTTGCCGGCCTATGTCTCCAACGGCCTCATCGGCCTGCGCGTTCGTGACGTACCGCTGACCACGGGCATGACTTTGCTCAGCGGCTATAGCGGCGAGCATTATGAGCGTCAGATCGAGGCCGCCGCCGTCGCGCCCTACCCGATCGCCGGGGACATCGCCCTGGACGGCGCCTGGTTGTCGGACATGCCCCATCAGGTCTTCGATCTGCAGCAGGTCTACGACTTCTCGGCGGGCGAACTGACCAGCCGGTTCACGTTCCAGGCCGAGGGCTTCACCGCCCAGGTCGAGGTCCTGACTTTCTGCAGCCGCACCGATCCGACGCTTGTATGCCAAGAGGTCAGCGTCAAACTCGACAAGGCCTGCAGCCTGGGCCTTCGCGCCATCGTCGACGCCAGCGGCGCCGACGGTCGCGCTCTCAGGCACAGCCGTGTGACCCCCGGCGAGCCCGAGCCCGCCACCGACGGAACCTTGCTTTGGGAGTCGGCCGGCGCTCTCTCCACCTGCGGGGTCGCCTTCGTCACCGAGCTGCTGGGCGCGGGCGATCGGGAAGCCACGCATCCGAAGTTGCGCGATCACCGGCTGGTCACTGAGTACGGCTTTCGCGCGCGAGCCGGGCGAACGGTGCGCCTGCGCCAAATCGCCAGTCTCGTGCCGTCGGCCCTCCATGCCCTGCCCGACCAGCAGGCCGCGCGCCTGGCGGCCAAGGCGGCCAGCGACGGGTTCGACAAGATCCG
The DNA here is from genome assembly GCF_037402475.1 of Caulobacter sp. CCG-8. Classification (NCBI taxonomy): domain Bacteria; kingdom Pseudomonadati; phylum Pseudomonadota; class Alphaproteobacteria; order Caulobacterales; family Caulobacteraceae; genus Caulobacter; species Caulobacter sp. CCG-8. The sequence continues at coordinate 22,509 of NZ_JBBEUD010000008.1, forward strand.
CCGGCAGAACCGCGCGGTCTGGAACGAGCTGTGGAAAGGCCGCATCCGCCTGGAGGGCGCCGGAGACCGCTGGCAGGGACTGGCTGACGCGGCCTTCTTCTATCTCAACAGCTCGGTTCATGCCTCGTCGCCCGCCTCGACCTCGATCTTCGGCTTGGCCACCTGGCACGACTACCACTACTATTTTGGCCATGTGATGTGGGACATCGAGGCCTTTGCGGTCCCGGCCTTGTGCATGGTCCAGCCTGATGCGGCCGAGGCGCTGCTCGATTATCGGTCCTCGCGGCTCGAAGCCGCCCGTCAGAACGCGAAGCTGATGGGCCGCCGCGGTCTCCAGTTCCCCTGGGAAAGCGCCCCGACAAGCGGCCAGGAGGCCGCGCCGCTCCCCGGCACGGCGGCTTGGCACGAGGACCATGTCTCGCTCGACGTGGCGCGCGCCTTCGCGTTTTATGCCGACGTCACCGGTGATCGGGAGTTCCTGCGCACCAAAGTCTGGCCGGTGCTGGCCGGGGTCAGCGAGTGGATCACCACGCGGGTGACCAGGACCCGCGAGGGCTATGCCATCAACGCGTCCATGGGCATCGCCGAGCGCGAGAACCCGGTCGACAACGCCGCCTTCACCAACATGGGCTCCGTGGTGGTGCTGCGTAAGGCCATCCGCGTCGCGGCCGATCTAGGCCTGCCAGCCGATCCGGCCTGGGAAAAGATCGCCGAAGGCATAGCCATCCCCATGCGCGGCAAGGCGGTGATCTCGCACGACGCCTATCGCGTCGACGAAGAGAAGGGCGCCACGCCTGACCCGCTGATGGGCCTTTTTCCGTTCGGCTATCCGTTGGCGCCCGCGGAGGAGAAAGCCACTCTCGAGCTTTATCTGGGGATGGCGCAGGACTATATCGGCAGCCCGATGCTTTCGGCGCTTTACGGCGCCTGGGCCGCGCGGCTGGGCGACCGCCCGCTCGCTCTCAAGCTGCTGGACGAAGGCTATGGGCAGTTCTGCACCGGACGGTTTCTACAGACCTTGGAATACCGCGCCGACCGTTTTCCCGAACAGCCGCAGGCAGGGCCCTTCTTCGCCAACATCGGCGGGTTTCTGACCGGCCTGCTGTTCGGGTTTACGGGTCTGCGGGCTGGGCCCGATGCGCTCGAGACGTGGATCGAGCGCGAGGTGGTTCTGCCCGACGGGTGGACGGCCATTGAGGTCGATCGCCTATGGATCCGTGGGATGGCGACCCGGCTGTCCGCGCGGCAAGGTGAGAGGGCCCGCCTCGAACCTCTGTGATCCGTCGCATCGGTGTTGCGCCACGAGCTGACGTTGGCCCAGCTCCGGCAATTGGACCTTAAAGGCGCGTCGTTGCGCCGAGCCGATCCTCAAGGACGCTGCGTTGCGTATTGCCTTCCACATAAAGGCCGAGCATCGTCGCGCCATTCCTTGAAGTGGGCTTGAGCGTGACGGAAATCGCTGACGACATTGCGGCGATCGCCTCGATCGGGCTTGTTCCCAGAATTCTACAGAACATATGCCGCCTGACCGGTATGGGGTATGCGGTCGTCGCTCGGGTCACGGCCGATCGTTGGGTCGCCTGCGCGGTGGCTGACGACATAAACTTTGGCTTGCCGGTCGGCGGCGAGCTGAAGGTCGAGACGACGCTTTGCGGCGAAATTCGCGACCATCACCGATCAGTCGTGATCGACCACGTCGCGGCCGACCCGGTCTATAGCAACCATCCCACACCTGCGATGTATGGACTGCAAAGCTACATCGCCGTCCCCATTTTCCGCCGCGGCGAGTTCTTTGGCACCCTGTGCGCAATTGATCCGGCGCCGGCTCCGCTGACGGATCGCGACGCGCAGGAGACCTTCGAGATCTTCGCGGAATTAATCGGCCAGAAGCTAGCGGATCAGCAGCAGCTGGCGTTGAGCCAGGCGGCGCTGTCAGATGAACGGGCCGGTTCTGAACTGCGCGAGCAGTTCATCGCCGTGCTCGGCCACGACCTGCGCAACCCGTTGGCCGCCATCGAGGGCGGCGTGCGCCTTCTGCGCAAAGACCCGACCGGGCCGAAGAGCGGCTGGATCCTCGGGCAGATGGAGACGAGCACCGCGCGAATGGCCGGCCTGATTTCTGACGTAATGGATTTCACACGCGCCCGTCTGGGCGGCGGCTTCAATGTCGATCTTTCTCTCGAAAACGACGTCGGGTCCGCACTGCTCGATGTCGTGTCTGAGCTTCGGACCGCCCATCCCGAACGGATCATCGAGGCTGACGTCGACATTCCCACGCCGGTGCCGGCCGACCCCGCCCGATTAGCTCAGCTCCTTTCGAACCTTTTGGCCAATGCGTTGACCCATGGCGCCGGAGACGCGCCCGTTTCGGTCGAGGCCAAGATTGTGAACGGCGTGTTCGAGCTCTCCGTGGCCAATCAAGGTCCGCCGATCCCTAGAGAAACGCTTGCCCGTCTTTTCCAGCCGTTCGAGCGGGCCGCGGCCAAGCCGACACAGCAGGGCCTTGGGCTTGGCCTTTACATCGCGTCCGAAATCGCGCGCGCCCACAATGGGAACCTGAGGGCCAGTTCGGATGCGACCAAGACGCGCTTTACCTTTCGCATGCCGCTCGAGAACTAGCGCGACCACTCAGATGCGTGTGCCGCCCCCCCAACCAGCTTGTTGGTGGACTGTGGCCGACCCGCGCCATTAGCGGACATTGGCTCACCTCCCGGAAGCCGCCCTCCGTGCGGCCTAAACTGAAAGTACGCAAAGACGAGAACGTCGATCGAAACGCTGATGCCGCACTGACGATCGCCGCAGGTCTTACGTCAGGACCGATGGACCATTCTCCCGTCATCCACCGCAGAGAAAGGTTCTCCCCATGCTTTCGAAGACCACGATCCGCCCCGCCGTCGTCCTGGGCGCCGGCGCCGCGACCTTGCTGCTCCTGACCGGCGCCGCCCTCGCCCAACCGCGAGCCCAGGCCGCGAGCGCCAGCTTTGCGCGCGCCGCCGAACGGGTGGAAGCGCAAGGCTTCACCATCCTGGAAATGGACCGCGACCGGAAGGGCTTCGACGTCGAGGCCGTGGCGCGTGACGGCCAACGCATGGAGCTCGACGTCGCCGCCGACGGCGCGATCCTTCGCCAGCGACCCGACCACTGATCTCTTGCGCCCGACGCCTCGGCGTCGGGCGCCCTAGCCCTGGGCGGCCGCGATGATCGCCAGAAAGCTGTCGGCGCGCAGCGAGGCGCCGCCCACCAGCACGCCGCCCACCTCGGGCGCGGCCAGGATCGCCGCCGCGCTGTCGGCCGTGACCGAGCCGCCATAGAGGATCGACGCCCGGCCGGCGTCGGGTCCCATGTCCAGCAGTTCTTCCCGGATCGCCTGATGCATCGTGGCGATGTCGCCTTCCGAGGCCCGCGCGCCCGTGCCGATCGCCCAGACCGGTTCATAGGCCACCGCGATCGCGCGCCCCGCCGGGACCGGCGGCAGCGAGCCTCGCAGCTGGCGGCGCACCACCTCCAGGGCCCGTCCGTCCTCGCGCTCGTTCCACCGTTCGCCGACGCAGACGATCGGCTGGAGCCCCGCCTCGAAGGCCGCCAGGACCTTGCGCGCCACCAGGGCGTCGCTCTCGTCGCGTCCCCAGCGCCGTTCGGAATGACCCAGGATCACCAGCCGCGCGCCGGCCTCGGCCAGCAAGGCGGCCGAGACCTCGCCCGTGAAGGCGCCGGAGGCCTCGACATGGCAGTCCTGGCCGCCCGTCAGGACCCCCGAGCCCCGCACCTGTTCAGACACCCTGTGCAGCAGCGTGGCCGGCGGACAGATCGCGACCGTCGGCCCGGAGATCTTGCCGGCCAGGGCGGCCGCCACTGTCGCGGCTTCCCGCAACGGGTCGGGACCGCCGTTCATTTTCCAGTTGCCGGCCACCAGGCGCGACGAAGCGGGCGTCGAAATCGCCATGGGTCGTCTCTCGATGTCGGGGAAGAGCGGACGTGACAAGGCCCGGACGTCACGGGGACGCCCGGGCCTCGCGCGAGGTCTAGAAGGTGTAGGACAGGCCGAAGCGGTAGGAGCGGCCGTAGGTCTCGGACTCCGCGAAGCGGCTGCGGGTCTGGTAGTAGTAGTAGTCGGTCGCGTCGTTGAGGTTGTTGCCCTCGGCGAAGATCTCGACCTTGTTGATCCGATAGGCCACGCGGGCGCTGAGCGTGGTGACCTTGTCGAAATAGATGTCGCTGGCCCCGGTGGCGTCGCCGGTGTTCAGCTCGAACAGGTAGGCCGAGCGGTAGGTGTAGGCCAGGCGGGCCGAGAAGTTGTACTTCTCGTAGTACAGCTGGGCGCTGGCCAGTCGCTTGGACTGGTTGGGCAGCTGGATCTTCCGCGAGCGGTCCGGCACGTTCATCTTGCCGTCGACCAGGGTGGCGTTGAAGTTCACGCCCAGGCCGTCGAACGGCGACGGCAGGAAGGTCAGCGGCTTCTGGACGTTGAACTCCAGGCCCGTGACCCGCGCCTTGTCGCCGTTGGTCATCTGGGTGACGTCGGCGTTGACCAGGGCCACGCCGCCGAAGGTGCCGCTCTCCGTGACCGTCGACGAGAAGATCGGGTTCTCGATCCGCTTGTGGAACAGGCCCAGCGAGATGCCGCCTTCACCGGCGAAGTAGTATTCCAGCGAGGCGTCGAAATTGACGGCCTTCTGCGGCTGCAGGTCGGGGTTGCCGAGCGTGACCTCGTTGTCGGCGGCGCTGACCGCCAGGGTCGGCGCCAGGTCCGCGTAGTTCGGGCGGCCCAGAGCCGTGGTCACCGCGGCGCGGGTCAGCAGGCGCTCGGAGATGTTGTACTTCAGGTTCACGCTGGGGAACCAGTCGGTGTAGTCGTACGCGCCGAACTGGTTGTAGGTGTCGTTGACCGTCGAGGTCGGCGTCACGGCGATGGCCGAGGTCTTGCCCTCGGTGTGCTCGACCCGCACGCCCGGGATGACGGTCAGGTCGCCCCGCGTCAGGCTGGCCATGCCGTAGCCGGCGGTGATCTTCTCGACGACCTTGAAGTCCGAACCCAGGGTCTCGATCAGGCGATCGGTGGCGGAGTCGGTGAACAGCCCCTTGTTGGCGTCGAAATAGGCTCGGGCCAAATTGTAGTCGACGGTCGGGCCGAACGCGAAGCGACCCTTGTAGACGGTGGGGATGGTCGCGTCGGTCTCGCCCACCAGGGTCTCGCCGTTGCCGCGCGTATAGACGTGGCCGTTGGCGTCGGTGAACTTGTCGCGATCCAGGTACTTGGCGCCGAATTTCAGGTAGCTGCCCTCGCCCCAGGCGTCCATCGGCAGCTTGTAGTCGACCCGCGCCTGGTTGAGGTTCTCCTCGGCGCGGCGGCTGACTTGCTTGTACTGGCGCAGGTTGTAGGTGCTGGCCGCCAGGGCCGAGGTTCCGGCCGTCAGGCTGTCGGGCAGGCCCACGGTGCCGGTGAAGGCGCCGGTCAGGGTTCCGGTCGAGCGGTAGTCGAACTCGTCGCGGATCGGGTCCTTCTTCTCCGACAGGGCGTGGGTGCCCTGGACGGTCAGCACGCCCTTGCCGACATTGAAGTCGCCGCCGAAGGCCAGGGTGGTGGTGTCGGTGATCTCGTTGCGCAGACGCACCAGGTGCCGCGCGGTCGTCGAGGTGATCACCCCGCCGTCGGCGTTGAGCGAGGAATAGCTGCCGGCCGATCCCGGGAAGAAGAAGCGGAAGCGATCGCGCGTCTCGTTGTCGTCGAACTTGGAATACATCAGGCGGGCGTACAGCTTGACGTCGTCGTTCGGCCGCCAGTCGAAGTTGGCCACCGCGCCCGAGCGCTTGCGGACCGCGGGGCTGTACGAACGCATGTCCAGTTCGGCGGGCAGGTCGACGCCGCCGACGATCTGGCGGCTGCCGGCCAGCACGTCGTCCGACACCGACGGACGCTTGGAATAGTTGCCGGCCAGGACCAGGCCGAACTGGCGATCGGGGCCGAACTTGCCGCCGACCGAGACGTCGCCTTCGGTGCCCTTGGCGTCGGTGGCCTCGAACGTGCCGCGCACGATGCGGGCGCTGAGGATGTTCTTGTTCCGGTCGAAGGCGGTCAGGGTGTTGATGTCGACCTGGCCGGCGATGGCGTTGGCGTCGAGGTCCGGCGTCAGCGACTTGATCACCGTGACCGAGCCGATCAGGGCCGAGGGGATGTCGTCCAGCTTGACGTTCCGCGACTCCGGCTCGGGCGCCGAGGCGGTCTGGTTGTTGATCGTCACGTTGGCCAGGTTGGGCTCGATGCCCCGGATGATCAGGTAGCGGCCTTCACCCTTGTCCGTGGCCACCGACACCCCCGACAGGCGACGGACGGCTTCGGCGACGTTCTGGTCGGGCAGCTTGCCCACGTCGTTGGCCGAAACGACTTCGACGGCGCTGACGGCGTCCCGCTTCTTCAGCAGCGAGTCGCGATCCGAGGCGCGTTGGCCGGTCACCACGACTTCTTCGACCGTCGTGGTGGCGGCTTCCTGCGCGGCGGCCATGCACGGCGCCACGATGCAGGAGCTCAGCAGCAGCGCGCCAATTAGATTCCTGGATGCCATGGTCGTCACCCTCCCCTTCTGTTCGCCGACTCTCCGCAACGGCGCCATTGGGCGCTCTGGGCCGACGACCAGACACTACGAACAGATTTTCTATTTTGCAAGTGAGATAGAAAATTTCGTGCAGTTTTCCATTTCGACCGTTCATTCCAACACGGTCGTTCACCGCGGCCCTACACGACGTCGGCCGCCCGCGCCCTCCAGAGGATCGATACGGCCAGGCCGCCCAGGTCCGAACGCCCCAGGCTGAGTTCGCCCGCCGAGGCCTCGACCAGATCGCGGACGATCGCCAGGCCCAGGCCGTGGCCCGGTCCGGCCTCGTCAAGCCGTCCGCCCCGCATCAGGGCCGCTTCCGCCCGCCCCTCCTCCATGCCCGGCCCGTCGTCGTCGATGGACAGGCGCACCCCGCCGTCGGTCACGACGCCCGCCACTCGCACCTGCCGGCGGGCGAAACGGGCGGCGTTCTCGATCAGGGCGCCGAGCATTTCGGTCAGCACGTCCTCCGCCACCGGCGCGCTCAGGGTCTCGTCGAGCTCGACGTCGAAGATCAGCCGCTCGCCCTCGGCCGTGCGCTCGACCACCGCCACCAGGCGTTCGGCCACCGCCAGGGGCGAGGCCTGGGCGTGAAGGGTGGTTTCGCGCGCGGCGGCGGCGCGGGCCCGCGCCAGCTCGGTCTCCAGCGCCGCCGCCATGGCCTCGATGGCGCGGTCCAGGCCGTCGGCGGCGTCGACCGCCCCGGCGGCCCGGGCCCGGCGGCTCTGGGCCGACAGGGCGGCCAGCGGGGTCTTCAGGCTATGGGCCAGGTCGCCGGCCCGGCGGCGGGCGCGCGCCAGATCGGCCTCGCGGGCCTGGGCCAGGTCGTTGATGGCGCCGATCAGGGGCGCGATCTCGCGCGGATGGTCATCGGCCATGCGGGCCGAAGGGCTGCCGCGCAGCCGGGCCAGGTCGGCGCGGATCCGGGTCAGGGGCGACAGGCCCAGCACCACCTGCACGGTGGCCGCCGCCGACAGCACCAGCCACAGCCCGCCCAGGAAGATGGCGAGGTCGCGGCCGAACTCGGCGCGGGCGGCGCGCAGGGCCTTCTCCTCGCTGGCCACCTGGACCAGCACGGCGGGGCCGGCATGGTCGGGCCGAACGCGGCGCTCGACCAGCAGGATGCGGTCGTCGAACGGTCCGGCGGCGATCCGCGCGCGCCAGGTCTCGGCCGGTGCCTCGGCCGGCGGCTTCAGGGCCTGGTCCCAGAGCGAGCGCGACCGCACCGCCCCCGCCGCCGTCGACACCTGCCAGTAGAGGCCGCCGGCCGGGGTCTCCAGGCGCGGATCGGCGGGCGCGGCGGCGACCACCGGCTTGCCGGCCGGATCGACCGACAGCCCGGCCACCAGGTTCAGGGCCACGCGGGTCAGTTCGTCGGTCTCGCGGCGCTCGATGTGGCGCTCGAACAGCCAGGTCATGGCCAGCCAGGCCACGGCCAGCGCGACCAGGACGGCCATGGCTCCGCCGAGGATCAGGCGCAGACGGAGCGAGCCGGCCTTCACGGGCGAACCTTCATGCGGTCGCGCCGCCCAGCTGGTAGCCGAAGCCCCGGCGGGTCTCGATCACCTCGGGCCCGACCTTGCGCCGCAGCCGCACCACCAGGGCCTCGATGGCGTTGGCGTCGCCGCTGTCGGCCACGCCGTACAGCTGCTCGGCCAGCTCGCCCGCCGACACCGCCCGCCCCGGCTGGTGGGCCAGGCAGTCGAGCAGGCGGAACTCCAGCGGCGACAGCCGCACGGGCGCGCCGTCGATGGTCGCCGACATCCGCCGGGTGTCGAGCGCCAGGCGACCGATCTCGATCACCGGCGACACCCGGCCCGCCGCGCGACGCACCAGGCCGCGCAGCCGCGCCAGCAGTTCGCCCATCTCGAACGGCTTGGCCAGGTAGTCGTCGGCGCCGGCCTCGATCCCCTCGACCTTTTCGGTCCAGTCGCCGCGCGCCGACAGGATCAGCACGGGAAAGGCCCGTCCGTCGGCCCGCCAGCGGCGCAGCACCGACAGGCCGTCCAGGCGCGGCAGGCCCAGGTCCAGCACCACGACGGCGTAGTCCTCGACGCTGCCCTTGAACGAAGCGTCCTCGCCGTCGCGCGCCAGGTCGACCACGAAGCCGGCGGCGCTCAGCGCCTTGACCAGGTCGGGCCCGACGACGGGATCATCCTCGACGACCAGCGCCCGCATCAGTCGTTCTCGATCTTCAGCACCGTCCCGGTGCGGGCGTCGATGTCCAGTTCGCGGACCCGGCCGTTGCGGCCGAGGATCTTGACCTCGTAGACCAGCTTGCCGTCGTCGTCCTCGAGCTCGACCTTCAGCACGTCGCCGGGGGCGCGCTGTTCGGCGATGGCCAGGATGCGGGTCAGCGGCAGCACCTGTCCCCGGGCCAGGGCGGTGCGCGCGGCCTCGTGGTCCTTGCTCTTGTGGTCGTCCGCCCAGGCGGCGGCGGGGACCGCGGCGGCGAGCGACAGGGCCAGGACGGCGACGAGGCGTGAGGTGAGGTGCGGTTTCATGGGGCCCAGGATTCCATGGCCATCCTGACACCGCCCTGACGAACCGCAACGGCCGGATGTCAGGCGCGCACAGACAAAGCTTCTCCAGGGACGCGGAAGGGCCGCGTGGGGAAGACCGACATGACCGCAAGATCCTTCGCCGTTCTGGCGGCCGGCCTGATTTCGACGGGCGCCGTCACCCAGGCCCAGGCGGCCCAGGACGCGGTCACGCCCTACCCCGCCGCCTATTTCGCCGACGCCCAGCCCTATTCGGCCTTCGACATGGTCAGCCGCCTCCCCGGCTTCGGCTTCGACGGCGGCGACAGCGACATGCGCGGCTTTTCCGGCGCGACCGGCAACGTCCTGATCGACGGCCAGCGGCCGACCAGCAAGTCCGAGAGCCTGGAGACCATCCTGCGCCGCATACCCGCCCGCTCGGTCGTTCGCGTCGAACTGATCCGCGCCGGCGCCGCGGGCGTCGACATGCAGGGCCGGGGCCTGATCGCCAATGTCGTGCGGGTGCGCGAAACCACGACTCGCGGCCGGCTGGAGGCGTCGAGCGCCTTCCACCCCGACGGCGTCATCGCCCCGCGCCTGGCCGGCGAGGTGTCGCGGCGACGCGGCGACCGGCTGCTGGAGCTGTCGGCCTCGATCGGCCGCACGGTCGACGACGAGAAGGGTCAGGGTCCGCTCATCCGGACGCGTCCGGACGGAACCCTCCAGCGGGACGCCCTCTATCGCGAGGACAAGGGCGCCCGCGTGGCCGAAACGGCGGTGGGCTACGAGCGCCGGGCGCTGGGCGGGAAACTGCGGCTGGACGCCAATCTGAGGAATGAGAAGACGCGCGCGGACATCCTGGAAACCGAGCGCGCGCCCGACGCGTCGGTCGAGGCCGTGGTCGAACGCGAGCATGTCCAGGAGACCGAGTTGGGCGGCCGCTTCGAGCGCCCCGTGTCCTCGCGCTGGACCCTGGAGGCGCAAGCCCTGCGCCACGCCACCCGCACGCGGGCCGGCGACCATGCGGTCGAGGGAACGGAGACCTCGACGACCCGTCTGTCGTCGGAGGCCGGCGAGACCATCGCCCGCGTCCTGCTGCGCCGGGACGCCGCGACGGTCACCCTGGAGCTGGGCGGAGAGGCGGCGCTGAACAGCCTCGACAGCCGCTCGGCGCTCGAGGAGAACGGCCAGGCGATCGCCCTGCCCTCCGCCAATGTCCGGGTCGAGGAACGGCGGAGCGAAGCCTTCGCCACGGCGACCTGGCGCGCGCGCCCGGCGCTGACGATCGAGGCCGGCGCCCGCGTCGAGGCCTCGCGCCTGCGCCAGACCGGCGACAGCCAGATGGAGAAGACCTTCCTCTACCCCAAGCCTCGCCTGCAAGTGACCTGGGCCCGCGACGCGCGTCACCAGCTGCGGTTCGAACTGGAGCGCCGCGTGGGTCAGCTGGACTTCGAGGATTTCGTCAGCTCGACCTCCCTGACCTCCAACACGGTGACCGCCGGCAATCCCGATCTCGAGCCGGACAAGACCTGGCGACTGGCCGCCACCTGGGAACGGCGCTTCGGACAGGCCGGCGCGATCGTGCTGACCGCCCGGCACGACGAGATCACCGACGCCATCGACCGCGTGCCGATCGTCGGCCCCGGCTACGCCTTCGACGCGCCGGGCAATATAGGCCACGCCACGCGCGACGAGATCGCCCTGAACCTCAGCCTGCCGCTGGATGTCCTGATCCCCGGCGGTCTGTTGAAGGCCGACGTCGTCGCGCGTCGCAGCCGTGTCGTCGATCTCGCCACCGGCGCGCGGCGCGGCCTGTCGGACGAACCTGCCCTGGAAGGCGCCCTGCACTTCACCCAGGACCTGCCCGCCCGCCGCATGCGGTGGGGCGTCGACGCGGTGATGGGCGAGGAAAAGCGGGAGTATCGCTTCGACGAAGTGCGGACCGACAAGGTCGCCGCGCGCTGGTCCGCCTTTCTCGAGATGCGCCCCGCCCCCGCCTGGAATCTGCGTCTGGAGGTCGACAACCTGACCAGCGGCGCGGTGGACCGCCGGCGCGAACAGTATGCGGGCCTGCGCGGCGGGGCGCCGCTGAAGCGTGTCGAGACCCGGAGCATGGATCACGGAGCGTTCGCCGGCGTGACCCTGCAGCGGTCGTTCGGCGGCTAGGCCGCCTTGCGCGCCGCCCCGCCCATCGCCCGCCAGCGCTCGCGCTTGGCCAAGGCCCGTTCCAGGGTCGAGCGCTTGACCGGCAGGCCCTTGCGCAGCTTCACCCAGGTGAACTCGCTGATCCCGAACACGTCGAACAGATAGCGGTCGGTGATGGCCGGAAGGCTCGCGCGCAGGTCGGCGAACTCTTCGGCGGTGACGGTGACAAGGTCGAGCATGGCGATCGGTCCTCTTGGCGCATGCGGGATCGACGAGCGGCCGGGGTCGGCGCTCGGTACAGCGGTTTGGTTACAGATGTAAGAACGTCAGGCGGTCTCGACCGGCCTCAGTTCGTGCAACAGAGCCGCGCTCAGTTGCGGCGTCACGGCCAGGACCGTGCCGTTCATCAGGTCCAGCGGCCGACCCAGGGTGTCGGTGACCATGCCGCCGGCTTCGCGGACGATGACCGCGCCCGCCGCCATGTCCCACGCGCTGACGCTCTGCTCCCAGTAGGCGTCGAAGCGGCCGCAGGCGACATAGGCCATGTCGACGGCCCCCGCGCCCAGGCGGCGCACGCCCGACACCCGGTCGGTCAGGCGCTTCATCTCGGCGTGGAACTGCGCCTGGCGCGGCTTGCCCATGAAGGGAATGCCCACGCCCAGCACGGCCTGCTCCAGGCCCTGGCGGGTGGAGACCTTGATCGGCTGGTCGTTGAGCCAGGCGCCCTGCCCGACCTCGGCCCGGAACATCTCGTCCAGCATCGGCACGTAGGTCACGCCGGCGATCACCTCGCCGTCGCGGGCCAGGGCGATGTTCACGGCCCAGATCGGCAGGCCGATCAGGAAATTGGCGGTGCCGTCCAGCGGGTCGCAGATCCAGGTGTGCGAGGCGTCGGCGCCCGGCACGACGCCGCCCTCTTCGCCGAGGAAGCCATAGTCCGGATAAGCCTCGGCGAGGATCGTCTTCACGGTCTGCTCGGCGCGGACGTCGGCGATGGTGAAGGGGTCGGCCGGACCGTTCTTGTGCTTGATCTCCAGGGTGGCGATCTCGGCGAAGTCCTGCTTCAGGCGGTCGCCGGCGGCGCGGGCCGCGCGGATCATGGTCTGGATCAGGGGGGAAGGCTGGCTCACGCTCAATCTCTCAGTTTCGTGCGCCACAGGCTGGTGGCGAGGGTCAGGGACAGGACCGACGCGCCGATCCAGAACAGGATGGCCGGTCCGAAGTCGTAGTGGCGCACGCCGTCGACGACGCGCATGCCCTTGTCGATCAGGGCGCCGCTGACCTGCTCCTGGATGGCGGCGCCGATGTAGCTGAACACGCCGATCAGGCCCATGGCCGCGCCGGCCACCCGCTTGGGGCAGATGTCGGTGGCGAACAGACCGCCCAGCGAGGTGACCAGCGCGGTCATGCCCAGGCCGAACAGGACCATGCCGGCGATCAGCACCGGATAGGTGTTGGGGCCGTAGAAGATGATGGCCAGCCCCGCCAGCTCCATCAGGCCGAACAGCAGGTTGGCCGGCGGACGGCGGGCGTTGAACAGCTTGTCCGAGATGAAGCCGTAGCCGATGGCGCCGAAGATCCCGGCCAGGGTGCTGATCATCAGCATGCCGCCGGCCTGGGCCAGGGAATAGCCCCGCGCCTCCTGCAGATAGAGCACGCCCCAGCTGTTGATCGCGTAGCGGGTCACGTAGATCAGGGCCGACGACAGGGCCAGGGCCCAGACCGCGGGGATCTTCAGGATCTGCAGCTGGGTCTTGAAGGTGCTGCCGGCCGCCGACTTGGCCTTCTCGGCCTGCCAGTGATCGTTGCGCCAGTCCGCGACCGGCGGCAGGCCCAGGGTGCGGGGGCGGTCCTGGATCAGGAAGTAGCTGCCGATCGCCACCAGGATCCCGACGAAGGCCGGGGCCCAGAAACCGTAGCGCCAGCCGAAGGCGCCCACGACGCCGCCGACCGCCACGAAGGTCAGGCCCTCGCCGATCGAATGGGCGGTGCTCCAGATGCCGTAGTAGCGGCCGCGCTCGCGGTTGGAGAACCACTGGGTCATCGACACCACGCCGGCCGGCGCGCCGAAGCTCTGGAACCAGCCGTTCAGGCCCCACAGCACCGCCGACAGCGCCACGGTGGTCGAGAAGCCCATGCCGATGTTGGCGATCGCCGAGATCAGCACGCTGAAGGCGAAGAAGCGCTTCATGTTGGCGTGGTCGGCCAGGAAGCCGTTGGTCAGCTTGCCGAAGGCGTAGGTGTAGAACAGGGCCGAGCCGATCAGGCCCAGCTCGGTGGGCGAGAACACGCCGGCGTCGATCAGCGGCTTCTTGACCATGCCCAGGGCCAGGCGGCAGGTGTAGGACAGTCCGTAGCCGAGCGTGATCGCCACCATGATCCGGAAGCGATGGCGCTTGTAGAGCGTGTCGATCATGCCCTTGTCGCCGAGCAGCGGCGCGTCGGGACCGGGCGCGAAGAACTTCAGCAAGGCGCTCATGTGCGGATCGTCTCCCCGGTCCCCCGCGACGCTTCGAGCGGCGTCGTCATCGACCTTCATTCGAACAGACTATTTCATTTCGATTTTGAATGGAAGATTTTTTCTACTTCGAGAACGATTTGGAACACCCAAAAAGAAGGCCCCGAACCCGTGAGGTTCGAGGCCCAGTTCAGCGCACGCAGGAGCGCTTCCGTCCGGGGGAGGAGCCCGAAGTCACATCGTCGGAATGACGAAGCTCTGGTCCAGCACGGCGCCGCCCTTGGGCCAGCGCTGGGTCACGGTCTTGGTGCGGGTGTAGAACCGCACGCCGTCCAGGCCGTACTGATTGAGGTCGCCGAAGCCCGAGCGCTTCCAGCCCCCGAAGCTGTGATAGGCCACCGGCACGGGGATCGGCACGTTGATCCCGACCATGCCGATCTCGACCTGGTCGGCGAATTCGCGAGCGGCGTCGCCGTTGCGGGTGAAGATCGCCACGCCGTTGCCGTACGGGTGGCGCGAGGGCAGCTGGATGGCCTCGGCCAGGCTCTCGGCGCGGACGATCTGCAGCACCGGGCCGAAGATCTCGTCCTGGTACGATCGCATGCTCGGCTTGACGTGGTCGAACAGGGTCGGGCCGACGAAGAAGCCGTCCTCGTGGCCTTGCAGGGTGAAGCCGCGGCCGTCGACCACCAGCTCCGAGCCCTCGTCGACGCCCATCTGGATGTAGCTTTCGATCCGCGCCTTGTGGGCGGCGCTGACCACGGGGCCGTAGTGGGCGTCCTTGTCGGTGCTGATCCCGACCCGAAGCCCGCCGATCGCCGCGACCAGCTTCTCGCGCAGGGCGACGGCGGTCTTCTCGCCGACGGGCGTGACCACCGGCAGGGCCATGCAGCGCTCGCCGGCCGAGCCGTAGGCGGCGCCGATGATGTCGGCCACCGCCTGGTCGAGGTCGGCGTCGGGCAGGACGATCCCGTGGTTCTTGGCCCCGCCCATGGCCTGCACCCGCTTGCCGTTGGCGCCGGCCCGCGAGAACACCGACTGGGCGATGTCGGAGCTGCCGACGAAGCTGACGGCCTTGATGGTCGGATGGTCGAGGATGGCCTCGACGCAGTCCTTGTCGCCGTGTACGACGTTGAGGATCCCCGGCGGCAGGCCGGCCTCGAGCAGCAGCTCGGCCAGGCGCACCGGCACCGACGGATCGCGCTCGGACGGCTTGAGGATGAAGGCGTTGCCGCTGGCGATGGCCGGTCCCATCATCCACATCGGGATCATGGCCGGGAAGTTGAACGGGGTGATGCCCGCCACCACGCCCAGCGGCTGGCGCATCGAATAGACGTCGATGCCCGGCCCGGCGCCCTGGGTGTATTCGCCCTTCAGCAGGTGCGGGATCCCGCAGGCGAATTCGATCACCTCCAGGCCGCGCATGATGTCGCCCTTGGCGTCGGCGATGACCTTGCCGTGCTCGGACGACAGCAGGTGGGCCAGCTCGTCCATGTTGGCGTTCAGCAGGCGCACGAACTCGAACATCACCCGCGCGCGGCGCTGGGGATTGGTCGCGGCCCAGGCCGGCTGGGCGGCGGCGGCGTTGGCGACGGCCGCGTCCAGCTCGCCCTTGGTCGCCAGGGCGACGCGGGCCTGGACCTGGCCGGTGTTGGGATCGAAGACGTCGCCGAAGCGGCCGGAGGCGCCTTCGACGGCGCGACCGCCGACGAAATGGGGAATGCTACGCATGGGTCGTCCTTCCTTGGGAGACCGGATCAGCTCTTGCGGGCGATCCAGTCGTGGGCCGGGTCGTTGCGGAAGATCCACTTCCTGTGCGGGCCGGCCATGACGTTGAGGTAGTAGAGGTCGTAGCCGTGCGGGGCCCCGACCGGGTGGTAGCCGCGCGGCACCATCACCACGTCGCCGTCCTGCACGCAGAGCGTCTCGTCCAGGCTGCGATCGTCGGTGTAGACGCGCTGAAAGGCGAAGCCCTGCGGCGGGTTCAGGCGATGATAGTAGGTCTCCTCCAGCGCGGTCTCCTCGCCGTCGGTCGCCGTGTCGTGCTTGTGCGGCGGATAGCTGGACCAATGGCCGCCGGGGGTGATGACCTCGACCACCAGCAGGCCTTCGGCCGGCGCGGTCTCGGGCAGGATGTTGCGGACGTGCCGGACGTTGGTCCCCTGCCCCCGTGCCTCGCGCGGCATGTCGCCGGCCGCGATCAGGCGGGGCGGCAGGCCGGGCTTGGCCGGCGCCGAGCACAGGGCCAGCTCCACCGGCGTGACCGCCGTGACGCTGAACGCCGCGCCGGCCGGGGCGTAGACCGCGCCGGGGGCAGCGTCCTCGAACACGCTGGCGCGGCCGCCGATCTCGCCGAACGCCTTGTCGGCCACGGTCACCGCCGCCTTGCCGCTCATCACGACCAGGCAGGTCTCGCGCGCGGCGTCGCCGCCCTCGAACCGCTGGCCGGGCTCCAGCGTGACGACCTCGAAGCCGACATGGGTCCAGCCGGCGCTTTGCGGCGTGACTTCCAGCACCGAGCCCGAGGCGTCGGGCGCATGGGGACGGACGAGAAGGTTGGTCATGACCTCACGCCGCCTTCAGGCCCGCCGCTGCGGCTTCCCTCTTGAGGGTCGCCAGGCCGATCTCGCCGTATTCGCGCGGGTTGGCGATGGCCGGATCCTGTTCGGCCTCGACGATGATCCAGCCCGAGTAATTGATCTCGGCCAGGGCCTGCATCACCGCGCCGTAGTCCAGGTAACCGTCGCCCGGCACGGTGAACATGCCGGCCAGAACGCCGTCCAGGAAGCTGCCGCCGCCGCGCGAGATCACCTTGCGGAACACCTCGCTGCGGATGTCCTTGCAGTGCACGTGGGCGACGCGGTGCGGATAGCTGCGGATCATCGACACCGGGTCCAGGCCGCCCAGGGCCGCATGGCCAGTGTCGACGGTCAGGCCCACTGAGGGACCGGTGTTGGCCAGGAAGGCTTCCAGGTCCTCGGGCCGCTCGACCACGGTGCCCAGGTGATGGTGGTAGGCAAACTTCAGGCCTTGCGAGGCGATGTAGTCGGCCACTTTGGTCAGGCGCGCGCCGAACTCCTTCCAGCCCTCGGCGTCGAGGCGCGGCGTGGCCGACAGGGCCTTGGACTTGTCGCCGTGGATGGCGTTGCTGGTCTCGGCGTGGACGAAGACGGTGCTGCCCATGGCCTTGAGCAAGGCCAGGTGCTTTTGCAGGGCGGCGATTTCCTCGTCGGCCGACTGAACTAGAAGATTGCCGCTGTACCAGCCGCCGACCAGCGACAGGCCGTAACTGTCGAGCAGCGGCTTCAGCACCGCTGGATCGCGCGGGAACACCCCGCCCAGCTCGACACCTTCGAAGCCGATCGCCTGGCAGTCGGCCAGTACGCTGGCCAGCGGCGTGTCGCCGCCCAGCTCGGGCATGTCGTCGTTGATCCAGGCGATGGGGCTCACGCCGAAACGGATGGTCATGGGCGTCTAGTCTCCCGTACGCTGTTGCTTGATCTTGTTTTCGTAAGTTTCGCGGGCCGCGTTCACCGTGGGGCGCATCGAGACCTCGGGCACCGCCACGTCCCACCACGCGCCGCCGCTCTCGGTGGTCGGCATCGGGTCGGTGTCGATCACCACGACATAGCTACGGTCGCTGGCCTTGGCGCGTTGCAGCGCCGCCCCCAGCGCCGCGAGATTGGCGACCTTCTCCGAACGCGCGCCCAGGCTGGCGGCATGGGCGGCGAAGTCAATGTCGGGCAAGGTCTGGTGGACCGTGTCGGCCAGCAGGTTGTTGAACGGCGCGCCGCCGGTCGCGGCCTGCAGGCGGTTGATGCAGCCATAGCCGCGGTTGTCGAGCACCGTGACGATCAGCTTGGTCCCCAGCATGACCGAGGTGGCCAGCTCGGAATTGAGCATCAGATAGCTGCCGTCGCCGACCATAACGTGGACCTCGCGGTCCGGCGCGGCCATCTTCACGCCCACCGCGCCGGCGATCTCGTAGCCCATGCACGAGAAGCCATATTCGACGTGATAGCCGCCAGGCTGCTTGGTGCGCCAGAGCTTGTGCAGCTCGCCGGGAAGGCCGCCGGCCGCGCAGACCACCACCGCATCGTCGGACGCCGCGCGCGACACCGCGCCCAGCACCTGGGCGTCGGTCGGCAGGGCGCGCTCGTCCGGCGCCGTGGCGGCGTCGAAGATGGCGTTCCAGCCGGCAACGCGTCCCACGCTCTCGTCCATCCAGGCGGCCGGGGCCTTCCAGCCGTCCAGCCGCTCGGCCAGGGCGGAGATCACCGCGCCGGCGTCGCCGACCACGCTGACCGCGCCGTGCTTGTGGGCGTCGTGCGGCGCGACATTGACCTGCACCAGCTTACGGCCCGGCGCGCCGAACAGCGCCCGCGAGCCGGTGGTGAAGTCTTGCAGCCGCGTGCCGATCCCGACGATCAGGTCGGCCGCCTCGGCGGCGGCGTTGGCGGCCGACGAGCCGGTGACGCCGACGCTGCCCAGGTTGCACGGATGATCCCAGACCAGCGCGCCCTTGCCGCCCTGCGTCTCGGCCACCGGCACGCCGGTGTCGAAGGCCAGGGCCGCCAGGGCCGCCTCGGCGCGGGCGTACAGCACCCCGCCCCCGGCCACGATCAGCGGCGTCTTGGCGGCCTTGATCAGGGCGACCAGATCGTCCAGCTCGCGCGGGTCCGGCTGCGGCGCGCGGATGCGCCAGACGCGCTTGGAGAAGAAGGCTTCCGGATAGTCGAAGGCCTCGGCCTGGACGTCCTGGCAGAAGGCCAGGGTCGCGGGTCCGCAGGTCGCCGGATCCAGCATGGTGGCCAGGGCGCGCGGCAGGCAGTCGAGGATCTGCTCGGGCCGGACGATGCGGTCGAAATAGCGCGACACCGGCTTGAAGCAGTCGTTGGCGCTGATCGTGCCGTCGCCGAAGTCCTCGACCTGCTGCAGCACCGGATCGGGCCGGCGGCTGGCGTAGACGTCGCCGGGCAGGAACAGCACAGGCAGGCGGTTCACGTGCGCCAGGGCGGCGGCGGTGACCATGTTGGTCGCGCCCGGGCCGATCGAGCTGGTGCAGACCATGGCCCGCTCGCGCCGCGACTGCTTGGCGTAGGCGATGGCGGCATGGGCCATGCCCTGCTCGTTGTGGGCCCGCCAGGTGGGCAGCACGTCGCGGACGCCATGCAGGGCTTCGCCCAGGCCGGCGACATTGCCGTGGCCGAAGATCGCCCAGACCCCGGCGAAGTACGGGACGACGCCCTGGCGGGTCTCGACATGTTGCCGGCTCAGCCAGCGGACGGTCGCCTGGGCGGCGGTGAGACGAACAGTAGCCATTACGCGGCCTTCTCCCCAGCGGCGCGCGCTCGGCGCCAGGCTTCGACCAGGACCGTCAGCTTGCCGGCCAGCGCCCGCACGGCCGCGTCGTCGTCGAGACGGTCGCTCAGCCAGTCGCGGGCCACATCGTAGAAGATGGTCCGGCCGACGGCGAAGCCCTTGATGATCGGGAAGCGCGCGGCGACCTCGAACGAGGCCAGCAGTTCGGCCTCGGGGGCGGACAGGCCCAGCAGCACCACGCCGCGGCACAACGGGTCGTTCTCGTTGACCGCGCTCTCGATCTCGCGCCAGGCGGCGGGGTCGGCGACGGGCTCCAGCTTCCACCAGTCGGGGCGCACGCCGATGGCGTAGAGCCGGCGAATGGCGCGGGCCACGGTGTGGGAGTCGGTGTCCATGCCCTTTGGCAGGATCACCTCGACCAGCAGCTCGTGGCGGGTCTTGCGGCAGGCGTCGAACAGCCGGAGCAGCTGGCGTTCCTGGCGCTCGCGCAGCGCGATCTCATCGTCGGGATGATAGAAGACCAGGCACTTGACCACGTGGTTCAGCGGCCATTCGGCCAGTTCGGTGGCCACGTCGGCCGAGCTCTCGAATTCCAGCGGCCGCGACTTGGGCAGCTCGATCGGGCGACCGATCCAGTAGGGGCGATCGGCCGCCTGGGCCAGGGCGTCGAAGCCGAAGCGGCCGTCCAGCAGCACGCCGAAGCGATCGTCGCCGCCCGCCACCGCCTCGACGGCGCGCAGGGCCAGGGTCTTGAAGTGCGGGATGCGCGCGGCGTCGCCGCCGGTCTCGGCGATCAGGTCCTCAAACTGGCTGCGATGGTCCATGGCCAGCACCGTCAGTTCGTCGTGCACCCCCTCGCGGGTGGTGGCCCAGTGGGTGTGCTCCAGGTCGGCGTCCTCGCGCAGGCGGAACGGCCGCTCGCGCTCGCCCAGGAACTGCTCCAGCTCGATCCAGGTCGGCATGGCCGGAGCGCAGCCGTGGCGCGAGACGACGATGGCCCCGCAGGCGTTGCCCCACTCGCAGCAGGTCTCGACCGGCTCGCCGCGCAGCCAGCCGCGCAGGAAGCCGGCCATGAAGGCGTCCCCCGCTCCCAGCACGTTGAACACCTCGACCCGGAAGCCGCGGGCGCTGACGCCTTCGTCCAGCGTATCGGGAACGGCGTCCGGGAAGGCCACGCAACCGTCCGGACCGCGCTTGCAGACCAGCAGGGCGTCGGACCGCTCGCGGATGGCGCGCAGGGCGGCGATGGTGTCGGTCGTGCCGCCCAGGATGTGGATCTCTTCCTCGGTGCCGACGATCAGGTCGCAGAGGGCCAGGACCTCCTGCAGCTTGCGGGTGACGTCCAGGTTGGCGACGAAGCGGTTCTCGCCGGCGTCCTTGCCGGTCAGGCCCCACAGCACGGGGCGGTAGTCGATGTCGAAAGCCACCCGGCCGCCGGCCGCCTTGACCGCCTTGGCCGCCTTCAGGCTGGCCGCGTAGACGTTGGGCTGGGACAGGTGCGTGCCGTTGATCAACACGGCGCCGGCCCGGGCGAACCAGGCCTCGTCGACGTCGCCGGCCTCCAGCGCCATGTCGGCGCAGTTCTCGCGATAGAAGATCAGCGGAAAGGTGTCGCGGTCGCGGATGCCCAGGACGACCAGGGCGGTCAGGCGCTCGGCGTCGGTCAGCACCCCGGCCACGTCGACGCCCTCGCGGGCCAGCTGTTCGCGGATGAACCGGCCCATGTGGTCGGCGCCGACCCGCGTCAGCAGGCCGGTCTTCAGGCCCAGGCGCGCCCCGCCCGAAGCGGTGTTGGTCGGGCTGCCGCCCAGGTACTTGGCGAAGGAGGCCATGTCCTCCAGCCGGCCGCCGATCTGCTGGCCGTAGAGATCCACGCTGGAACGGCCCACGGCGATCAGATCGAGAATTTTAGCGTCCTGCGCCATGCCAGTTCCACGTCACTTGGAGCCGGCTGCTCACCGGCGATATGTAACGCATATTCTAACTCTGGAACGCTTGCAATATCCATTTCATTTTGAGGGCAAAATGGAACAGGCCGTTCAGCCAGGCTTGGCGGTCTTGGCCGAGCGTCCCTTGGCGCGCGAACTCTCGAACGCGAATCCGATGACCAGGGCCTGGGCCAGGCAGATAGAGGCGGCCAGCGAGCGGAAGGTCCGCACCTCCGATTCGCGCACGTGCAGCACCAGCGCCGCCGGCTTGGCGATCGGGCTGACCAGGCTGTCGCTGATCGACAGGATGGCCGCGCCGCGCGCCGCCGCCATCTCGACCGCCTGGATCGTCTCTTCCGCATAGGGGTGGTAGCTGACGGCGATCAGCACGTCCTTGGGGCCGATGGTCTGGACCTGCTGCTTGGTCAGGCCCGCCACGCCGTCGATGAACAGGGTGCGCTTGTTCACCTGCTGCAGCGAATAGGCCAGGTACGAGGCCACCGGGAACGAGCGCCGGAAGCCGACCACATAGACCGTCTCGGCCTTGTCGATCATCTTCACCGCCTGGGCCATGTCAGCCTCGCTGACCGTCTGGGCCAGGTTCTGCAGGGCCAGGGTGTTGCCCTCGACGAACTCGGCCAGCACGTCGGCCCCGCCCTCGGGCTTCTTGGCGACCGCCTCGTTGAAGTGGCGCACGCGCTCGCCGTATCCCAGGGCCGCGTGGCCCGACAGCAGGCCGTCGCGGAACAGCCGCTGCATCTGGCTGGCGCCGGGATAGCCGAACGTCTTGGCGAACCGGACGATGGCCGACGGCTGCACGCCGCAGCGCTCGGAGATCACCGCCAGGGTCTCCAGCGCCATCTCGTTGGGCTCGTCCAGCACATAGCGGGCGATCTGCTGCAGGCGCTTGCTCAGCGAGTCGTAGCGCTCGAGAATCGCCGCGCGCAGCTCCTCGGCCGTCTTCGGCGCCGTTTCCAACGCCGGGGTCGCTTCGTCCATCGGTCCCTCGATATGATCGCTCTAGAATTAGAATATCCGTTCCGCGCCCGAACACAAACGCACCAGATTCATCGCCGCATTCCACTTTCCATCTGGAAGGAATTTTTGTTCCATATTACAGCACAATGGAACGCGGCCCCGGAGAGCCGCCGATCGGGGAGTGACGAACATGATCAAGGTGGCTCAGCTGGGCGCGGGCAGGATGGGGGCGATCCACGCCCGCAACGCCGCCGCCAATCCCCGCCTCGACCTCGTCGCCCTGGTCGATCCCCGCCCCGAGGTCGCCGGCCCCCTGGCCCAGGCGCTGGGCGCGCGACTGGCCAGCTTCGACGCGGTTCTGGCCGATCCGGACATCAAGGGGATCATCGTCGCCAGCTCGACCGACGCCCATCTCGACAACGCCCTGGACGCCCTGCGCGCGGGCAAGGTCGTCTTCTGCGAAAAGCCGCTGGACCTGGACCTGGCCCGCCTGCTGGCCGCCTCGGGCGAACTCGAGAAAGCCGAGGGCAAGCTGTTCGTGGCCTTCAACCGGCGCTTCGACCCGCACTACCAGGCCCTGAAGGCCAGGATCGACAGCGGCGCGATCGGCCAGCTGGAGAGCCTGCACATCGTCAACCACGACCCGGCCACGCCGCCCCCGGCCTTCATCCCGACCAGCGGCGGCCTGTTCAAGGACTTCACCATCCACGACTTCGACCTGGCGCCCTGGCTGATGGGCGAGCGGCCGGTCCAGGTGTTCGCCTGGGCCAGCTGCCTGATCGATCCGGAGATCGGCCGCCTGGGCGACGTCGACACCGCCAAGGTCGTGCTGACCACCGCTTCGGGCCGCCTGTGCATGATCAGCAACAGCCGCCGCAGCGGCTACGGCTACGACCAGCGCATCGAGGCCTTCGGCTCGAAGGGCGCGGCGCGGGTCGACAACCTGACCAACACCGCCGTGTCGGTGTGGGGCGAGGCCGGCGCCCAGGCCGACAAGTTCCCCTACGCCTTCATCGACCGCTACGCCGGCGCCTATGCCGCCGAGATGGATCATTTCGCCGATGTCCTGGAAGGCAAGGCCGCGCCGGAGACCGGCTTCGCGGCCAGCGTCGCCTCCCTGGAACTCGCCGAAGCCGCCGCCCGCTCGGCGGCGACCGGCGCCCCTGTCCGACTCTAGAGTATCGAGGTTCCCATGCACGACATCGCCATTTTGGGCGCCGGCCGCATCGGCCGCATCCACGCCAAGAACGTCGGCGGCCAGCCCGGCCTGCGCCTGAAATACGTGGTCGACCCGGTCGCCGCGGCGGCCGACAGCCTGGCGGCGGACACCGGCGCGAGCGTCACCGACCTCGACACCGCCCTGAACGATCCGGCCGTCGCCGGCGTCATCGTCGCCAGCTCGACCGACACCCACCTCGACTACTGCCTGAAGGCCGTGGCGGCGGGCAAGGCGGTGTTCTGCGAGAAGCCGATCGACCTGGACCTGGCCCGCGCGCGCTCGGCGCAAGGGCTGCTGGGCGGCAAGGACGTCAAGCTGTTCCTCGGCTTCAACCGCCGCTTCGATCCCAACTTCCAGGGCCTGAAGGCCCGGCTGGCCGGCGGCGTCGTGGGCGCGCTGGAGACGGTGCACATCACCAGCCACGACCCGGCCCCGCCGCCGGTGTCGTACGTCAAGGTGTCGGGCGGCCTGTTCAAGGACATGGCCATCCACGACTTCGACATGGCCCGCTGGCTGCTGGACGAGCCGGTCGTCGAGGTGTTCGCCGCCGCCAGCTGCCTGGTCGATCCGGCCATCGGCGAGGCCGGCGACGTCGACACCGCCAAGATCTTGCTGCGCACGGCCTCGGGCAAGATCTGCGTCATCAGCAACAGCCGTCGCAGCGGCTACGGCTACGACCAGCGCATCGAGGCCTTCGGCGCCAAGGGCCTGGTGCGGGCCGACAATGTCATGGAAAGCACCGTCAGCGTCTGGGGCGAGGCCGGCGCGGCCAGCGACAGTTTCCAGAACTTCTTCCTCGACCGCTACGCCGAGGCCTACCGCCGCGAGATGGCGCACTTCGCGGGGATCCTGCGCGGGGATGAACTGCCGTCGGTCGGCTATGTCGACGGCGTCGAGGCCCTGGCCCTGGCCGAGGCGGCGGGCCAGTCGGCGAAGACCGGACAGGTCGTGAAGCTGTAAGACCCTTCTCCCCCTGCGGGAGAAGGTGGCGGCCGAAGGCCGACGGATGAGGGGTCGCACCGGCGAAAGCCGCGCGGCCCCTTCTTCGTCCGGCGTTTGAGAGACCCTTCATCCGGCCCTTCGGGCCACCTTCTCCCGCAAGGGGAGAAGGACGCAAAAAGAACGGCGGCCCTCTCGCGAAGGCCGCCGCTTCCAGTCTCACCTAGCAGGTTGGTTCAGTTCTTCGCCGGATTGGCCAGCTTGCCGCCGACGATCTTCTGGAAGGTCTCCAGCGGGCACACCGTGGCGTCGCCCTTCACGCCGCAGCCGGGGATCGGGAAGTACGAGAAGGCCGGCGGATTGCTGGCGGTCAGCGGCTGCAGCTCGCGCAGCTGGTCCATGCTCTGGGCCGTGTAGAAGGCGCGGACGAAGGCGTGGCCGCCGCTGTCCTTCAGCAGCTCGAAGCCCATGGCGCCGCCGGGGGGCGGATCGTCCCGGGGATAGTCGGCGGCGGTGAAGTGGGCGCCGAAGAAGCCGCGCAGCGCGGCGATGTTGGTGTCGTGGCCGACCAGCAGGGTCAGGCGGCCGGTATCGGCCTCGCCGTTCAGGGCCGACAGCAGACGCTTGGCGATCGGGGCGGCGTAGCGTTCGGCGATGTAGGGCGCGCCGACCTCGTAGTTGAACTTCACCGGATGGAAGCGAAGCATGGCGTGGATGTCGGCCTTGGAGGCGCGGCCCCAGCCGACCTGGTCCATCGGCTTGCCCTCGACATATTCCAGCAGGACGGTCTGGCCGCCGGTCGAGGCGATCGACAGCGCGCCTTCCAGGTCGGGACTGTCGCCCTTGTTGCCCTTCAGCTCGGACGGACGCTTGGCGATGTCGCAGCCGGCCTTGGTGGTCGGATCGCAGCCCAGCACGCGTTGCAGCACCGCGAAGTCCGCCGCGTGGACGCGCGCCTCGGCGGCGACGCCGGGCTTCTGCCGCTGGGCGGCCTTCAGCGCGATGTCGCCGTCGATGCCCTCGGCCGGATGGAAGACCGGGTCGTTGTCCTCGGTCTCGGGATGGTCGACCACGATGCCGCAGCCCGGCTGCAGGCCCTCGACGAACGACTCGGCGGTTTTGATGGCGCGCGACTTGCCGCTGGCCCAGACCACGATCTCGCCCTTGGGCGCGCAGCCGTCGCGCGGGATCAGGCCGCGCGCGCCCAGGAAGGTGCGGTTATAGGCGCCCATCAGCCGCGCGCCTTCGATCCCATGCGGCGTCAGCTCGCCGAACGGCGTGGTCCAGGTCGACCAGGGCTGGGCGGTCGTGCCTTCCGGCGTGGCGGGCGACTTGGTCGGCGGGCGGACGCTGTGGCGCATGACCATGACCATGCGGTCCAGCTTCAGATCGCCGGTCGGACCGCCGTTCGAGGCGGCGGCCGCCGGGCTCGTGACCATGGCCGCGGCTAGGGGCGCGGCGATCATCGCGGCCGTCATCAGTGCGTATCGAAGTCTCGCCATAACGCCTCCCTCGCCGCTCACGGTCGGCGGCTTGCTTGTTGACCGAGTTGTACGAATGGATATTCTATTTTGCAACTCAGTTAGAATTTTTAGTGCAATTTTTGTCGCCCAGCCCGATTTCGTCAGCGGGGCGTCAGGGCGACCGCTCTAGCCAGGTCGCACGACACAGATGCGACATCAGGGGGACCACATGATCCATCGCCGCACCACCTTCGCCGCCGCCAGCGTCCTGGCCCTGCTGATCGCCGCCCCGGCCCTGGCCCAGACCGCCGGGGTGGCCCCGGTCGGCGCGACCGTCCCGACCGCTCAGGGCGGCGCCAACGCCTCCGCCCTGCTCTACAACGCCGCCGATCCGGCCAAAAGCGTCATCGCCGCCACCGGCGAGTTGGGCGGGCTGGAGTTCTACGGCCTGGACGGCCAGCGGCGCTCGGCCCTGGCCGGCGGCGAGACCTACGGCGTCGACGTGCGCGGCGACCTGATCGCGGTGCTGGACCGCAAGGACGGCCGCCTGCGCCTGTCGCGCTACGACTTCGCCGGCGGGACCGCCGCCAGCCTCGACGCCCGCCCCCTGACCCTGGGCTACGCCGGCGAAGGCCTGTGCCTGCACAGAAGCGCCCGCGACGGCGCGCTCTACGCCTTCACCCTGGGCGGCGAGGGCCAGTTGGACCAGTGGCTGCTCTTCCAGGCCGCCGACGGCAAGCTGGACGGCCGCATCGTGCGCCGCCTGCACCTGTCGTCCGAGGCCAAGTACTGCGTCGCCGACGACGCCGCCGGCACGCTGTATGTCGCCCAGCAGGCGGTCGGCATCTGGCGCTACGACGCCGATCCCGAGGCCGAGGCCGTGGCGACCGTGGTCGACATCAACCGCCTGGGCCGCATCAAGGGCGAGGTCGGCGGGCTGGCTGTCCTGAACGGCGGCGCGGGGGGAAACTACCTGGTGGCCGCCAACGCCGACGCCGGCGACTACAATGTCTATGACCGCAACGCCGACGACCGCTTCCTGGGCGCCTTCCGCATCCAGGCCAATGGCGCGGACGTGCTGCAAGGCCCGTCGGGCCTGTTCGGCCTGCGCGCGCCCGTCGGCCCGGGCCTTCCGGCCGGCGCCCTGCTGGTCACCGACGATCGCAAGGCCGGGGCCAACACCCAGGTGCTGTCGTGGAAGGACGTCGCCGCCGCCCTGAACGTCTCGCCCGGCGCCGACGCGCCGACGGTCGCGCCCAGCAAGCTGGCCCTGGTGACGGCCACCATCGAGACCCAGCCGGTCGAGCACGGCGGCGACGCGGCCGACGACCCGGCCATCTATGTTCACCCGACCGATCCCGACAAAAGCGCCATCATCGCCACCGACAAGAAGGGCGGCCTGCTGGTCTACGATCTGGCGGGCAAGCCGCTGCAGTACCTGCCCGACGGCAAGATGAACAATGTCGACCTGCGCCACGGCTTCAAGCTGGGCGGCAAGAGCGTCACCCTGGTCACGGCCAGCGACCGGACGCACAAGGCCATCGCGATCTACACGATCGACCCGGACACCCGGCAGCTGACCAGCGTCGCCGACGGCGTCCAGGCCACCGGCCTATCGGATCCCTACGGCCTGTGCATGTACCGCAACAGGAAGGGCGCGACCTTCGTGTTCATCAGCGATCCCGACGGCCTGGTCCGTCAGTGGAAGCTGGTCGCCACCCCGGCCGGCAAGGTCCGCGCCGAAGCCGTGCGCGACGTGAAGTTCGACACCCAGACCGAAGGCTGCGTCGCCGACGACGAGACCGGCGCGCTGTATGTCGCCGAGGAGGACGTCGCGCTGTGGAAGCTGGGCGCCGAGCCGGCCACGGGCACGGCCCGCAAGGCCGTCGCCCGCGTGGCCGACAATCCCGCCCTCAAGGACGACCTGGAAGGCGTGGGCCTGTACGCCCAGGCCGGCGGCAAGGGCTATCTGGTGGTCTCCAGCCAAGGCAACAACAGCTACGCCCTGTTCCGGCGTGAGGGCGACAACGCCTATGTCGGCAGCTTCGCCGTGATCGCCGACGGCGCGACCGGCATCGACGGCATATCCGAGACGGACGGCCTGGACGTCACCAGCGCCTCGCTGGGCGCGGGCCTGGAAGGCGGCGCCTTCGTCGCCCAGGACGGCCGCAACGTCTCCCCGCCCGAGAACCAGAACTTCAAGCTGGTCCCGTGGTCCACGATCCCCCGGAAGCTGGGGCTGAACTGAGCCGAGCAAGATCGGCATGGCGCCGCTACAGGCGGTCACGCCGATATGCGCCAGGAGTGGACCTTGGCGCACCTCCAGCAAGACGACCTCTGGGACAGCCCGTTGAGGCTGGTAACGCGGGATCGACATGCGTCCCGCAAGTCGGACAGTCCATTGAACAGCCCCCGCCTCCGATGAAGTAGTGGCCACAGCGATCGTGATCTACGCACGTCTCTACGCGCTCATCGGCTTACGCGATAATGCGCTCACGCCCGTCCGGTCGGTCCACGACTTTGCATCGAGCCTCTACTTCTCAAACGTGACCTGGACGACTCTTGGCTATGACGACATCACCGCCGTCGCTCCGCTCGCCCGGCTCTTCGCGGACGCTGAGGCGCTGAACGGGTCGTTGTTCACGGCGATCTTCATCGCCGTCCTCATTGCCTCGTTCGAAAAACTCATGCGCCCACAGACGCCGACTGCATAGTCGTCGCGGCGGCGCTGATAGGGAAGATCAGGCCTAAGGCTTCTGGCTTCGCAGCCGCCCTCCCTCCCCATCGAAGTCTCGAGCAAGGCTCTTGGAAATCGCCTCGGCGTCCCGGTGGGCGGTCGGATAATGTTCCGGCGTGACGCTCCGGCGCGCCAGCAACTGACGGATCCGTTCTGGCGAGACACGCATGTCGGGGGTCGCCACCTCCCAGTCGGCATATCCCAGGAAGGCGTCACAGAGGGCGTAGACCGCCGCCACTCGAGCCATGAAGTTTTCCACGGTGGTGCGGCCAGAAGGCCGCATCGTCCCGCGCGGGCCAAAGCCGGCGACCCTGGTGGCCTGCACCTGAAGTTCGCGCAGGAACAGCCGCAAAAACGGCCGAACTTCCCTCGGCGAGGCGGCGACTGCGTCGCGAAGCTGTGGAATGGCCTCGCTCGCGAGGACGGGAAGTCGCAAGTCGGCACCGCCCCCCTCCCCCTCGTCCCTTTGTTGCGCGGCGATCAGCGCCTGATAATAGGCCAAGCACTCTTCGCAGTAGACGTAGACGGCACTCAAGGTGTGCGGGAGCAAGCCCCACGACGCGTCGAAAGCCCGCGCGAGCCGTTCCTCCTCCTGCTCTCGTGTCAGGACGACCTGGGCCCGAGCGAGCACGACTTGCTTCTGGACGAAGAAGGCGCCGATGAACGCCGCCAGGATGGCTATGCCCCCCGTGATCAAGGTCTGGAACTTGTAGATCCATCCCTCCGCGGTCCAGTCGAAACCCAGGCCAAGTCCAACCGCTACCAGTACGCCAATGGAAGCGCCGAGAAAGGCGATGGCCAGATCCCGACCGACGCCACGGCTGTGTCGATCGCCGCTCATGTTGAAAACTTCGCCATAGCCTCGGCCCGTGCATAGGCGCGCTGGTCCTCCTCTATCTCAAGGACCAAATCGGCGTCGCCGGTGTCTACGGTAGTGTCTGCCGCCGGCAGGCCCGCGATAACTTCAAGCCGCCGAAGCGCCGCTTCGATCCCGCGAACACCGTCCATCGCTGGCTGAACGACGTGACACGCGCCATATGTGTAGCCTCGTTTGTCGTCCGGGATCATCTTTGCGGAAAATGCCTGGGCGTCGTGGGCGTTTGCGTGGAACGTCACGACGGCTACGACCACGTCCGCCGGCAGCATGCCGATCTTCGACGCCAAGGCCCGATAGAGCGCGGGATCGGGCAACCGCAGATCGTCGACCAAGTCTTGGTCGACGTTGCTCTCCCGGTCGAGATCCACGCGTGCGTGGACCCTGGCCAAACGAGCAAGCGCGACCCGGACCAAGATTAGCTCGCCGTAGATCGCCGCGGCGACGGCCGCGACCTCCGCTTGACGCAGGCGATCGTCCCGCAACCGGTTCAGCCGGGCGTTCCACAGGGCGCCGAGGAAAAGCGCGACGAAGCCCAGCACCGATCCGATCGCGCCCTGCCAAGACTTCAGTTCAACATAGAAGGCCAAGGCTGGACTAAGCCGCCAGCTTGGCGCGCTTGGCTGCAGCCGGGCTGACCATTATCTTGGTGTAGACCTTCTCATCGGTTTTGGTCTCGCGATGGAAATAGGCGACGTGGAAGGCTGAGGTCCGCCAATTCCCACGCCCGAGCGAGGGCAGCACGCGATATTCCTCCAAGTCTTCGCCGCTCAGGTGCGTGCGCGAGAAGTCGAACAGGACCAGCAGACTCGGGCCGTTATGCCGGAGCAGCTTCTTGACCTCGGTTTCATTTTCCTTGGCGCACAGCTTGCGCTTGTGCTTGTCGCCGTACTTTCGAACCGCCAGCTCGACCGCGACGTCGCCGACCCGAAAGTCGATGCGCCCACTGCTCGACACGCAGCCTGGCAACGAGCTGGCGATCTCCGGCTCCACCTTCCCAAACCAACCCAGCAGGAACGCCCTCACGATGTGGAGCAGCTCGCTCTCCGAGTAGTGTTCGAACCCCGCCGACTTGGCGAAGTCGCGATCCAGCAAATTGACGAACAACACGCCAAAGGCTTCGACGACTTCATTGATCGCAATCCGCATCGCATCCTCCCCGGGATACGGCGCAGCTTAGGGCGAAGCGTTCGGGAATGCACGCTTGTCAACGCCCGTCGGGATTGCCTCAACGTATAGGGGCGTCGACAAGCCGTTCTGGAACGTCAGATAGGAATTCGCTCTCGCATCACTGCGGCCTAGTGTCGATGCGCGATTCCACCACCTCCTGCCCCGGCCTTTGCCAGCACATAAACGATATCTCTGAACCTTCTCCAGATTCATCCTTCTGGATATAGGTCATACGAATTATATTTCCCCACACAGCACTGGCGCTGTACGAAATGCTTTTCGGATTAGCTTGGGCGTGGTGCAAATATCGCTCTACGATGACCTTACAGCGCGAAAATCCAAGCTCTTCACCCGACATTTTCTTCTCGCCTGACCCATCTGGAAAGGGCTTCTGATCCATGGCTAAAGTTCCATTCAGCTGAAGCGAGACCACGACGACCGTCAAAGCCAAAATGCCCGCTCGCCGCGACACAACGATCTACCTCACGCCTGGCTTCGGCGTTCGCATAGGCTTCGGACGTCTCTCACAGTCAAGTTTTCAACGGGCGCGACCAAGCTCAGGGGCGGTGTGCGGACCGTAAAACTTGCGACTCGATGCGGCGCGAGAGCAAGGCTTCCGTTTCACCAAGGATCACAGGGCCGACGAGATCGATAGTAGCCCCAGGCCTTGCGCAGAACTTGCACTAGGGACTTGCCTCAACGCCGAACCCAGTCATGTGTCAGTCGCGCTGTTGGCGCGGACCAAAAACGCGCCGCTCGCGGCGGACTACATGCGGTGAAAACGTACCTCCGGGGTACGGTGGCGTACTTGGGCATAGGTGCCCCGGGTACGATTCGTACCGCCAGATCGCTCGCATCCGCCCCCCCCCCAGCCTACCCCAGGCCGCCCCGCAACTGCCCGAGATTGACTCCGATGAAGAGAGCCGAGCAATAAGGACAGGGACGCGGCGATCGTCGGCCTCCGCCTCGAATCTACTCACGCGCTGCCCCCGGGCATAACTCGCGAGACGCGGGCTCTACGGCGACCGTTAGTTCGTCGGTCGTGGACAGTCGCTTCTCCGCCTCCACGACCGAGATCGCCGGGTCCCTCGAAGGCTTTTGAGTTATCGTCACGACATCATCAGCCGCGAAGACCTTTCTGCTTTCGGAGGAGCTATCTAGCGGCGAGGACACATTGGGTCCGTCGCCCATTCTCCATCGACTACCATTCGCCATCGCCCACGAACTAAATTATCCGCAACTTCAAACATGGATGCTCGTGATAATCCGTGATTTTGGCCCGCCTCCTGAACGCAAGAGCGAAATACATCCCCGATAACCGACATCAGTTAACTCCCGTTTTTTAGAAATTCCACCAGAATCAAACAATTAAATACTATGCATTACTGCTGCACAACCATCCCAGCGGCGATCCCACGCCCTCGCGGCCCGACATCGAGATGACCAAGCAGATCGTCGAGGCCGGCAAGGCGCTGAAGATCAACGTCCACGACCACCTGGTGGTCGGCCGCGACGGCGTGGCCAGCTTCAAGGCGCTGGGGCTGTTCTAGCCCGGCGTCCGAAGACAGGACCCTCGCGCGACTTGCGGACTTTCAGACCAGGCGCGGGCCCAGCACGGCCAGGAGGGCGCGCGCTTCGTCCCGCTCATCCTCGGAGATGTGGACGCCGCCATCGGCGATCGCGAGGCATCGCAGGGCCAGCTGGACGTTCTTCCGGACACCCACGCCTTCGAGATAGCACTTCGCGAGATCCAGCTGCGCGCCGTCGTCGCCGCCTCGAGCCGCCCGCTGGAACCAGCCGAACATGTCCTGGTAGCGCCCAAGCTCGCGATAGAGGATAGCGATGTTGTTCGCCGCGCCCGTCGAGCCGTGGCGGCGCCAGGCGCGGCGATAGAGTTTCATCGCGAGGGGCTTGTCCACCTCGACCCCCAGCCCTTCGTCATACAGGTAGGCCAGCCGGGTGAGGCACTCCGCCGAGCCGAGGGACGAGCCACGCTCGAACGAACGCAGCGCCAGATCGAAATCGCCCGCCTCCTCGGCGGCGTCGCCAATTCGAAACAGGGCGTCCGTCGTCACCATGACCCTGTTCTTGCATGGCGGCCGGAGCGCGCCAACGGCTCACGAGGCGCCGACGTGAACCGGCAGCGCTTTGCAGCGTTCAAGCCTGAACGCTCGGAACGAGCGGCAGTGGGAGCTTGAGCATGGATCGTCGCCTCTTCGTCGCCTCGGCCCTGGGACTGCTGGTCCCAGGCGCGGCCCTCGCGCAATCGGGCGGACCGCCCGGCGGCGGGAAACCCGGCGGCGGTCACGGCGGAGGCGGACCAGGCGGCGGCGGTCATCCGCCCGGCGGCGGGAATTCCGGCGGCTCGCGCCCGCCCGGCGGCGGGAACGGCGGAGGACGACCGCCCGGCCAGGGTCAGGGACCGGGCCCGAGACCGCCCGCGCCCAAGCCCCCGCCCCGCCCGCCGTCGGGCGGTCACCGCCCTCCCCATCCCGGCCCCGGGCCGCGTCCGCCGGGCCCCGTGGGTCCGCACCGCCCCGGCGCGGGCCGTCCGCCCGGCTTCCGTCCGGTCCATGGTCCGCGCTGGCGCTATCCGTCGGGCTATCGCTACCGCCGCTGGAGCATCGGCGTGGTGCTGCCGTCGCTGTTCCTGACCCCGACCTACTATTACGACGACTACTGGCGCATGGGCCTGGAAGGGCCGCCGTGGGGCTATCAATGGGTGCGCTACGGACCCGACCTGCTGCTGGTCGAGACCCGCACCGGCCGGATCGCGGACGTCATCTACGGCGCGTTCTACTAGGGTTAGAGTCCGGCGCGACGAACACTTGCCCCCTACGGACCGCTTCGCGGTCGTCTTCCCCCGCTGGGGGAAGAGCCTCGCGGCGGCGGCTCCGCCCCCTACGGGGGCGGACAGACCGCTTAGCGGTCAGGTGGGGGCAAGTGTTCGCCGCCCCGCCTTGACCGACCGCCCGCAATCCCCGAGCGTGGCCTTAGCAAACGCCATGTCGGAGCCAAGATGTCCCGCCTGCTGACGATCCTCCTCGGCTCCGCCGCCCTCGCCGCCGCCGCCCCCATCACGACCTGGGCGGCCGACGCGCCCATCTCGAAGGCCGATCGCGCGCTGCACGAGAAGGTCCTGACCCTCGACACCCACCTGGACACGCCCGAGCACTTCGCCCGCAAAGGCTGGAGCATGGCCGACCGGCACGACGTGAAGGCCGACGGCACCCAGGTGGACCTGCCGCGCATGGACGCCGGCGGCCTGGATGGCGGGTTCTTCGTGATCTACACCGAGCAGGGAGCCCTGACCGCCGAGGGCTATCGCGCGGCCCGCGACGCGGCCCTGGAGCGCGCCGCCGAAATCCGCGAGATGGTCGCGGCCCATTCCGACAAGTTCGAGCTGGCCTACACCGCCGACGACGCCGAGCGGATCAACAAGGCCGGCAAGAAGTTCGTCTTCCAGAGCATGGAGAACAGCTGGCCGCTGGGTGAGGACCTCACCCTGATGCAGACCTTCTACGCCACCGGCGTGCGGATGGCCGGTCCGGCGCACTTCAAGGCCAACCAGCTGGCCGACAGCTCGACCGACAAGCCGCTCTGGCACGGCTTCTCGCCGCTGGGCCTCCGCTGGCTGGCCGAGGCCAACCGGCTGGGCATCCTGATCGACGTCAGCCACTCGTCCGACGACGTGGTCGACCAGGCCGTGCAGCTGTCGAAGGTCCCGATCATCGCCTCGCACTCGGGCGCCAAGGCCATCTACGACCACCCGCGCAATCTGGACGACGGCCGGCTGAAGAAGATCGCCGACGCCGGCGGGGTGATCTGCATCAACTCGGTCTATCTGAAGAACACCAACGCCAGCCCCGAACGCCTGGCCGCCTTGAAGGCCCTGGGCCCGGCGCCCGACAGCGAGACGGCGAGCGAGGCCGACATCATCGCCTATCTGAAGAAGAAGGCCGAGGTGGACGCCAAGCTGCCGCCGATCCGCGCCAGCTTCGAGGACTTCATGGCCAGCCTGACCCACACCCTGAAGGTCGTGGGTCCCGAGCACGTGGGGATCGGCGCCGACTGGGACGGCGGCGGCGGGGTGGTCGGCTTCGAGGACGTCGCCGACCTGCCCAAGGTCACCGCCCGCCTGAAGGCCGCCGGCTACACCGACGCCGACGTCGCCGCGATCTGGGGCGGCAACGTGCTGCGCGTGGTGCGCCAAGTGCAGGACTACGCAGCCAAGCAGGCCGCCGCGAAGTAGACGCCCGCTTTCGGGTAACGCCGTTCTCGGTTAGCCTCTCCCGGCGTCGCTGGGAGGGGTTTCCGCATGAACCGTGTCGCGTCCTGGGTCGGCTTGGCCGCCCTGCTGTGCCTTGCCGGCCTTCCCGCCGGGGCGCGGGCCGCCAGTTTCGACTGCGCCAAGGCCGGCACGCCCACCGAGAGGGCGATCTGCAAGGACCCGGCGGTGTCGAAGCTGGACGAGCAGGTCGCCGCCGCCTTCAAGGCCGCCCAGGGCCTGTGGCCGGCCGGGAACTGGTCGAGCTACATCCGCACCGAACAGCGCAACTGGCTGGGCGACCGCAACACCATCTGCAAGGCCGACGCCGCCTGCCTGAAGCAGGACTACGAGCGCCGCCTCAGCTTCCTGACCCATCCCAGCCTGAAATGGATGGGCCGCTACGTCGGCGGCAAATGCCCTGCGGACGGGGTCTATCTGGACGTGTCGCAGAGCTATCCCGACGCCGGGATCGGGGTTGAGCTCTACATCTGCCCAAACTCGGCGGGGAACATGCTGATGCAGGCCGAGGGCGCCGTCGACGCCTCGGGCAAGCTGCGCTTCGAGGATGCGGGCTGCCCGCGCACCCTGACCTTCACCCAGGACACCGCCACCCTGTCGTTCCCGAAGACCGAACGCTGCGCCCTGGGGACCGACCAGCGGGTCTTCCGCCGCGATCCGGCCAAGTCGCCCTATCTGAACGAGTAGGCCCTCATGACCCGTCTCCTCGCCATCCTCGCCGGCCTGCTGCTTGTCGCGACCGCCGCGCCGGCCGCCGCCGCCAGCTTCGACTGCGCCAAGGCCCGCACCAAGGTCGAGAAGCTGATCTGCAAGGACCCGCAGCTGTCGCGCCAGGACGAGGACCTGGCCAAGGCCTATGGCGAGGCGCTCAAGCTCTGGGACGGCCAGATCGCCGCCTATGTGAAGCTGAGCCAGCGCGGCTGGGTGGGCTCGCGCGCCCTGGAGCCGCCGGAAGTGAGCGGGGGCGGGATCCTGTGCACCGACGACGAGACCGCCCTGCCCTGCCTGCGGACCATCCACGCCGACCGCATCGCGGTGCTGCGGAACCCGGGCTTCCGGCTGAGCGGCATCTACACGCGCGGCCCGGACATGATCAGCCTCAAGGCCGTGCCAGCCGGCCTGAACCTCGGCTACATGCTGGGCGATCCGAGCGCGACCCAGGGCTTCACCGACGACACCCGGCCCGTGAAGATCGCCGTCGGCCAGACCGTGGTCAGCTTCCCCCTGACCGGGACCGGTCCCGACGCCTGCATCCTGGACGCGGCCTTCGTTGTCGACACCGTGACGATCACCCAGAAGGGCCCGTGCGGCGGCGCGAAGCTGGGCGGCTGGTGGAAGCGGGACCAGACGCGCGATCCCGAGGCGGAGATGTTCTAGGATTCTCACCGGTGTCATCCCGGAAGCCTCGCAGAGGCTGTCCGGGACCCAGGTGACTGGGCACATGCGGTGCGGCTCACCTGGGTCCCGGACAAGCGCTGCGCGCTTTCCGGGATGACAACCGTTTTTGAGTTCAGGAGCGCCGAACTCGCCGCCACGCCTCCCAGACCCGCCACCCCATCAGCACCGCCAAAATCCCCGCATAGACCAGGGGCGGCCGGTGGTCGGCCTTCACCAGCAGGTAGTAGTGGGCCACGCCCAGCGGGACGATCACGTAGATCAGCCAGTGCAGTTTCTGCCAGGTCGCCCGGCCCAGGCGCACGACCCAGCCGTTGGTCGAGGTCACGGCCAGGGGGATCAGCAGGGCGAAGCCCAGCATGCCCAGGGTGATGAAGGGCCGCTTGAGGATGTCCTTCACCAGCTGGCCCCAGTCGAAGAACAGGTCGACGCCGATATAGGTCAGCAGGTGCAGGCAGATATAGGCGAAGGCGAACAGGCCGACCGTGCGGCGGAAACGGACCAGGCGCGGCTTCTTCAGGAGGCGGGCGGCGGGGGTGATCGCCAGGCCGACCAGCAGCAGGCGCAGGCCCCAGACGCCGATCTGGCGGATCAGGGCCTCGATCGGATTGGCCCCCAGGTCGTCGCTGAACACCCGCCAGGCCAGCCAGACCAGCGGCGCGAAACAGGCCAGCCAGACGGCGGCGTAGACCAGGTTGTCCTGGGTTTTCGAAGGGCGCTTGCTCTTGGCCGCCCGCTTCACCGAGGCGTCCATCAGAAGTTCCGCTTCAGGTCCATGCCGCGATAGAGGTCGGCCACCCACTCGCCGTAGCCGTTGAACGGCAGGGTCTCGCGGCGGCGGAACTCGCCGATCCGGCGCTCGGTGGCCTGCGACCAGCGCGGATGGTCCACGGCCGGATTGACGTTGGAATAGAAGCCGTACTCGCGCGGGGCCAGGTCGTTCCAGGCGGTGCGCGGCATCTTCTCGACCAGGCTGATCCGCACGATCGACTTGGCGCCCTTGAAGCCGTACTTCCAGGGCACGACCAGCCGGACCGGCGCGCCGTTCTGGTTGGGCAGGACGTCGCCGTAGAGGCCCACGGCCAGGATGGTCAGCGGATGCACGGCCTCGTCGATCCGCAGGCCTTCGCGATAGGGCCACTGCAGGGTGTCCCAGCGCTGGCCGGGCATTTCGGACGGCCGCATCAGGCTCTCGAAGGCGACGAACTTGGCCTTGGAGGTCGGCTTGACCTTGGCCAGCAGGTCCTTGAGGGGGAAGCCGACCCAGGGGATCACCATCGACCAGCCCTCGACGCAGCGCATGCGGTAGATGCGCTCCTCCAGCTTGTTCCCCTTGATCAGGTCGTCGATGGCGAAGCTGGCCGGGGCCTCGCATTCGCCGTCGACGCGGACCGTCCACGGGCGGGTCTTGAGCGACCCCGCGTTCTCGGACGGGTCCTCCTTGTTGACCCCGAATTCGTAGAAGTTGTTGTAGCCGGTGATGTCCTTCTTCGGCGTCTTGGCCTCGGTCGTCGAGAAGCCGGGACCGTAGGCCAGGTCCCGCGCCTGGGCCACGCCGACCGCCGCCATCAGGCCCAGCCCGGCCGCCCCGCCGATGAACTCACGCCGACGCAGGTAGAGCGCCCGGTCGATGACGTCGTTGTCGGTCAGGTCGGGGGCGTGGCGGATCAGCATGGGCGGGCTCCGGGGAGGCTACCTTGTAGGATACGTGCCGGGAGCCAGAATGGTTACAGGGCGTGTGTTGAATGTGACCACTTGCCCCCTACGGGTCGCTTCGCGACCGTCTTCCCCCCGAGGGGGAAGAGCGCTGAGGCTCCGCCCCCTACGGGGGCGGACAGACCGCGAAGCGGTCAGGTGGGGGCAAGTGGGTGAGCCACCCTACCCCTTCACCACCGCCTCGAACGCGCCCCGCGCCTCGGTCTTCGCCTTGGCCAGCTTGGTCTTCAGCGAGCGGAACTCGCGCACGCCGCCGGCCCGGGCCAGCAAGGCGCGGAAGGCCTTGGGCTCGGTGTCCGGGTCGTGGCCGTCCTCCAGGGCCACCTTCAGCAGCTGGGACAGGTCCTGCTCCAACCGCCAGGCGCTCTCCAGCGCCGTCAGCGCCGCCGGGTCGCCCAGCTTGGCCCGGCCCAGGGCCGCCAGGGCCTCGCCGGTGTTCTGGGCCAACGGACCGCCGCCCGCCGCGTGGACCAGCTGCAGGAACTGGGCGGCGAACTCGATGTCGACCAGGCCGCCCGGCGTCAGCTTCAGGTCCCAGTCGCCCTTGCCCGGCCGCTCGTCCTCCATCAGCTGGCGCATCTCCAGCACGTCGACGGCGGTCTTCCTCGGATCGCGCGCCCGGCGCAGGGCCGCGGCGATCGCGGCCTCGGCCCGCGCCTTGAACGCCGGCGAGCTGGCCCAGATCACCCGCGCGCGGGTCAGGGCCTGCAGCTCCCAGGTCTCGGCCTCGCGCTCGTAATAGTCCTCGAACGCCGCGTAGCTGACCGCCACCGGCCCCTTGGTGCCCGAGGGCCGCAGCTTCAGGTCCACCTCGTACAGCGTGCCCTCGCCGGTCGGGGCCGACAGGGCCGAGGTCAGGCGCTGGGTGAAGCGGGCGTAGAAGCTGTCGGCGCTCCAGCCCTTGATGCCCGACATGCCCGACATGCCCGCCGGATCGTCGGACGCGTACAGCGTCATCAGGTCCAGGTCCGACTTGGCGGTCATCTCGCGCGAGCCGGCCTTGCCCAGGGCCACGACGGCCACCTGCCCCGGGAACTCGCCGCCCAGCCGCTCGACCTCGGCCAGGGCCGCCGGGGCCAGGCCGCCGACGATCAGGTCGGCCAGGTCGGCGAAGGCCGCGCCCGCGTCGCGGGCCCCGGCCGTACCGCTGATCACCCGCACCCCGATCCGGAAGCTCTGGTCACGGAACAGCCGCCGCGCCGCGTCCATCGCCCCCTCGAAATCGGCCGGGTCCCAGGGCGCGTCCTTGGGCATCTCGATGGGCCCGAAGAAGGCCGGGTCCAGCAAGGCGTCCAGGGCGGTGGGGCGCCGCGCCAAGGTGCTGGCCAGGCGCGGCGCGAAGGCCATGACCTCGACGATCAGTTCGAACAGGCGCGGCTGGGCCAGGAAAAGCGACTGGATCTGCACCCCGCTGCTCAAGGACGAGAAGAAGTCGCCGAACCGGTTGAAGGCGTCGTCGGGCGCGCCGGTGGCGTTGGCCGCGTCCAGCAGGCGCGGGGCCAGGCGGGTGAACAGTTCGCGGCCCCGCTCGGTGCGGGTGGCGGCGATGTGGCCGTGGTGCCAGCCGCGGATCGTGGCGGCCACCCGCTCGGGATGGCTGAAACCCATCCGCTTGAGCGTGGCCAGGGTCTCGGGATCGTCCTCGACGCCCGTGAAGACCAGGCTGCCGAACCGCGACGACAGCTCCTCCTCGCCCTTGAACAGCGCGCCGTAGCGGCGGTTCACCCCCTTGAGGATGTTGCCGACCACCGCGTCGAAGCTGCGCAGGGCGGCGTGGCCCCACAGGGCCGCCACCTTCTTGCGGTCGGCGTCGGACTCCGGGAGCTTGTGGGTCTGGTCGTCGGCGATCATCTGGGCCCGGTGCTCCAGGGCGCGCAGGTCGCGATAGGCCTTGATCAGATAGTCGCGGTCCTCGGGCGTGACGTGGCCGGCCTCCGACAGGGCCGCCAGGGCCTCCAGGGTGCGCGGGCTGCGCAGGTCGGGATGGCGGCCGCCCAGGATCAGCTGCTGGGTCTGGACGAAGAACTCGATCTCGCGGATGCCGCCGCGCCCCAGCTTCAGGTCCGCCCCCTTGGCGGTCAGGCGGTCGTCCACCTTGTAGGCGTGGATCTGGCGCTTGATCGAATGGATGTCGGCGATGGCGGCGAAGTCGAGGTTCTTGCGCCAGATGAACGGCTGCAGCTCGGCCAGGAACGCCTGGCCCCGCGCGAAGTCGCCGGCGCAGATGCGCGCCTTGATGTGCGCCGCCCGCTCCCAGTTCTGGCCGACGCTCTCGTAGTAGTCCAAGGCCGCGTCGATCGGCATGGCCGGCGGGGTCGACGAGGGGTCGGGGCGCAGGCGCAGGTCGATGCGGAAGACGTAGCCGTCGGCCGTGCGCTCGGCCAGCAGCCGGCCCAGATGGTTGGCGATGCGCACCGCCACGCCCTGCGG
The DNA here is from genome assembly GCF_037402475.1 of Caulobacter sp. CCG-8. Lineage (NCBI taxonomy): Bacteria > Pseudomonadati > Pseudomonadota > Alphaproteobacteria > Caulobacterales > Caulobacteraceae > Caulobacter > Caulobacter sp. CCG-8. The sequence continues at coordinate 62,641 of NZ_JBBEUD010000008.1, forward strand.
CTCGACGCCGTCGGCCACCGGCAGGGCCTCGGGCGCGTAGAAGATCGAGAAGTCGATGTCGCTGGAATAGTTGAGCTCGAACGCCCCGTGCTTGCCCATGGCGATGCAGAACAGGCCCGGGGCCGGACCTTCCGGACCCTCGCCCACGTGGGTCAGGGCGCCGCGCGCCACCTCCAGCCGCACGGCCTGGGCCAGCGAAGCGTGCAGGACCGCGTCGGCGAAGCGGGTCAGGGCGCCGGTCACCGCGTCCAGGTCCCAGACCCCGCCCAGGTCGCACAGGGCGGTCAGCAGGTGCAGGTCGGCCTTCAGCTCGCGCAGCGCCCGCCGGGCGGTCTCGAAGTCGGGTTCGGCGGCCACGGCCTCGGCCTGGGCCAGGATCTGGGCCAGCCGCGCCTCGGGATCGCCCTCCAGGATCAGCGGCAGCCGCTTGCCGTCGCGCCGCGCCAGGCCGGTCAGATACGGCGAGGCGGCGAACACCGGCGCCAGGGCCGGCCAGGCGGCCTCGACCGACGGCGCGGCCTCGCCGACGCGCCGTGTGATCGTCTCGTGCGCCCGCTCGGCGGCCTTGGGATCGACGACGGGGCCGCAGGGGGTGAGGCGTTCGAGCAGACGAGTCATGGCGGGCACTGTGGCGCGGGAGGGCGGCGAGGTCATCCCGTCTCGTGACGGATCACGCGAGCGCATCGACGTCCGCTTGACACTCGATGTTACAGGCGTAATCGTTCGAGTCTGGAGACCGAACGCCATGAACATCACCCAGGCCGAAAGCCGCATCATGGACGCGCTGTGGATGCGCAATCCGCTGACGGTGGACGAGATCATGGCCGAGGTGGCCGAACCCCAGGGCTGGGGCGAGGCGACGGTCAAGACGCTGATCAATCGCCTGCTGAAGCGCAAGGCGATCCGGTCGGACCGCATCGACGGCCGGGCGCGCTACGCCCCGATCATCCAGCGGGCCGACTACGTGCAGGCCGAGAGCCAGAGCCTCCTGAACCGACTTTTCGACGGCCAGCTGACGCCGCTGGTGGCGCACTTCGCCCAGCATCGCGCCCTGTCGACCGACGAGATCAAGCAGCTGAAGTCCCTGATCGAGGGCCTCGAAAATGATGGCTGAACTGCTGGCCCTGACCCTGTTGCGCACCCAGGCGGCGGCCGCCGCGGCGGTGCTGCTGGTCCTGTTGCTGCGGAGCCCGACACGGGCCGTGTTCGGCCCCGGCCTGGCCTATCGCCTGTGGGCGCTGGTGCCGGTCGCGGCGATCGCCACGGTCTTCCCCAGCCTGTCCGAGACCCTGGGCTCGGGCGCCCCCGCCTCGCTGATGGGCGAGGAGCGCGCCGTGCTGCTGCTGGCCGTCTGGCTGGCCGGCGGCGTCGCCCTGGCCACGGTGATCCTGCTGCAGGAGCGCGCCTTCCGCGCCCGGGCCGAAGCCGGCCGCGCCGGCCCGGCGGTCATGGGGGTCTTCTGGCCCCGCGTCGTCCTGCCCGCCGACTTCGCGACCCGCTTCGACGAGCAGGCGCGCAAGATCGTCGACCTGCACGAGCGCGCCCACATCAAGCGCGGCGACCCGATCGCCAACCTGGCCATCGCCGGCATCCAGGTCCTGGGCTGGTGCAACCCGCTGATCCATGTCGGCGCCCTGTGCGCGCGGCTGGACCAGGAGATGGCCTGCGACGCCACGGTCCTGAGCCTGCGCCCCAACCTGCGCCGCACCTACGCCGAGGCCCTGGTCGAGGCGCACACCCGCCGGACCGGCTCGCCCCTGGCCTGCTTCTTCGCGGCCCATCCGCTGCTGCTGCGGGTCAAGCTGCTGGCCAAGCCCGAGCCCAGCTATCGCCGCCAGACCGCCGGCGCGGCCGCCGTCGCCCTGATGGCCGTGGCCACCGCCCTGGTCGTCTGGACCGTCACGCCGCGCGGCCCCCTGCCCAACCAGGAGATCTCCTGGCCCGGCCGGTTCGTCGGCGACACGCCGGTCGACAGCATCACCCTGCCCAAGCTCAACCACTGATCCCGAAGCCCGCCGCGGTCCCGCGCTCATGGCTTGACGACTCGGATTACGTTTGTAAGTTTTACAAACTACGGACGTAATCCACGCCTCGCGTGGAAGCAGGCGGGGCGGCCATGACCTTCGTTCTCAGGATGCCGGAAACGCGCGGCCCCAAGAGCCGCCGCAAGAGCCTGGCGGTGAAGGCCTTCGACCTGGGCGTCATGGCCCTGGTCGCCTTCGCCGTCGGCCTGATGGTCATGTACACCGTGCAGTACGAGCTGAAGGTCGAGCCCAAGGCGCCGGCCCGGGAGGGCGCCCAGCTGATCAAGGCCAGGTCGATGGCCCGTGTCCGCTGGGCCAGCGTCAAACCGCGGCTGATCGCCCGCCTGGCCCAGCCCCATTCGCTGGAACTGGGCCAGGTGTGGGCGCGGCGCGACGGCCGGGTCTGCGGCCTGGTCAACGGCTGGGGCAGCTTCGGCGGCCTGACCGGCATGACCCGCTTCTACGCCCAGGGCGACGAGCCGGTGTTCAAGCAGGACGGCGGCGGCCAGGCCTTCGAGGAGGAGTGGTGGGCCTGCAAGCGCGACCGCTACGTCGTCATCCGCGAGGGCTCGGACGAACCCGGCTTCTGCGCGACGAAGCTGGGGCAGCAGCGGTGCTACACGGTGGTGTACGGGCGGTGAGTTGAACACTTGCCCCCTACGGACCGCTTCGCGGTCGTTCCGCCCGGAGGGGGAAGAGCCGCGCCAGAAGGCTCCGCCCCCTATGGGGGCGGACAGACCGCGAAGCGGTCAGGTGGGGGCAAGTGCGTGCGCTTCTGACCCCTACTCCACCCGTGGCAAAAGCAGCGCCACTCGCAGGCCCGGCCCGAAGCCGCCGTATTCGCCGGGCCCCTCGGCCAGCTCCAGCCGTCCGCCGTGCGAGGCGGCCACCGCCTGGACCAGCGACAGACCCAGGCCCGCGCCCGGCTCGCTGCGGCTGTTCTCCAGGCGGACGAAGCGCTGGATCACCCGGACGCGGTCGGCCTCGGGCACGCCGGGGCCGGTGTCGGTGACCGAGAACTCCAGCTCGCCGGACGAGGTGCGTCGGGCCCGCAGCATCACCGCCCCGCCCTCCGGCGTGTACTTGATGGCGTTGTCCAGGATGTTGGCCAGGGCCTGGGCGATGAACTCGCGGTTGCCCCGGATGTTGAGCGCCGGGACGATCTCGGCCTTGAAGTCCAGGCCCTTGTCCTCGCAGCTGGCCTCGTAGAGCTCGGCCATGTCCGAGGCCAGCTCGCTGGCGTCGAACACCGTCTGGTTGGGCGCCTCGCCGGCCGCCTGCAGGCGGGCGATGGCCAGCACGGCGTTGAAGGTCTTGAGCACGCCGTCGGCGTCGATCAGGGCGGTCTCCAGGGCGGCCACGGGGTCGCCCTTGCCGTTCTCGACGTCGATCAGGGCCACCTCCATGCGCGCTCTCAGCCGCGTGAGCGGCGAGCGCAGGTCGTGGGCGATGGCGTCGCCGGCGTGGCGCAGGCCGCCCATCAGCCGCTCGATGCGGTCGAGCATGTCGTTCAGCCCCTCGGCCAGCTCGTCGTACTCGTCGCGGGTGCCGCGCACCCGGGCCCGGGCGTGCAGGTCGCCGGCCCGCACCGCGTTCACGACATCGACCAGCCCCTGCATGCTGCGCGAGACGTTGCGGCTGATCAGCACTCCGCCGGCCAGGCCCAGGATGATGACCAGCGCCCCGGCCCCGCGCAGGGCCCGGACGATCTTCATCACATAGCCTTCGGACTCCTGGACGTCGGCGCCGACGAACAGGGCCTCGCCGCCCGACAGGCGCTCCTGCACCCCGCGCGCCGCGCGCTTGACCTCGGCGCCGTCAATGTCGGTCTCGGTGAGCTTGAAGGTCTCCCAGGTGGGGCCCGGGCCCGTGAAGTCGTCGATCGGCGACTCCTCGATCGAGCCGGAGATCCGCTTCCCGTCCTTGTCGAGCAGCAGGTACAGGAACGGCCGCTCGCCGGTGGCGCGCTCGACGATGGTCTGGTTCAGGGCGTTGACCCCGCCCACCCGATAAGCGGCCTCCAGGCTCTCCATCTCGCGGGTGATGTCGGCGTCGGCGCGGCGGTTCACCTCGCCGGCCGTGGCGATGTAGATGTAGCCCAGGAACGCGCTGGCGGCCGCCGCGAACAGGGCCAGGAACAGCAGCGTCAGCCGGAACGGCGTGGATCGGATCAGGCGCGGCAGGCGCATGGTTCAGCGGGGCTCGTCTAGAAGAGCGGACAGGTCGCGGCGGCCATCGACGATACGCAACACTTCGACGTCTCCCTCCACGAGGTCGTAGATGATCACCCACGGCCGAACCGGCAAAGTGAATGTATTTTCACCCAGGTCACGCCGCGCGCGCCCCAGTTGAGGAAACGCCGCGAGCCGGTCCAGGGATTTCCAGGCGTTCGAGCTGCGCGACCGCGACGCCAAGCCCGTTGTCCCCCGCGACCCTCGCCATTCCGACCTTATCGCTTGGCGAGATGCCGGCGCGTTCCTTCGGCGATGATCTCGGCGACCGTGCGCTTGTCCGATCGCCCCTCGGCGAGCTGCCGGCGCGCGACGTCCAGCGACTCCTTCAGCGCGTCCCGATTGCGCTCGAACCAGGCTTCGAGTTCGGCCTCGGACGGTTCAGCGCTGAAGTCCTCGCGCTCGGGAACGGGCTGGGTCAGCTTGTTCATGGCTCCAGCCTATCACGCCCAGGACCAACCGCCTACGGATCGAGCCGGTAGCCGGCCCCGCGCACGGTCTGCAGCATGGGGCGGTCGAAGCCCTTGTCGATCTTGGACCGCAGCCGGGAGATGTGCACGTCGATGACATTGGTCTGGGGATCGAAGTGGTATTCCCACACCTTCTCCAGCAGCATGGTGCGCGTCACCGACTGGCCGGCGTGGCGCATCATGAATTCCAGCAGCTGGAACTCGCGGGGCTGGAGGTCGATCTCCTTGCCCTGGCGATGGACCGTGCGGTTGATCAGGTTCATCTCGAGCTCGCCCACCTTCAGGGTGGTGGCCACCGCGCCCGTCTCGCGGCGGCGCGACAGGGCGTCGACCCGGGCGATCAGCTCGGCGAAGGCGTAGGGCTTGACCAGGTAGTCGTCGGCCCCGGCCCGCAGGCCGGTGACGCGGTCGTTGATCTCGCCCAGGGCCGACAGGAACAGCACCGGCGTCTGGTCGCCCTCGCGGCGCAGGGTCTCGACCACCTCGACGCCGTTCTTCTTGGGCATCATGCGATCGACGATCATCACGTCGAACCCGCCCTTGCCCGCCTCGGTCAGGCCGGCCTCGCCGTCGGGCGCGTGGACGCACTCGTAGCCCGCCTCGGTCAGGCCGTGGCTCATGGCGCCGGCGGCTTCGAGATCGTCCTCGATAATCAGGATACGCATGCAGGTCCCCAGATGCACGAAAGGGCGTCACCGTGCGAATCGATGACGCCCTCTGTCGTGTCGTCGTCACGTCCCCGCAATGGTGACGTGATCCGGGCGCGGGCGAAAGCCCCCGCGTACCGGCGTTAGCCTATGCCGCCTACGGCGCGATCTTCAGCGGCACGATCGTGGGACGACCGGCGCGGATGATCCGCAGGTTGACGCTGGGGCGCTGCAGCTTCTTGGCCGCCTCGACCGCCGCGTTGACCTGCGAGGCCGAGGTGACCGGATCGCCGTTGACGCTGGTCAGCACGTCGCCCTTGCGCAGGCCCTTCTCGCCGGCGTCGGAATTGACCTTCACGCCGTCGATCAGCACGCCGCGGACGGTGGGATCGATGCTGTAGGTGCGGCGGGCCGCATCGTCGATCGGCGCCAGGCTCATGCCCAGGGCTTCCGACTTCTGGACCTGCGGCTTGGTCGGCGCCTCGGCGCCGCCCTCGTCGCTGTCGTCGTCGCTCAGCGCCAGTTCCTTCTCGGTCGGACGCACGCCCGACTTGATGTCGATGGTGCGGGGCTTGCCGCCGCGCAGGATCGACAGCTTCAGGGTGTCGCCGGGACGGCCCTTGGCCACTTCGCGGGTCAGTTCCGAACCGTTCTTGATCGCCACGCCGTTGACGGCGGTGATCACGTCCTCGGGCATCAGGCCGCCCTTCTGGGCGGGACCGCCGGCCACCAGGTCGGCGACGATGGCGCCCTTGACGTCGCCCAGGCCCTGGGCGTCGGCCATTTCCTTGGTGAAGGGCTGGATCTGCGCGCCGATATAGCCGCGCACCACCTTGCCGCCGCTGATCAGCTGCTTGGCGGTGGCTTCGGCCACGTCGGCGGGGATGGCGAAGCCGATGCCCACCGAGCCGCCGGTCGGCGAGAAGATCGCGGTGTTGACCCCGATCACCCGGCCGTAGATGTCGAACGACGGACCGCCCGAGTTGCCCCGGTTGATCGGCGCGTCGATCTGGATGTAGTCGACGAAGGTCGACGAGCTGTCGCCCAGGTCGCGGTTGTAGGCCGAGATGATGCCGGCCGTGGCGGTGCCGCCCAGGCCGAACGGGTTGCCGATGGTGATCACCCAGTCGCCGACCCGCGGCTTGGCCTGGTTCTCGAAGTTCACATACGGGAACGCCGCGCCCTTGGCCTTGGGGTCGACCACCTTCAGCACGGCCAGGTCGGTGCCTTCGTCCCGACCGACGATGGTGGCCTTCAGCTCACGGCCGTCCTTCAGAACCACGTTGATGCCGTCGTCGTCGGCGTCGGCGACCACATGGTTGTTGGTCACCAGATAGCCGTCGGCCGAGATGAAGAAGCCCGAACCCGAGGACTGCTGCTTGGGACCGGGGGCTTCCTCGCCCTCCTCGCCCGGCTTCTGGCCGCGCGGCACGATGTCGAAGCCTTCCAGGCCCGGGATGCGCAGACGCGGGGCCGCGGCGGCCTTGGAGGTCACGTCGATCTGCACCACGGCGGGCGAGACCTGTTCGAAGATGTCGGCGAACGACATCGGCGCGCCGGGCGGCGGGGCGAACATCGGGGCTGGAGCGCCCGAGGTGCGGACCACCTGGGCCGGCTCGGCCGCCCCCGCGGGCGCCATGCGCATGCCGACCCCGGCCAGAGCCGCGCAGGCCACGCCCGCGCCGGCGACCGCACCGACAAAGAAACCAGACTTCCTAGCAGCCATCTTACGTCTTTCCTCACCCACGGCGCGCGGCGCCGGGTCCTTGGCTTGAGAACCTAGTTGCGCTGGCGAAAGGCGCAATGGTCTTCGAAAGAGATCATGCGTCCACGCTCAAGATGGTCTTGGGGCGTCTTCGCGGCGCAATCGTGTCATTCGTCCTTCAACAACACCTGAAGACGCGCTTCTTCCTCCTGGGAAAGTCGCTGCGCGTCTTCACCGTCGACCGCCGAAGCCGACCGCCGACGCAGAAGCAAAATCATCAACACGCCGCCCAAGATCAGCGCAATCCCAGGCGTGGCCCAGAGCAGCGCGTTGCCCAGCGAGAACGGCGGCTTGAGCAGCACGAACTCGCCGTAGCGCTCCACCAGGAACGCGCGGATCTCCTTGTCGCTGCGTCCCTGCTTCACTTGGTCACGGACCACCTGGCGCAGGTCGCCCGCCAGGGACGCCTCGGAGTCGTCGATGGACTCGTTCTGGCAGACCAGGCAGCGCACCTCGCGGAAGATCTCGCGGGCCCGGGCTTCCTGGACCGGATCGGGCAGGCGCTCGGCCGGATCGGCCGCGGCGCCGGCCATGCAGGCGACGGCCGCCAGGGCGATCAGGAGGCGCTTCACGCCGCCTTCTCCGCTTTGCGCGCGCTCGCCTTGTTCCCAATGCCGAACCGCAGACGGCGGTCCGACAGCGAGACCAGGCCGCCGATGGCCATGATCAGCGGGCCCAGGAAGATCAGCCGCACCCACGGATTGACGAAGGCCCGCACCAGCCAGGCCGGCTGGCCGTTGTCGCCCGCGCGGCGCTCGCCCAGCACCACGTAGAGGTCGTCCAGCACCTTGGGGCAGATCGCCACTTCCGAGGTGGTCTGCTTGCCGGTCGGATAGAAGCGGCGCTCGGGTTTGGCCTCGCAGACCGGCGCCCCGGCCTTGGTGATCGTCACGATGCCGCGCTCGGCGATGTAGTTGCCGCCCTCGGCCGTGCCGACGTCGGTCAGGGTCAGTTCGTAGGCGCCCAGCTTCAGCTGGCCGCCGACGCTCAGGGCCTGGGCCGCCTCGACCCGCCAGGTGGTCTCGAACGACGCGCCCAGCACGAAGACGCCGAGGCCCGCATGGGCCAGGGTCGTGCCCCAGGCGCCGCGCGGCAGGCCGGTGGCCCGGCGGCGCACCTCGGCCCAGGGGGCGCGGAAGGCCTTGACCCGCTCGACGAGCTCCAGCACGGCCCCGCCGATCAGCCAGAAGCCCACCACCAGGCCGGCGCTGGCCAGGGCGCTGCGGGGCGAGACCAAGGCGAAGGCGACCAGGCCCAGGATGGCGGCGACCGCCAGGGCCAGCCACAGGCGGCGGACCACCAGGCGCGCGTCGCCGCGCTTCCAGGCCAGCAGCGGTCCGGCCGGCAGCACGGCCATGGCCAGCACCATCAGCGGCACGAAGGTCATGTTGAAGAACGGCGCGCCCACCGACACGGCCTCGCCGTCGGTCGCCTCGCGGATCAGCGGGAACAGGGTGCCGACCAGCACCACCGCCGTCGCCGTCGACAGGATGATGTTGTTCAGGACGATGGCGCTCTCGCGGCTGACCGGGGCGAACAGGCCTCCGCTGTTCAGGCTGGGGGCGCGCAGGGCGAACATCGCGAAGCCGGCGCCGGCCGCTATGCCCATGATGGTCAGCAGCAGGACGCCGCGCGTCGGATCGACGGCGAAGGCGTGGACGCTGGTCAGCACGCCCGAGCGCACCAGGAAGGCGCCCAGCATCGAGAAGGTGAAGGCCGCCAGCCCCAGGAACACGGTCCAGCCCGGCAGGGCCCCGCGCTTCTCCAGCACCAAGGCCGAGTGCAGCAGGGCCGAGCCGATCAGCCAGGGCATGAAGCTGGCGTTCTCGACCGGGTCCCAGAACCACCAGCCGCCCCAGCCCAGCTCGTAATAGGCCCAGAAGGCGCCCAGGGTGATGCCGACGGTCAGGAAGCTCCAGGCCGCCAGGGTCCAGGGCCGCACCCAGCGGGCCCAGGCCGCGTCGACCCGGCCCTCGATCAGGGCGGCCATGGCGAACGAGAACACCACCGAGAAACCGACATAGCCGCAGTAGAGGAACGGCGGGTGGAAGGCCAGCGCCGGGTCCTGCAGCAGCGGGTTCAGCGACGCGCCCTCGACCGGGACGTCGTAGAGCCGCGCCATCGGGTTGGAGGCGAAGACCGTATAGGCCAGGAACAGCACGCCCAGCGCCCCCTGGGTGGCGACCGCATAGGCCCGCAGGCGCGGCGGCAGGGCCTCGCCGAAGCTGGCCACGGCCGCGCCGTAGCCGGTCAGCACCAGGCACCACAGCAGCATCGAGCCCTCGTGGCTGCCCCAGGCGCCGGCCACCTTGTAGAGCATCGGCTTGGCGGTGTGGGAGTTGGCCGCGACGTTGGCCACCGAGAAGTCCGACATCACGAAGGCGTGGATCAGGGCCAGGAAGGTCAGGGCCGTGCAGAGGAAGGCGCCCAGCGCCGCCCCCCGTCCGGCCCCGGCCAGCAGCGCCGACCGCCGCGCGCCGCCGACCGCCGACAGGATCAGCTGCAGCGCCGACAGGATCAGGGCCAGGACGAGGGCGTAGGCGCCGAATTCGGTGATCATGATTTCGGCTTCTGACCGTAGGGGGTCGCGTCATAGGCGGGCTTGGCGCCGTCGCCGCGCCACTCGCCCTGTTCCTTCAGGGCCTTGGAGACCTCGCGCGGCATGTAGCGCTCGTCGTGCTTGGCCAGCACCTGCTTGGCGACGAAAGTCCCGGACTCATCGAAGGCGCCCGAGGCGACGATGCCCTGGCCCTCGCGGAACAGGTCCGGCAGGTCGCCCTTGAAGCGGACCAGGGCGGTGGAGCGCTGGTCGGCCACGACGAACTCGACCAGGCCGTCCGGGTGCTTGACCACGCTGCCGGCCTTGACCAGCCCGCCCAGTTGCACCTTGCGGCCGGCCGGCACGTGGGCGGCGGCGGCCTGGGCCGGGGTGTAGAACAGCGAGATGGCGTCGCGCATGCCCCACAGGGCCAGGCCCACGGCCAGGGCCACGACGGGGGCGGCCACGGCCAGGACGGTCAGGCGGCGGCGCGCCTTGCGGGATTTGGGCAGGAAGCTCATGGCTGGCCGGTATTCTGGGGCGTCTTCTGGGAAGGGGTTTGGGCCGCCTGGTTGAGGGCGGCCAGCACCTTGGGCTGATCCTTGTAGCGCGCCTGGGCCGAGGCCAGGGCGGCGTCGCGGCGGGCGGTGTCGCCCAGAACCGAATAGGCGCGCACCAGCTTGACCCAGCCGTCGGGATCGTCGGGATTGGCTTCCAGCCGGGCGGCGAGGCCCGCGACCATGCCCTGGATCATGCCCTGGACGTCGCCGTCGCGCGCGCTCTCGGCCGGCTGGCCGGTCGGGGCGGCCGAGGGGCGCAGGCCGCCGTCGGCCTGGACCTGGGCGATCTGGTGGCCGAAGCCCATGCGGCGCGGATCGTCCGCCGGCAGGTCGGCCAACAGGGCCTTCCAGTCGGCCAGGCCGCCCTGGACGTCGCCGTCGCTGATCCGGGCCAGGCCCAGGTGGTAGCGGGCGCTGGTGTTCTTGGGGGCGCGCTTCAGGGCTTCGGCGAAGGCCTTGCGGGCGTCGGCCCCGATCTCGCCCTGGGCCTCGGCCACGAAGGTCTCGCCCAGTCCGGCCCACAGGTCGGCGCGGGCGGGGGCGATGATCACCGCGCGGCGCAGGGCCTGGGCCGCGCCCGTGGCGTCGCCGGCGGCCATCCGGGCCAGCGCCAGGTTCTTCAGCGGCTCGGGGTCCTTGGGACGCTGGACGGCGATCTGCTCCAGCACGGCGGCGATCTTCTCGGGCTCCAGCCGGCTGGGGTCGCTGTTGCGCCACTCGGCCACGCGCTTGATGTAGGGCTGGTCGGGCACGCCCATCCCGCCGATCATGCCGTAGACGCCCAGCGCCACCAGCGGCGCGGCGGCGGCCAGGACCAGCACCAGCGGCCGCAGCCGCGGATTGGCCGGCGGCCACGGCGCCTGGCCGTCGGCGGCGGCGATCAGCCGGCGACCGGCCTCGGCCCGCGCGCCCTTCAGCTCGGCGTCGGCCAGCAGGCCGCGCTCGGCCAGGTCGTCGATCTCGGACAGTTGGCGGCGATGCACGGCCAGGCTGGCGTCGTCGCCCACGCCCGCGGACGCCTGCGCGGCTCCGCGCAGCATCAGGGCGGCGACGACGGCCGACAATCCCGCCGCGGCGATCCAGAAAGCGATCATGAGGGCGTGTTAGCCGGGAAAATGGCGGCGCCGTTAGCGAAAAAATTCCGTAAGGGGAGGCCATACACCCTGATCCGCTCATCCCGGCGAATGCCGGGACCCAGATGGAATAGCGGCGTGGTGGGGTCCATGAGCTCAGCGCTCATCCAGCCAGCCCAAACGACATGGGATCTGGGTCCCGGCATTCGCCGGGATGAGCGGGATGGAGTTAGGCCGCCGCCGCCATCGCCGCGGCCGCGCGGCGGCGGACGATCTCGGCGGTCTTCTCGTCGCGGCTGTAGGCGATGTAGCCGGCGGCCAGGTCCAGGTACTGGCGGGCCAGGCCCTGGTCGCCGCCGTCGCCGGTGCGGACGATGTGCAGGATGTCCTCGATGTACTGGTCCAGGCGGCCGTTCAGCTTCTCCAGCACCTTGGTCCGGCTGGAGCCGTAGCCGCTCTGCTGGGCGCAGCCGCGGATCTCGGCGATGAACACCAGCACCGCGGTCAGGCGGCGGCCCAGCGTCTCGTCGGGCTCGGACGTGAGCAGGGGCACGCCCTTGCCGTTCTTGCCGCTCAGGAACGAGATCGGCCGCAGCGGCAGGGCCGCCAGCAGCTCGCGCTCGGCCGCGCCCATCCGCGCCTCGACCGCCTCGGCGACGGCCGTCTTGTGCTTGGCGATCCGCCGGCCCCAGGGGCCGTCCTTGGCCAGGTTCACCGACCGCTCGACCTCGGTGATCTCGGCCGCGGCCTTCTGGGCGGCCAGGGCGGCCTTGCGGCCCTCGGCCTCGCCCTTGGCGGGATCGAAGCCCTCGATGAATTCGATGTTGCGGGCGATGTCGGCCAGCACCCGCTCGCCGAACACGCTGACCTCCGACGAGGCCCAGAACTTGTCGCCCGGCCGGTCCATGACCGCCGAGATCACCCGCAGGATCCGCCAGTCGTCGGGCAGGTGGGCGGCCAGGATCTCGAACAGCAGCGGCCCGGCGTCGGCGCGGATGTCGCAGGCGTCCTTGTAGGCCAGGCGGGCGGCCGAGGCGCGCTCGTCGCTCATCTTGCTGACCCATTCCGACAGCCTGGGCAGGGCGGCGCGGACGATGTGCGACAGCTCCAGGCACGAGGCCAGCTCGTCGATGTCGCAGATCGGGTCCAGGGCCTGGAAGCCCGGCTCGGCCTGGGCGCGCAGTCCCTTGGCGGCCAGCTTGCACAGGTCGTTGAAGACTTCCGGCGGCCCCTCGTCCAGGTCCCACGGATTGCAGCGCGCCGCGGCCTCCTCGACCTGCTTGGGCGCGACGTCCTTCAGGGCGCTCCACAACAGGGCCAGGGTGCGGGGCGGGAAAGAGGTCTGCTCGGTGTCGCGGTTGGCGCACAGCGGCGCGATCGGGGCCAGCACGCTGTTGCGGACGTAGCGGGCGGCGGTCTCGTCCTCGACCAGGCCGCGCACGGCCGCCAGCGCGCCCTGCCCGCCGGCCGGTCCGGCCAGGGCGAGCTCCAGGCTGCGCAGGGCGGCGTCGGGCGCGGCTTCCACCAGCTTCCGAACCATCAGCAACTTGTTGGCGGCGATGCCTGCCATAATCCCCCACCGGACGAGCCCGAACCAGGCCGCGTCAACCATGTCTCCAACGAGGTTAAGACTTTCCGAAACCATAAGTTTTCGCGACGCGAAGACCGGCGTCGAAACGTCGCTGCCGCAAGCCGCCGGCGTCTGTCGAAAACCGACGAAATTTCAGGTTGCAGGCGCCCGCCTCACCCCTCCGAGCGCGGCAGCACCAGGGTCACCCTCAGACCGCCCAGCGGCGAGGCGCCCAGGGTCACCGAACCGCCGTAGGCGCGGGCCAGTTCGTCGACGATCGACAGGCCCAGGCCCGAGCCCGGCGTGTGCTCGTCCATCCGCTGGCCGCGCTTGAGGGCGTCGCTCCAGCGGTCGGGCGGCAGGCCGGGGCCGTCGTCGTCGACCGTCAGGGTCATCTGCTCGGGCGAGCTGGCCACGGCCTCGGCGCGGACCTTGCCCTTGCACCACTTGCCGGCGTTCTCCATCACGTTGCCGGCCAGTTCCATGAAGTCCTGGCGCTCGCCCTGGAAGCACAGGTCCTCGGGGCAGCGCCAGTCGATCTCGATGCCCCGCCCTTCCGACTTGTCCTGGAAGATCCGCTCCAGGGTGACGGCCAGCTCGTCCAGGATCGGCTCGACCGGCGTGCGCTCGCCCGAGGTCTGGGAGCGTGCGGCCGCGCGGGCCCGGCGCAGGTGGTGGTCGACCTGCTCGCGCATGGTCTGGGCCTGGCGCTCGACGACGTCGGCCAGCCCGCCCGGCTGCTGGCTGGCCTCGGTCAGCATCACCGACAGCGGGGTCTTCAGGGCGTGGGCCAGGTTGCCGACGTGGGTGCGCTGGCGCTCGACCACCTCCTGGTTATGGCTGAGCAGGGCGTTCAGCTCGACGGCCAGGGGCTCCAGCTCCTCCGGATAGGCGCCCTCCAGCTTCTCGGCCTTGCCGCGCCGCACCGAGGCCACCTCGCGGCGCAGGCGGAACAGCGGCAGCAGGCCCACCCGCACCTGCACCACGACGGCGGCGATCAGGCCTGCGCCCAGGATCACCAGGGCCACGGTGGTGATGCGCCCGAAGCGGTCGGCGTCGGCGTCGATGGGCGAGCGGTCCTCGGCGGCGATGAACACCACCGGCCGCGGATAGCCGGGCAGGCGCGCCAGCAGGGCCGCCGCGCGCAGCGGCCGGTTCTGCGGCCCCTTGAGGTCGAAATAGAGGGTCTTGCCCGACTCCGACATCAGCCGCTCGGACTGCTCCATCGGGATCATCAGGTCGCTGTCGAACAGCGAGCGCGACCGCTCGATGACGTTCAGCCCCCCGCCGCCGGCCGGCTGGTCGAAGATCGTCCAGTAGCGGCCCGAATAGGCCCGGGTGGCGCGGATGTCGGTCAGCACCGGGGCCTTCAGCACCCCGTCCTCGACCGTGGAGCCGGCGTAGAGGTCGTCGGTCAGCACGGCCAGCGACTGGTCGAACCGCCGGATCGCCGCGTCGCGGAACTGGGCGGTCAGGAACACGCCCGCCACCAGCAGCACCACCAGGTTCCAGATCCCGGCCAGCAGCACCAGCCGACGGACCAGCGAGCGCTTGCTGAGGTCCCACATGGTCAGCTGGCCTGGCGGGAAGGCGTCACTCGGTCGTCTCGCCTTCCAGCGGCGTCAGGCGGTAGCCCAGGCCGCGCACGGTCTCGATGCGGTCGCTGCCCAGCTTCTTGCGCAGACGGCCGATGAACACCTCGATGGTGTTGGAGTCACGGTCGAAGTCCTGGTCGTACAGGTGCTCGACCAGCTCGGTGCGGCCGATCACCCGGCCCTGGTGCATCATCATGTAGTGCAGCAGGCGGTATTCCAGCGAGGTCAGGCGCAGGGGCTCGCCGTTGACGCTGGCCCGGGCGGCGCGCGGGTCCAGGCGCAGGCCGCCGCACGACAGCGTCGGCGACGCGTGGCCGGACGAGCGGCGCAGCAGGGCGCGCAGGCGGGCCAGCAGCTCCTCGGTGTGGAACGGCTTGGTCAGGTAGTCGTCGGCCCCGGCGTCGAAGCCGGCGACCTTCTCGTTCCACGAGCCGCGCGCGGTCAGGATCAGCACGGGCGTGGCGACGTTGCCGCGCCGCCAGCGCTCCAGCACCGACACCCCGTCCACCTTGGGCAGGCCCAGGTCCAGGACGACGGCGTCGTAGGGTTCGGTCTCGCCCAGGAACTGGGCTTCCTCGCCGTCGGCGGCGTGGTCGACGGCGTAGCCGGCGTCGCCCAGGGCCAGCTTCAGCTGGCGCGACAGGTCCGGATCGTCTTCGACAAGCAGGATACGCATGAAAAGCCTCTGTCTCGTGACGCGGTTGGCGGCTTAGTTGGCGCTGAGGATCTGGCCGGTCCGGGCGTCGACGATGAAGTCGATGCGGCGGCCGTCGGTGGTGGCCCAGCGGACCCGGTAGTTGGGACCTTCCAGGCCGGCGTCAAGCACGCGGCCGGGCGTGCGCCGGCCGATCTGTTCGATCACCCGGCCCAGCGGCACCAGTTGGCCCGATTGCACGCCGCCCCGCGCCTGGTCCTGCCGGGCGCGCCAGTCGGCGCCCAGCGAGTCCGGGCCGCGCTGCGCCGACGCCACGCCCGGGAGGGTCGAGGCGGCCAGGACGGCGGCGAAGAGGAAGTGAATAGGCTTCATGGGCTAGGGTTTAGAGCGCTGCGGCTGAATAGAGGCTGAACACGGCCGTTATGGACGGGTAGCGACGTTCTGTCACGGATTCGGCGTGGGAAAAGCCGGCGCCCGCCCGGCGGCCCGTTCCTTGGCCGGAAAAGGTCGTGGTCGGAGCATCGGGCGCGCTCGTGCGGGCTCGTCGCGCGTCGGCCGACAGCCTTGCCAGTCGGATAACGCGGTTCTAGCGTGCAATCTTCGCGTGCAGGGCGGCGGATCGCATCCTTCTAGCCCTGCATCACCGTCCTTGGGGGGACCAGGCATGCGACCGTTCGGAAATCCGCGGGGATGGGCCCTGGCCCTCGTGTTGGCCCTTGGCCTGGTCGCCGCCGGCGGGGCGGTCTCGACGGCCCGGGCCGACGGGCAGCCGCCCAGCGCCACGCCCGCCACCGACGACGGCGTGATCCAGTCCGTCGGGCTGCCGGGCTCCAGGCTGGGCGCCAATTCCGACCAGATCACCTTCCTGCCCACCGGCGCGGCCCAGCCGGTGACCCTGACCGTGGACCGCATGGCCGACAAGCTGACCCTGGACCAGGGCGCGCGGCCGGGCGACCGCATCTGGCTGACGGTCGACGACCCGCTGAACCCGCGGCACGTGGTGCAGATCACCCGCCTGGCCCGGCCCGCGCCGGTCCTGCAGCGGCTGATCGCCCTGGGCGCGGCCTTTGCGATCATCGCCGCCCTCGCCGCCCTGGCCACCGCAGGCCGGCCCTGGAAGTTCCTGGTCGGCGACGACAACCGGATGAGCAATTCCCAGGTGCAGCTGGTGCTGTGGTTCGGCGTCGTGGCCGTGGTCTACGGCGCGGACCTGATCCTGCGCGCCTGGTTCCTGGGCTGGGACTTCATCGGCGGCATCTCGATGACCACCAACGTCCTGGCCATGACCGGCCTGTCGGGCCTGTCGTTCGGCGCCGCCAAGGTGGTGGCCGTGCAGAAGAGCGCCGGCGCCTCGGCCCTCGCCGTAACGCCCCCGGCGCCCGGCGCGTCCGCGACGCCCGCCGCCCCGGCCCCGCCCGCCGTCGCCGCGAAGCCGAAGTTCACCGACCTGGTGCTGAACGACTACGGCGACGCCGACCTGGGCGACTTCCAGATGATCCTGATCAGCAGCGCCGCCACCGTGATCTTCGCCTGCGCCAGCTGGGAATTCCTGACCCTGATCGACATCGCCAAGACCACCACCCTCCCCGACGTCGACACCGCCCTGCTGGGCAGCTTCGGCATCGGGCAAGGAGCCTATCTGATCAAGAAGGCGGCGCTGCCGAACGGGGTGGGCTGAGGGCGACCTCGCTTCAGTCCTCCACGGCCTGCGACAGGTCCATGTCCGTCACCGCCGCCGTCTCGGCCTTGCGCCGTTGCACGCGCGCCGGATCAAGTTCCTTGCTCGACTTCCCGCCCCGGGCGCGCAAGGCCGCCTCCAGGTAGGACCGCCGGTAGAGCCTGGCCTGGTCCACCGCCGTGCGCCCGTTCTCGTCCACGGCGTTGACGTCGATCCTGGCGTTGTCGAGCAGCGCGGCCACGCTGTCGGCGTTGAAGCAGCCCGCCGCCAGGGTGTGCAGCGCCGGCCAGCGGCTGAACTCGCTGGGCGGATAGACCACCGGCAGACCCGATCGCGCCAGCAGACGGCCGGTCGACGGCTTGCACGGATTGCCCAGTCCCGACCAGTTGAACCAGATCACCTCCGGCTCCTTGGCCTTGGACGGATCGAAGCCCTTGGCCAGGAACAGCGCCAGCACGTCGTCGTAGCCGCTGTAGGTCGCCGAGGCGAACGACGGCTCCAGCGCTTGCGGCCCTTGGGTGCGCGCCAGCTCGGTCGCCACCAGGTCCATGGCCTTCAGCTTGTCGGCCCCCGGACCCGATGGCAGGCCGGAGGTGTCGGTGCTGGTCTGGCCCAGCGAGAACGACGGCAAGCCCGGCGGGGGATTGCCCAGATTGCCCAGGTTCTGCAGCGCCGACGGCAGGCCTTTGGCCCCCGCATCGACCAGCATCCGCAGGCCGCGGGCGTCGCCGCGCATCGCCACGGCGACGACGGGCATGAGGTTGGAGGGCTCGGACAGATAGCCGGAACCCGGCGCGCCCAGCGCCGGATCGGGCTTCAACGCGCCCTTGTAGACCGGCGTCGCCGAGCGTTCGTACCCGCCCTCGACCCCGGCGCCCCGGGCGATCAGCGCCTCCAGCATCTCGGGCGAGCCCTTGATCGCCGTCGCCGACAGCAGGGTCGCCTTGCCTCGTTCGCGCAGGTCGGCCGCCTCGGCGACCAAGCCGTTGAAGGCGGCGGTGTCGCCGGCTTCGAGGGCCGCGCGGATCCGCAGGCGGCGTTGGCCGGCCTCCTGCACGCAGGCCAGCAGGGCGGCCTCGTCGCCCTGGCGGGCCGAGGCCTCGCACTGGGTCAGGCGCGCGGCCGGCAGCAGGTTCAGGTCGGCGCCGTAGTCCTGCAGGAAGTCCAGCGCCGCGTCGCGCCGCGCCTCGGCCGCCGCCCGCCAGATCCGCGCCTCGGCGGGCGAGCGGGCCGCTTCCGCGCCGGGCCCGGCGACGTACAGGCGGACGAGGTCTTCGCGCCCCAGGCCCCGCAGCCAGGCCAGCGCCGAGGCCGCGCCGTCGGGCGTGGCGCCCAGATAGGCCAGCAGGCGCCGGCTTCTGGCCTTGTCGTTCGCCTGGATCGCCGCCAGCAGCGACGCCCGGATCTCGTTCCCGGCGTCGAAGCCGCCCTTGTCCACCCCGGCCGCGAGCGGGGCGTCCAGCACGTCGAAGCGGTCGCGGTCCACCAGCAGACCCGGCCAACTGCAGTGGCGATTCTCAGGCGGCGCGTCCGGCCCCTGGAAGAACAAGCGGCCGCGGAAATCGCACAGTCCGGTCATGCCGGACGGCCGCGCGCCCTTGGCCAGCATCAGGTCGGCCAGGGCGGTCTGCCTGTTCTCCAGCGCCAGGGCCAGGGGACCGGCGTCGCCCGGGTCATGGAGATTGGGATCGGCGCCCCGCATCAGCAGGGCCTTGGTCATGGGCTCGTCCTGGCGCTCCGTCGCCCAGTTCAGCGCCGTCTTGCCCAGGGGATCGACGGCGTTGACGTCGACGGCCGGGTCCAGCGCCGCCAGCTTGGCCAGGTCGCCCGACCGCGCCGCCTCGCCCGCCGTGCGCACCGGCCCCTCGTAGCGCGCGGCCCGGGGCAGACCGATGGGCGTGCAGACGTCGCGATAGGGAAAGGCCGGATCGGCGACCAGGGCGCCGTTGTAGATCCTCATGAAGGCCAGCGACGCGGCCGTGTGCTCGCCGTCGCCGCCGCGGATCACGTCCTGGTTCACGTGCCACTTGCCGATCAGGTCCAGCTTCCAGGCCGTGCAGGACACGCCCGGCAGGCTCCAGCCGCTGGGCTCGGGGCCGATGAAGTTGGTCGCGGCCAGCCTGAAGTCGCCCCTGGCCGCGGCGGCCAGGGCCTCGGCGCGCGGACTGCGGGCGTTCAGATTGGCCACCCGCTGGCGCAGGACCCGGCAGCGCGGGTCGTCGCTGTCGCAGCTGGGCAAGGGTTGGGGCTTCCAGGGCTGGGCCTGCGCCCAGAGCGCCGCCAGGGTCTCGAAGCGTTCGCCGCCGCAGCCGGCCGCGTTGCTGGCCCCGTCGGGCGCGCCGCGCTCCAGCGCCGCCACGCAGGCGTCCGTCTGCCGCGCCACGAACGCCGGCAGCCCGCCCTGCGGGATGATCATCGGCACGACGCGGCCGGGCGCGCCGTTCAGGCCGGCCATGTAGGTGGTGATGTGCAGCGGCGCGCGCGCCGCCAGGGCCTGGGCCTTCAGCGTCCTGGCCTCGGCCTCGTCGCGCGGCGTGTCGCGCAGGCCGTGGGCCCTGACGATCGCCAGGGCGTACTGGGCGTCGTCCTTGCCCTGGGCGGCCTCGGCCGCCAGGACGTCGACGGGCGTCGTCAGCACCTTGATCAGCGGCCCGGGCGGAGGCGGGGGCTTCTTGTCCGCGGCCTGGGCCGCGCCCGCGACCGAAAGGACGGCGACCGCCGTCGCGAACACTGCTGCGCGCATACCCGAGCCCCCACGGATGACGGATGTAATCTGTCAGGCCGCGACTAGGACGGCAAGACCTACCGCCGCTTCGGCGCGTACGGCCGCTTCTCGCGCCACGTCTCCGCGAACTTCTCCAGCTCGGCGTCCGGCGCGTCCGGCAGGGTCACCACCAGGCGGGCGAACAGGTCGCCCCGATGGCCCTTGGCGTCGGCCAGGCCCCGGCCCTTCAGCCGCAGCTTGGCGCCGCTGTTGGAGCCCTTGGGGACGGTCAGGGTCACCGGGCCGTCGGGCGTGGGGGCCTCGACCTTGCCGCCCAGCACCGCGTCGGGGACGGTGATCGGCAGGTCCATGACCAGGGCGCCGTTCTCGGGCCGGTAGATCGGGTGCGGCTTGATGGCCAGCTCGATCAGGGCGTCGCCCTGCCCGCCCCGGCCCGGGCTGCCCTGCCCCTTCAGGCGCAGGGTCTGACCTTCCTGGGCGCCGGCCGGGATGGTGACGTCGATGGTGCGGCCGTCCGAGAAGGCCACGCGCTTCTTGCCGCCCTTGATCGCCTCTTCCAGGTCGATGTCGAGGCGGGCGCGCACGTCGGCGCCCTTGGGCGAGAAGCCGCCGCGCTCGCCGCCGCCGAAACCGCCGCGGTTGCGGCCCAGGATGTCGCCGAACAGGTCGTTGAGGTCGATCTCCGGCCCCTCGCCGCCGCCCATGCCGCCCCGGCGTCCGCCGAAGCCGGCGCCGAACGGATTGCCGCCGCCCCCGCCGAAGCCGCCGCGCATGGTCTCGCGGCCGTCGGCGTCGATCTCGCCGGCGTCGAACTTCTTGCGCTTGTCGGCGTCGCCCAGGATGTCGAAGGCGGCGCTGACCTGCTTGAACTTCTCCTCCGACTTCTTGTCGCCCTTGTTGGCGTCGGGGTGATGCTGCTTGGCGAGCTTGTGGAACGCCTTGCGGATTTCCGCCGCGCTCGCGGTGCGGGAAACGCCAAGCTCCAGATAGGGGTCGCGCGCCAAGGAGGCTCCTCACGTCAGTTCGAAAAGGCGGAACGTCTCAATTAGGCCGTTCGGCGCGGCGCGCAAGCATTATGTTGCATTAATATCACAGCAAGGTTCGCGATCGAGCGCCCCAGCCGAACAGCGCCGAGCCCTGGGCGATCCTGACAGCCAGGGTCCCGGCCGGTCCAGAGGGGAAATCGGCGGCGCGCTGGGCGGCGGTGTAGGTGAAGGCCGGCGTCGTGGTTTCGACCGCCCGGACCACGGTCTCGCCGTCCAGGACCTCGACGCGATAGACCTCGCGCTCCTCGCCCAGCGGGACCTCGGCGTCCCAGCCGTCGCCGGCCAGGCGGGCGCGGCGGATCCAGGTGACCACGGCGTCGCCGCCCTGGGCGCGGACCTTCAGGCGGGCCGGCGACCAGGGACGGGCCGACAGGCCGCGCCAGGTCTCGACAGCCTCGCTCATCGACGGCCCCGAGGCCGGACCGCCGGCCGGAGCGGCGCGCCAGGTCAGGGGCAGGCCGCGCTCGGCGGGCGTCAGCTCGGCGCGGACCAGGGCCTCGTCCAGCATCACCACGCCCGCGCCCGCCGGGGTCAGGGCGGCCATGGCCGGATCGCTGCCGGCCTGGCCGCGCAGCAGGCCCGACAGGGTCCAGACGTCCTCGGCGACCGGTTCGGCGGTCAGGAACTGGACGACCTCCCATTCGCCGTTCGCGCTGCGCACGGCCACGGCGTTGGCGCCGGCCAGCACGGCCGAGCGGTCGCGGCTGATCGGGGCCGCGCCCTCCAGCCGCACGGTCAGGCGCGTGGCGCGGTCGAAGCGATGCAGCGGTCCGGCCGGCAGGTCCGACAGGGTGACGCCCACCGTGGCCGGAACGGCGGCGGTGGCCCGGACGCCCAGGGCCTCGAGCCCGACGCCGGCGTGGACGTCGAACGACCGCCAGGGCGAGGCGGCCACGGCGACCAGCGGCCGCTCGTCCGCCTGGCCCGGCAGGTCCAGGACATGCAGCACCGGTGGTCCGGCGATCTCGCGCGGCGCGGCGGGCGACCAGTCGAGGTCGCCGCCCACGCGGACGGGCTCGACCACCGGCGCCAGCCGGGCGCGAGGATGTTCGTCCAGGTCGATCCGCGTCACCCGCCAGGTCGCGCCGTCCAGATCGAGGCGGTCGCCGGGCTCCAGGCGCAGGGCGGCCAGAGGCGACAGATGGGCCGTGACCTCGCGCGGATCGGCGGCGGCCAGCAGGCGCTCGGCCACGGCGCGGGCGTCGGCGGCGGCCAGGACCAGCGGGGCGTCGAGATCGGCGCTCCCCTCGCCGTCGTCGCGGCGGACCAAGACCGAACCGGTCTGGTAGTCGCGGGCGGCGTCGACGAAGCGCAGGCGCAGGGCCTGGACCGGGGCGGTCATGGTCCGGACGGCCTGCACCGGCGCCTCGCGGTCCTCGGGCCAGGCCAGGTCGTCGTCGCCGAAATCCAGGGCCGCGACGCCCGAGCGTCCCGCCAGCACGACGCTGTCGCCGCGCTCGACCGGATCGAGGGCGAAGGCCTCCAGCAGCGGCGCCAGGGCGTCGCGCAGCCGCATCGGCCGGTCCACCACATAGCCGACGATCGACCCGCCGGCCTCGCCGGGATCGACCGCCACGCCGGCCCGGTCGGCCAGGGCCGCGATCAGCTCCGGCAGCGGCGCGATCCCCGAACGGCCGTTCAGCCAGTGGCCTAGGGTCCAGTTCGGCCCGTCGGCCCAGACGGCGGCGCGGGCCGGGAAGTCGGGGAACGGCCGGGCGTCCCAGCACCAGGCGGCCGCGTCCTGGATCATCGGCCCGCCATAGACCGGCGAGAGCGGATTGGCGGCGGGGTCGGCCAGCCAGGCCAGCACCGCCTCCAAGGCCCGCCGCTGGCCCAGTTCGTCGCGGGTCCCGTCCGAGAACGGCGGCAGGGCGCTCTCGGCGCTCTTCGCATCGACGAACAGGTTCGGGGCGTTGGCGCCCTTGTCGACCGCGCCGCAGCCGAATTCGACCAGCCGCAGCGGCTTGGACTTCGGGACCCAGGCCGTCGGCGTCGTAGAACGCACGCCGCCCGGGCGGTTGAAGTGCTGGCGGCTCCACCACGAGGCCAGGTCCTTGGGCCGGAACACCCAGGGCTCGGCATGGGCGCCGTCGGTGATCGGCGTGCGGACCTGGGCCGTCCGCGCGGCGTCCGAGACGTAGAACCAGTCGAAGCCCTCGCCGCCCGCGAGGTTGGCGCGCAGGTAGGCCTGGTCGTGCGGCCCGCCCTGCCCCGCGTCCAGATGCGTGTCGCCGTCGCGCCAGTCGGCCATCGGCGGATAGAAGTCGACGCCGACGAAATCGATGTCGGCGTCGGCCCACAGCGGGTCGAGATGAAAGTGGACGTCGCCCGTCCCATCGCCGGGCTGGTGCCCGAAATACTCGCTCCAGTCGGCGGCGTAGCCCAGCTGCGTCGCCGGCCCGAGCAAGCCGCGGACCTCGGCCGCCAGGCTCCTGAGCGCCGTCACGGCCGGATAGGACGAGGCCCCGTCGCGCACCGTGGTCAGGCCGCGCAGCTCCGAGCCCAGGATGAAGCCGTCCACCCCGCCCGCCAGCTGGGCCAGCTTGGCGTAGTGCAGCAGCATGCGGCGCAGGCCCCAGTCGCCGGCCGGACCGCCATAGGTCGGCAGGCCGTCGGCGGCCCCGAACTGCGCCGCCGTGGCCGCGCCGAAGAAGGCGGCGACCTGGGCGCCGGCGGCGGCGGTCTTGTCCGGCGATCCCGCACGGCCGGCGGCCGGGTGGCAGGTGATCCGGCCGCGCCACGGATAGGCCCCCTGGGCCGCGCCGCCGTAGGGGTCGGGCAGCGCATTGCCGGCCGGCACGTCCATCAGCACGAACGGATACAGCGTCACCCGCAGCCCGCGCCGCTTCAGCTCGGCGATGGCCTGCAGCACCGCCCGGTCGGCCGGCGTGCCGCCATAGGCCGGGCCGCCGCCACTGAACGAGACCACGGCGGCGGAGGCGCGGTCGACGCCGTTCACCCGCCACTCGAACGGGATCGTCGCCTTGGCGGCCGTCTCGACCTTGGGCCGGATCGCGCACGAGCCGCAGCGCAGGTCGTCGCCGAACCAAGCGACCACCAAGGTCACCTCCTCGACGTCCGGCAGCTGGGCCTGCAACTGGTCCAGCGACACCATCAGGTCCGGCCGGCCCTCGCCGTTGTTCACGGTCTCGGCCGTGGTCCGGGTCAGGCCGTCGCGGCGCAGGACCGTGTCGGTGGCGTAGACGAACTCGCCCGCGCCGGGGATCAGGCACACGCCCTTCAGGCGCTCTTCAAGGCCCGGTGTCGCGCCGCTGGCGCGTGGCCGGTGGAAGACCTCGAACGACAGCTGCGGCGGGCGATTGCCGTAGGGGCCCAGGGCCAAGTCCTCGAACACCACATAGGCCGTGCCGCGATAGGCCGGGGCCTCGCCCTCGACGGCGGCGATCAGGGGGTCGGGCAGCTGATCCTCGCCGCCCGTGTGGACGCGCAGGACCACGCCGGCCATATCCATCGGCTTGCCGTCGGCCCAGACCCGGCCGATCCCGTCGATCGGGCCTTCGCAGACGGCGACGGCGAACGACAGGCTGTAGGCGGCGCTGGTGGTCCGGGCGCCCTTGCCGCCGCCGACCCGGCCCTCGACCCAGCGCTCCTTGAAGCGCGCCGCCCAGATCACCTGGCCGGCCACGCGGGCCCGGCCGAACACCGCCGCCATCGGCGCCCCCTCGGCGGCGCCCGACAGCCGCAGCTCCGGGATGCGCGGCCCGACCTGGCGGGCGGGCGCCAGGCCGTTGAGCGCCGCGCCGGCGACCAGTCCGACGGCGGCCTGGCCGGCGGCGGTGAGGATGACCTGGGCCATGGGGTTCTCCTTCAGGATTCGGGATAGCGGAACGCCGCGACCAGCCGCTCGCGCCACCAGCGGCCCAGCCAGCTCTCGACGCAGGCGCGGCCCCAATAGGCGTGAATCATGCGGTCGTCGGCCGAGCGGATCGCGCAGTGCTTGGCGGGGGCGCCGGGGGCCATGCGGAACAGCAGCACGTCGCCGGGGCGGGCGGCGGCGGGGTCCAGCGGGATCAGGCGGCGCTCCAGGGCCTCGCGCAGCAGCTCGCGCCCGCCCAGCTCGGCCCAGTCCGGGCGGTAGGGCGGCGGGACCTCGGGCTCGGCCCCGTGCAGGGCCCGCCAGACGCCGCGCACCAGGCCCAGGCAGTCGCAGCCGACGCCGCGCAGCGAGGCCTGGTGCTGGTAGGGGGTGCCGAGCCATCGGCGGGCTTCTTGGAGGGCGCGCTGACTTACCGAGTCAGGAACGGCGAACGCTTGCCCCCTACGGACCGCTTCGCGGTCGTCTTCCCCCGGAGGGGGAAGAGCGCTCCGCCCCCGTAGGGGGCGGACAGGCGGCGAAGCCGCCAGGTGGGGGCAAGTGATCATCTCACCGCCGCCCGCCGTCATTCCGCTCCCCCTCGTTGGGATACAGCGTCAGGAAGTCCTCGCCCGGCGCCGTCGGGAATCCGCGGAAGTTCGGGCCGTTGCCGAACACGCCCCGGCACGTCGCCCAGCGCTTGTCGCAGGTCGCGCCCGGGAAGGCCGAGACATCCACCCCGCAGCGCGCGTCGCCGAACGCCGCGTCGCAGGAGCGGCCGAAGGTGCGCCCGGCCACGCGGTCCAGGGCCGCCAGCGGTCCTTCCAGGCTCAGGGTGAAGGCTCCGCCCTCGGCCTTGGCCGCCGCCACGCGGGCCGACCACAGCGAAACCGACAGGGCCGGGGCGGACCAGTCCACGACCCGGCAGTCCACCCGCGCCCCGTCATAGAGCCCGGCCAGCAGGTCGGCCTCGGTCAGAACCGCGTCGTCGAAGCCGCCGACCGCCGCGGCCTGGCCGGGCGCGAAGCCGGCCGCCGTCTCGGACGCCCCGGCGGTCCAGCCGCTGGCCGCGCGGCACGTCACACCGTCGACCACGAGATCGCGGTCGTGGTCGGTGAAGCCCAGCGTCGCGCCGTCGGCCCGGGTCAGGATCCAGGCATGGCAGAGCGACGCCGCGCCGCCCTCCAGGCGCGCGGCCAGGTCGGAAGGGACCGCCCGCATCAGACCCGCACCTCGACCAAGGCCACGGCGCCCACCCGGGCGGCGTTGAAGCTTTCCAGGGTCACGTCGATGCGGTCGCCGTCGAAGCGCACGGGCACGTCGAACTCGAAGCCGGCGGTGACCGTCGCCCCCGCCGCCGGGGCGGTCGTCAGGGTCACCAGGCCCGTGGTCGCGTCGACCGCGAAGGCCCCGGCCCCCAGGGCCACGCCCGCCACCGCGACCTTGACCGTGCCGGCCACGGGCTTGGCGATCATGCGGACCGCCGCCGTCTCGCCGGTCCCGTAGGTCTTGCACAGCGGGAAGGTCCTGCGCGTCCCGTCGCCGATCCCGATCGCCTGGTCGGTCGCCGCCGGCGTCGCCGAGGGCGCGCACGACTTGCCGTCGGCCGGGTCGCGGAAGCGGAAGCCGTGCAGCCGCCCGCGCCGCGCCTCGAAGAAGGCGACCAGCTCGGCCGCATCGTCCAGCGGCCGCGTCGCCGTGCCGATCAGGTAGCGCCGCCGCCCCTGGGCCCAGGGGCTGGAGCGCCGCTCGAAGCCCGAGGCCAGGGTCGTCACCTGGGTGCGCCGCTCGACGCCGCCGGTGCAGCCGAAAGCCAGGCGCGCGGGCAGGCGCGCCTCGTGGAACGCGGTCATGGCGCCGCCTCCTTGCATGTGAGTGAACATTCACTTATGGTCACCGCATCGGAGGCGCGACCATGAATTTCGCGAAGCTGTTGCTGGACCCGCGTGGCGTGATCGGACGACAGGCGTTCGCCGACGGGCTGCTGGCCCTGGCGGCGATCATCGCCCTCGCCCTTGTCACTCTCGGGGTGCTGGCGCAGGCCCTGTCCTGGTCGGTCGGCGACCTGGCGATGGCCCTGACGCCGCTGCTCGGCACGTCGTTGCTGGTGACCAAGATCGTCGCGGCGAACATCGAGAATAGAGCCGCGCCCGACCTGATCGCGCCCGCCCTGCTGATGGGCGCCCGCCTGTACGTTCTAGCGTGCCTGTGCCTGAAGCGCCTGAGGGACGCCGGGCGGGGCCCGAGCGGGCTGATCATCGCCGGCGCC
The DNA here is from genome assembly GCF_037402475.1 of Caulobacter sp. CCG-8. NCBI lineage: Bacteria > Pseudomonadati > Pseudomonadota > Alphaproteobacteria > Caulobacterales > Caulobacteraceae > Caulobacter > Caulobacter sp. CCG-8. The sequence continues at coordinate 89,302 of NZ_JBBEUD010000008.1, forward strand.
ATGAGCCTGGGCTTCCACGTGCTGATGGGCCAGTGGGCCCAAACGCTGCTGACCTCGGAGATGGGCGAGCTCTTCCCGCCCCTGATCGACGTCACGTTCAACCTGCTGCTCTGGGGCGTCTTCCTGCTCTCGCTCCTCGTCAACCGCTCGCGACGCAACGCCTGAAGAAAGGTCCGCCCGACGCTGCGGCCTTAGCGCCCCTGCATGTGAGTGAATATTCACCTATTGAGCCGAAAACCTTGGAGGAACTCGTCGATGCGTGCGTTGTCCCTGCTGTTCGATCCCCGCGGCGCGATTGACCGCCGCACGTTCTGGAGCGGCCTGCTGCAGCTGGCGGTGCTGGGCCTGGCGATCGATCTGGGCCTGGCGCGTCTGGGCGTGGACCCGGCCCTGGCCGCCCTGCCGGTGGTCGGCGACGCCTTCGTGATCGGCGGACTGGCCGGCCAGGTCTACGGAGGAACCGCGCCCGACGTCGCCCTGACCTCGGCGCTGCTGATCGTCGCCGCCCGCTACTACGTCGTGGCGTGCCTGATGTTGAAGCGCTCGCGCCACGCCGGCCAGGGCCTTCGCCCGACGATCGCCTTCGGCCTGGTCAACCTGGCGGTCCACGGACTGATGGGCCTGTGGGCCTGGGGCCTGTACGGCGAGGACATGGCGGTGCTGGTCCCGATGTTCGCCGACATGGCGGCGGGCGCGCTGGTCTGGGCGATCTTCCTGGGCTGGCTCGGCTCGCGCCGCGCGTGGAACCCGCTGCCCGGGACGCGGGTGTTCAGGTCCGCCCAGGTTAAACCCGCGTCATGACTTGCAATTCACTTAAACCGCGAGCCTGCCGCCCCTAATCTCGCTTCAGGATTTGGGAGCTGGAAATGGACTGGAAATCGCTGTTCTTCTCCGCCGAGGGCCGCATCGGCCGGCAGGCGTTCTGGATCGGCTGGCTGGTGCTGCTGGGGGTTCAGATGTTGGCCGGGTGGATCCCGGTGGTCGGTCACGCGCTGGGCCTGATCGCCCTGTTCGCCTGGGTGTGCCTGTGCACCAAGCGCCTGCACGACATGGGCCGCAGCGGCTGGTGGCAGGCGCCGGCCCTGGCCCTGGGCCCGGTGCTGGTCGTCGGCTCGGCCCTGTGGATCGGCTTCGGCGCGGCCGTCGCCGCCCTCACCGGCGGCGAGCCCGAGCTGGCCGCCCTGGCCGGGGTTGGCGTCCTGCTCGTCAGCATCGCCGTCGCCTTCATCTCGATGATCGCCTTCACCCTGTGGGTGGGCGTCGTCGAGGGCGAACCGGGCGACAACCGCTACGGCCACCCGCCGCTGACGGCGGTGGTGGTCTAGGACGAAAAACCGAAACCCCGATTTTTCAAGCTTTCCCCATCGTTTCGGCGGTGGGGAAATGCCGTATGGCCTTCTACTGCTACATCGTCGCCAGCCAACGGAACGGTACGCTCTACGTCGGCTCCACCGACGATCTGCCGCGCCGGATCGAAGAGCATCGCGAACACATTCGCGACGGCTTCACGGCGAAATATCACTGCACGATCCTGGTCTGGTACGAGGTCTTCGAGACCCGTGACGGCGCGTTTCAGCGCGAGCGGCGGATCAAGGAATGGCGCCGCTCCTGGAAGCTGATGCTGATCGAAGCCGACAATCCGACCTGGCGGGACTTGTCCCCCGATCTGAACCCCAACGCCTGAATAAGATCCCCATGATCCGCTCATCCCGGCGAATGCCGGGACCCAGATCCTAAAGCTGAGAGGCTGATTGGAAGGGCTCAGCGCTCTTGGCGTCAGCCACACCGCCATTCCATCTGGGTCCCGGCGTTCGCCGGGATGAGCGGACCATAATTACAGCCGCCTCGCCCCAAGGCTGACCGCCCGGGCCAGGGCCTGGGCCAGCTGGGCGTCGGAGCGGGCCAGGGACGCGACGTCGCCGCCCTGGACGTTGACGGTGACATTCACGCCGCCGGTCCCGGCCGGCGCGATCGTCCCGCCGCTGGTCGGCCGGAACAGCTCGGGCCCGCGCTCGCCCACCAGATAGGCCCCGCCGGCCGCCACAGGGCCGCCGTCGGCCCTCGCTCCGGAGAATGGGGCGCCGGAAAACGCCGAGCCCAAGGCGCCGGCCAAAGCCTGGACCAGGCCGCCGCCGCCGCCCGAGGTCCCGGCCGACATCGCGTCGATCACCGCCCGCGCCAGCTCGGCCAGGCTGACCTTGCCGTCGGCGGCCGCGTGGGCCAGCGAGCGGACCAGGCCGGCGCCGGCCTTGGCGAAGGCCTCGTCGATGCTGCGCGCCGCCTGCTCGGCCGGGGCGCGCAGGGCGGCCAGGGCCGCGGCGGCCTCGGCGGCGCGGGCGGGGACGGCGTCCAGGCCATCCGGATCGAAGTCGCTCATGGGGTCTCCTCGTCGGGGAAGCGGGCGATCAGGGCGTCCAGGGCCGCGCGGTCCAGGACCGGGGCGGCGGGGGCCTCGGTCAGGGCGCGCCACTCGGCCAGGGACAGCCGCCAGAACGCCTCGGGCGGGATGGCCAGCCGCAGCGCGGCCAGGCGCAGGGCGTCTCTCCAACGCGGCGTCATGCGCAGGCCGCCAGGGCGGCGGCCACGGCCGCGACCGCTTCGGGGATCGAAACCCCGGCCGGCACGGCCGGATCCTCGCCGCCGCCTTCCAGCAGCGCCGCCAGCACGGCCAGCAGTTCGCCCGCCGACAGCCGCGCGAACCGTTCGGGCAAGGCGCTCCAGTCCTGCAGGCCCAGGGCCGCCTCGATGCGGGCCAGGGCGCCCAGGGTCAGGCACAGCCGGCGCGGCGTCCCGGCCAGGGGGACGACGACCTCGCCCCGGGCGGGGTTGGGGGTGTGGGGCATGGACTGTTCTTCTTCGAAGCCATCCCCTCTTGCACCGTCATCCCGGGCCTCGTGCCCGGGACCCCTGGTTCAGCTCGCACGTGAAGCGCAAGCGGTTCGCCAGCGAACCGCCCCTCCGCACCTGCGGCGGACAGAGGGGTCCCGGGCACAAGGCCCGGGATGACGGTGGTTTGTAGGGATGGATGTTGTGATCGGACGCTAGATCGCCGTGAACGTCACCGCCCCGGCCGAGGCCAGGGACAGGGCGAAGGCCGCCTCGCCGTCGTGGTCGCCGGCGTATTCCAGGGCCGCCACCAGGAACGGCCCCTCCAGCTGGACGAAGTCGGGGATCACCAGCCGCCACGTCCGCGCCGTCTGGGCGAAGAAGCTGTCGCGGACCAGGGCGTCGGACGCCGTGTCGCGGAACACGCCGGCGCCCGAGACGGCGACCGAGCGCACGCCGGCCCCGGCCAGCAGCTCGCGCCAGCGGCCGGCGCTGTCGCCGTCGGTGGCGTCGATGGTCTGGGCGTTGAGGCTGATCGTCCGGGCCCGCAGGCCGGCCACGGTGGTGAAGGCCGGCGTCGGGGCGCCGTCGCTGATCTTCAGCAGGATGCGCCTCGTCGCTGCGCTGGTCGGCGCTGGCGTCGATCTTCAGGACCAGATCGGTATAGCGTTCGGCGATCAGGTGGGCGGTCTTCGCCAACACCGCTTCGAGCTTCATCTCGCTTCTCCCGGCCATGACACAAAGGTACGGGAGCAGCGAGCGCCGCTGATAACTTAGGTTGAAAAAGTTCAAGGCCTTGATTTCGCTTAAGATCGATCGCTATCCGCCGAGCATCGACGACGCTCCATCCCCGTCAGGCCGGCCCCGGAACGCCATCCGCCGCGGTCGGCGCGCTTTCCCGGCCGTCCGCGAGGCGGTAGCTAGGCCGTATGACCGAACCCCAAGTCGATGAAGGCGACCTGATCTTCCAGAAGATCGCGGGCGTCGTCCTGGCCGCGATCCTGACCGTCGGCGGCATCGCCGCGATCGGGTGGGCCGACGCCTCCGTCGAGCCGCGCATGGAAGCCTTCGCCCGGGCGGCGCCCGGGATGATCTTCTGGTGGCGGGAAGACGTGGGCTGGCCCCTGGTGCTGGGCATGGCGCTGCTGCTCACGCCCCTCGTCGTGGTGCCCGGCGCCTTCGGCGTCCGGTTCCGCCAGTTCCTGCCGACCTTGCGCCCCCGCTGGCGCGTCGCCCTGGTGCTGGGGCTCGCCGTCCTGATCGGCGGCGACGCCGCGGTCTATCGCTGGCTCGGCGGGCGCGACGTCGGCGTGGCGACGATCGACGGCGTCCAGTGGCTTCGCGACGGCGCGCCCCGCGATCAATGGCGCTGGGAGCAGGCGGTCGAGATCACCGGCGGGTGCTCGACCTCCCGCCGCAACGCCGGATCCGAGCCCCACTACGGCGTGGCGTATCTCGTCGCCTTTCCGGGAAAGCGGGAAGCCCGGCTGTCGTTCAGGATGGCGGACCCCGCGACCTGGACCGCGGCCCTGCGGCCCATCGACGACAAGCTGACCGCCGCCGGCGTGAAGCGGTCAATGGACGGCGACGCCGAATGCCTCGCGCACTACCAGGCGGGGATGCTCGAGGACGATGGGCGGGCCTTCCAGCATGTCCTGAGGCCGGCCGACTGACGGCCCGACCGCCGGTCCTGGGCCGCGCACGACGGGACTTTGGAAGCCCCCGCAGAATTTCAATCACCGCCCGGGGGTGACATCCGCCGAACTTGCCCCTACCTTGGCCCCATGATCCTCGCCGCCCAGCAACAGCTGTTTTGGTATTTTAGCTATCCGACGCCTCTGGCGCCGGGAGGGGATCGTTCGGCCTGAGATCAGGCTCTTTAGAACACCTTTCACCAGCCGCCAGGGGTTCCCCGGGCGGCTTTTTTGATGGCCGCCGGACCTCCCAGACTTCCAGGAGTTACCGCCGTGCCTTCCTCGACCGCCGCCGCCAATATCGCCCAAAATCTCGCAGCACTCCCCGTCCCCACCGACGACCTGCGGATCAAACAGCTCCAGACCCTCAGTCCGCCCGCCCAGGTGATCGGCGAGGCCCCCGCCAGCTCGTCGGTGGCCGAGGTGGTGGGCGACGCCCGCGCCGCCGTCCACCGCATCCTGCACGGCCAGGACGACCGGCTGGTGGTGGTGATCGGGCCGTGCTCGATCCACGACCCCAAGGCCGCCCTCGACTATGCCCAGCGCCTGGCGGCCGAGCGCGAGCGCCACGCCGGCGAGCTGGAGGTGATCATGCGGGTCTATTTCGAGAAGCCCCGCACCACGGTCGGCTGGAAGGGCCTGATCAACGACCCGGGCCTGGACGGCGGCTTCCGGATCAACGAGGGCCTGCGGCTGGCGCGGCGGGTGCTGCTGGACGTCAGCGCCCAGGGCCTGCCGGCGGCCTGCGAATTCCTGGACGTGACCACCCCGCAGTACATCGCCGACCTGGTGGCCTGGGGCGCGATCGGGGCCCGCACCACCGAGAGCCAGATCCACCGCGAGATGGCCTCGGGCCTGTCGTGCCCGGTGGGCTTCAAGAACGGCACCAACGGCGACGTGAAGGTGGCCGTGGACGCGGTGACGGCGGCGGCCCAGCCGCACCATTTCCTGGCCGTGACCAAGGAGGGCCGCGCGGCCATCGCCACCACCACCGGCAACGAGGACGGCCACGTGGTGCTGCGCGGCGGCAAGGCCCCCAACTACGACGCCGCCAGCGTCGCGGCGGCGGCTGAAGCGCTGACCAAGGCGGGCCTGCCGGCGCGTCTGATGGTCGACGCCAGCCACGCCAACAGCGGCAAGAACCACGAGAACCAGCCGGCCGTGGTGGCCGACATCGCCGCCCAGGTGGCGACCGGCGCCGCGCCGATCATGGGCGTGATGATCGAGAGCAACCTGGTCGCCGGCCGCCAGGACATCGTCCCCGGCCAGCCGCTGGTCTACGGCCAGTCGGTCACCGACGCCTGCGTCGATTGGGAGACCTCGGTGCGGATGCTGGACGCCCTGGCCGCGGCGGTGAAGGCGGGCCGGGCGGGGCGGGCCGGCTAGAACGGCTTCACGCAGGTGATCCCGGCGCGGGCGTTCATGTCGTTGCCCATGCCGTCCACGTCGCCGGCCAGGCGGGCCCGGCAGCCCTTGCTGGGCCGGCGCGACAGGAACGGCTCAGGGTTCTTGGCGTAGCGGCCGGTCAGGTCCAGGTTCAGGCGCGGGTTGGCCGGGGCGGCGTCCGCCCAGCGCCGGGCCTCGCAGTCCTCGCGCTCGCGGCGGGTCAGGTCGGCCCGCGCGCAGCCGCCCAGGCCTCGCAGGACCGGCGCCGGCCCCTGCGCTGGCGCGGGCTCCGGCCGGGAGTCGCCCATCGTGAAGGGCGCCACGTCGCCGGGCGGCGGGGACGCCGCCGCCTGGACCTCCGGCTCGGGCCTGGTCCGGGCCCGGGCGGCGCGATCCTCCGGCGCCGACGGACGGGCCCGGTCGCGGCGGGGCGTGCCCGGAGAGGCGGGCGGGACCAGCGAGGCCTGGATGACGGGGGGTTCGACAAGCGCCGGCTCGGTTCGCGACGCGTAGCGCACCAGCAGGACGAGCAGGACCCCATGGAAGACGGCCGACACGGCGATCGCGGCCGTGCGCACGCCGCCGGCCCGTGTCTTCCCCCGTCCGGCCATGCCGCCCCGTCCTCCCAAGACGGCGGGTACTGCGCCCTGGATTGCGGACTGAAGTGTGGCCGAGCTTGGACCTCTTCGAGGCCTCGAACGCCGTCGTCATCCCGGAAAGCGCGCAGCGCTTGTCCGGGACCCAGGTGAACCGCACCGCGCCAGCCCAGTCCCCTGGGTCCCGGACAGCCCCTGCGGGGCTTCCGGGATGACAACGTGAGGGGAGGCGGCGGAAAATCCGCTCCCTCTGTCGGCTCCGACCGACCTGCCCCGTCCTAGCTCCGAACACCGAAACGGAGCCCGCCATGTCGTTCCAAGGCTATCTCGACACCATCCAGGCCAAGACCGGCCTCGACGCCGACGGGCTGAAGACGGCGGCCGACGCCGCGGGGCTGTCGACCGACGGGGCGCTGAAGCCGGGGGTCAAGGCCGGCCAGGTCGTGGCCTGGGGCAAGGGTGAACTGGACCTGGGCCACGGCCATGCGATGGCGATCTACGCCCTGCTGTCGGGCAAGCGGGCGGAGGGGGACGCCTAGCGCCCTTCCCCCCGCGCCCCTACCCCGCGATCGGCGACAGCGACTTCAGCTCGTTCAGGCCCTTGACGCTGTTCTTGGCCCAGGTCTCGACCTGGCGGCCGAAGTCCTGGCGGTTGCTGACGCGGTTGCGCCATTCCATCGAGAAGTCGTCGATCGTCCGGCTGTCGACCGCCCGGCCCAGCAGCGAGCCGGTCAGGGAATCCCGGGCTTCCACCACCAGGGTGGCCCCGCCCGCGTCGCGGCTGTAGCTGCGGACGATCCCGGGGGTGTCGATGTCCGGCGCGGTGACGGTGATGTCGATCAGGGCGGTGCGCACCCGCAGGACGTCGGACGCCGCCTCGGTGACCACCGGATAGCCGCCGTCCGTATAGGCCTTCTCGAGGATCTTGGTGGCGCCCTTGCGGCCCTCCTCGGCGATGCGCGCGATGTCCCGGTCGGTGATCTCCATCGAGGGCGACCGCTGGTCCCTGTTGAAGTCGCGCTGCCAGTTCTTCTCGAACGCGATCTCCGTGGGGTCGATGATCACCTTGGCGTAGCCGCGGAAGTCGGCGCCGGGCCGCAGATAGACCAGCTCGAACCGCTTGGCCTTGACCTTGACCAGCCCGTCCCACTCGGCCGGCGGCTTGGCCGCCAGGGCGGGTCGGGCGACGGCGGTGAAGACGAGACCGCCCAGGGCGAGGGTGGTGAAACGGCGTCTGTCCATGATGGCGCTCCGGATGCCTGATCCGTGGCGACGATCCGGCGGAGGCCCCAGGGTGTCTATCGGTGCAAACCCTTGCCGGGCCCGGGAACATACCGATGCGAGGGGTTGCGGGCGTCTCCCGAAACGTCGCAAGCTCGACCATTGCTTTTGGGGAGCCCGCGATGGGAAGCATGTCCTGGATACACTGGCTGGTCTTTCTGGGCGCCACGGCCGTGTTGTGCGCCGCCCTGTATCCCGGCGCGCGAATTCTCCAGCGGGCCGGCTTCTCGCCCTGGTGGGTGGCGCTATGCCTGATCCCGGGCGGCGTCTTCGTCTGCTATCTGCTGCTGGCCTTTGTCCCGTGGCCGGCGCTGGACGAGCGGCGGACGGAGGCCTGAGGCCCCCGTTCAGAACCCTCAGTCCTCGGGGTCGTAGATCACGTCGCTCTTGTCGTACATCAGGTCGGTCGCCACGAAGTCCAGGGCGTCCTCCGGGTCCTCGAAGCACAGCTCGCTGACCGTCTGGTCGCGCACCGAGATGCCCGCCTTGTGGGTGCTTTCCGGGTCGCCGGTGATCAGCGGGTGCCACAGCGGCAGGCTCTTGCCCTCGTGCAGCCGGCGGTAGGCGCAGGACGGCGGCATCCACTCCAGCCCCTCGATGTTGTGGGGCGTCAGCTTGATGCAGTCGGGCACGGTCTTCCTGCGGTTGGGATAGTCCTTGCAGGTGCAGCGGTGCTCGTCGAACAGCTGGCAGTGCACCCGCGTGGGGATGATCTCGCCGGTGTCTTCGTCTTCGAAGCGAACCAGGCAGCAAAGGCCGCAGCCGTCGCATAGACTCTCCCACTCGGGGACGGTCATCTGGTTTAGGGACTTCGTCTCCCAGAAAGGTTTGCGCGCCATCATCGCGGCGTCCTAAACCCAAATGACGCTGAGACCAAACGGGACCGTGGGGCCGACTTGAACGACTGGACGCTGCCGCCCTATCGCTTCGACGACAAGCCGGCGGGCCAGGAGCCCGCGCGGCCGCCGGAATTCGGCGCTTCCCCGCCCCCGCCGCCGCCTCCCGAGCCGCCGCCGGAAGAGCCCTACCGCGCGGATTTGAAGCACGCCAAGGCCAAGGCGAAGGCCCGCAAGGCGCGGTGGATCTGGATCCCGCTGCTGGTCGTGCTGGTCCTGGGCCTGCTGGCCGCCGGGGCCGGCGGGACCTATGTCTGGCTCAAGTACCTGAAGGACGCCCCGCCCCTGCCCTCGCGCGAGGCCCTGTTCGCCGTGAACCGGGCGCCGGGCATCCGCTTCGAGGACCGCAACGGCCAGGTGATCGCCACCCGCGGCCCGCGGTACGGCCAGCGCATCACCCTGGCGGGCGTGCCCAACTACGTGCCCCTGGCCTTCCTGGCCGCCGAGGACCGCCGGTTCTACAAGCACGGGGCCATCGACCTCTACGGCATCGCCCGCGCCGCCTGGGCCAACCACAAGGCGGGCCGCACCGTGCAGGGCGGCTCGACCCTCAGCCAGCAGCTGGCCAAGGGCCTGTTCCTGACCCCCGACCGCATCACCAGGCGCAAGGTCCAGGAGATGTACCTGGCCTGGAAGCTGGAGCGGGTGCTGACCAAGGACGAGATCCTCGAGCTCTATCTGAACCGGGTCTATTTCGGGGCCGGCACCTACGGCGTCGACGGCGCGGCCCAGACCTATTTCAACAAGCCCGCCAGCCAGCTGACCCTGTCGGAATCGGCCCTGCTGGCCAGCCTGATGAAGGCCCCCTCGCGCCTGGCCCTGACCCGCGACATGTCCGGCGCCCTGGCCCGCTCGCGCCTGATCCTGGCCAATATGCGCAAGGAGGGCTGGATCACCGCCGAGCAGGAGAGCCGGGCCCTGGACGACACCCCGCGCCTCTCGCCCCTGGCCGCCCAGGACGAGGGCGACTTCGGCTGGGTGCTGGACTACGCCACCTCGGAAGCCGTCCGCATCGCCGGCCAGAACGCCCCCGACCTGGTGGTGCGCCTGACCATCGACCCGCGCCTGCAGCACGCCGGGGCCCAGACGGTCCGCGAGGCCATCCGCGTGGCCGGCGAGGGCGCCGGAGCCCGCCAGGCGGCCCTGCTGTCGCTGTCGGGCGACGGCGCCATCCGCGCCATGGTCGGCGGGACCGACTATAGCGAAAGCCCGTTCAACCGCGCCGTCCAGGCCCGCCGCCAGCCGGGCTCGACCTTCAAGCCGTTCGTCTACGCCGCCGCCCTGGAGAAGGGGGTGCTGCCCACCGACATCCGCGTGGACGGCCCCGTCCAGTTCGGCGACTGGAAGCCCGAGAACTACGCCGGCGGCTATCGCGGCCCGATGACCGTGCAGGACGCCCTGGTCAATTCGATCAACACCATCGCCGTCAAGCTGGCCCAGGAGGCCGGGGGTCCCGCGATCGGCGACCTGGCCCGGCGGTTCGGGATCACCAGCCTGCCCTCCAACCCCGACCTGTCGGTGGCGCTGGGGGCCTACGAGGTCAACCTGCTGCAGCTGACCTCGGGCTTCCAGGTGTTCCAGCAGGGGGGCCTGCGCGTACAGCCCTACGTGATCGAGAGCATCGCCACCCAGGGCGGCGAGCCGATCTTCAACCACACCGCCCCCGCGACGCCCTCCAGCGTCTACGACATCAGCAAGGCCAGCATGATGGTCAAGATGATGAAGAAGGTGGTCGAGGTGGGCACAGCAAAGCGGGCCGCGTTCGGCTGGCCGGCGGCGGGCAAGACCGGCACCAGCCAGAACTGGCGCGACGCCTGGTTCGTGGGCTTCACCCCCGACTACGTCACCGGCGTCTGGGTGGGCAACGACGACGACCGGCCGATGAACAAGGTGGTCGGCGGCGACATCCCGGCCAGCATCTGGCGGCGCTACATGCTGGTGGCCCACGAGGGCGTGGCGGTGCGCGACTTCCCGTGGCTGCTGCCCGATCCCGAGCCCCAGTCCTCGCCCGATCCCCGCAACGGCTTCTACGAGACCCTGTCGGCCGAATTCGCCCGCTCGGCCTCGGAGCTGGAGCCCCCGGCCACGCCGGACAGCGCGCCGACGCCGGGCCAGGCGCCGGAGCAGCTGCCTTACTAGGCAACCTGAATCCCTCTCTCTTTGAGAGAGGGAGGGGCCCGCCGCGAAGCGGTGGGAGGGTGAGTGGTTTCACCGCCGACCGGAAACCTCCATCCGTTCCGCCACGCTTGTACCGTGGGAAGAAGAGCAAGACGGCCGGCCGAACGGCCGACGCCCCTTTCGGTGAGGGTGTAACCACTCACCCTCCCATGGCTTCGCCATGGGCCCCTCCCTCTCTCCAAGAGAGAGGGTGTCGCGCGCCCTCCATCCCCGTTCCATCCCCCAAATGCCTGCCGCCCCGCAACCTCTTACGGCGCGCATCAAACCGTCTGAAATCAACCATTTGTGCGGTTACACATATCGATAATCGATCTGAAGATATCGACCGTCGATGAGCAACGTTACAGTACTTACAACCTCGCAAGGATACACACTCAGATCACAGAGCTATTTGAGGACTCATCTGAATAGTGAGGCTTAGATATCGGCGTTTTCTCTACGCCCCATTGCACCGCTGACACCCAAAAGTCCCATTCCCGCCGCAATTGGGTATCAGCCGTTGCTTGGATGTGACAGGTCCTAGACATATTCATTACATAACGGCGTCCACGATTGACGGTCGTCTCGGGCCGCTCCTATCCCAACGTCAACCGGGGACGGAGGTCCTCCGGGAAACCTGAAACTGACAGGGCGACGGGACGAGCGGGTCGATAGGGCCAGGCTCCGAGCGCCCGGAGGGACCGACATGAAATTGCAGACCAACCGCGGGCGCCTGCTCGCGACGACGATGATCGCGGGGGTCGCCACCTTCGCCGCCTTCGCCGCGAACGCCCAGGACGCCGCCCCCACGGCCGCCCCCACGGCCGCCCAGGCCGCCGCGCCGGCCGACAACGAAGTCGAAGCCGTCGTCGTCACCGGCTCGCTGCTGCGCCGCACCGACACCGCGACCCCGTCGCCGGTCACCGTGCAGACCACCGAGCAGCTGAAGGCCCAGGGCATCACCACGATCTCCGACGCCATCCGCAGCCTGTCGGCCGACAACTCCGGTTCGATCCCCGCCGCCTTCGGCAGCGGCTTCGCCGCCGGCTCGACCGGCGTGTCGCTGCGCGGCCTGTCGGTCAACTCGACCCTGGTCATGATCGACGGCCTGCGGAACGCCAACTACCCGCTGGCCGACGACGGCCAAAAGGCGTTCGTCGACCTGAACTCGATCCCGTTCAACGCCGTTGAGCGCATCGAGACCCTGAAGGACGGCGCCTCGTCGCTGTACGGCGCCGACGCCATCGGCGGCGTCGTCAACATCATCATGAAGTCCAACTACCAGGGCATGAGCGCCGACGCCTCGTACGGCACCAGCCAGCACGGCGGCGGCGACCAGTTCCGCTTCACCGGCGACGTCGGCTACGGCGACCTGGATACCGACAAGTACAACGTCTACCTCGACGTCGAGTACCAGCTGGACAAGCGCATCAAGGGCGACCAGCGCGGCTTCCCGTACAACACCAACGACCTGACCTCGATCCCCGGCGGCCAGAACAACAACCCGCAGACCGGCGGCAGCACCTTCTACGGCAACGTCAAGCCGGCCACGATCACCGGCAACGACCTGACCACCGGCCTGGCCGTCGACGGCTCGGTGTGGCAACCGCTGCGCACCTGCGCCAGCAACGCCCCGCTGACCGAGCAGTTCGACGAGGACGGCGTCTCGATGGGCACCTACTGCGCCCAGAACGTCGCCAACTTCGCCGACATCCAGCCCAAGCAGGAACGCGCCGCGATCTACGGCCGCTTCACGATCAAGCCGACCGACAACCTCGAAGCCTACATGTCGGGCAGCTTCGTCCAGTCGAAGACCTCGGTGAACGGCACCCCGACGACGCTCACCTCGAGCACGCCGAACAACCTGTCGAACCTGGTCCTGCCGGTGTGGATCTGCTCGGCCGGCGCCGACTGCGCCACCGCCGCCGACCGTCAGCTGAACCCGAACAACCCGTTCGCGGCCAGCGGCCAGTACGCCCTGACCAAGTACCGCTGGAGCGACATCCCGGCCACGTCGGACTACACCAACCGCATGCTGCGCCTGGTGGGCGGCGTGAAGGGCGCCGCCGCGGACTGGAACTACCAGGCCAACCTGGTGATCGCGCATGACTCGCTGGAAAGCACCCTGACCGGCTTCATCAGCTACAAGCAGCTGATGAGCGACATCCAGACGGGCGCTTACAACTTCATCGACCCGACCAAGAACAGCCAAGCCGTGCGCAGCGCGCTGTCGCCCGACCTGGCCAAGACCTCGACCACGGACCTGGACTCGATCAACTTCCAGGCCTCGCGTCCGGTCTTCAGCCTGCCGGGCGGCGACGCCCAGCTGGGCCTGGGCGGCGAGTTCCGCTACGAAGCCACCAACGACCCGGCCCTGAACCCGGTGAACGACGCTCAAGGCCTGGGCAACGCCCGCACCGAGGGCAACCGCACCGTGGCCTCGGCCTTCGCCGAACTGGGCATGCCGATCACCGACAAGATCGAAGTGAACGCCTCGGGCCGCTACGACCACTATTCGGACTTCGGCGGCAACTTCTCGCCGAAGATCGGCGTGAAGTTCACCCCCATCAAGACGGTCGCCCTGCGCGGCACGATCTCGAAGGGCTTCCGCGCGCCGTCGTTCTCGGAAGCCGGCAACTCGGCCAGCCAGGGCTTCACGACGTTCTCGTTCAAGGCGGACAAGTACGCGGCCTTCCGCGACTCGCACGGCAACAACGAGTACATCAAGGACTACTCGCTCTCGTCGATCACCACGGCCAACCCGGACTTGGATCCGGAAAAGTCGACCAGCTACACCCTGGGCGCCGTGTGGGCTCCGACCCGCAGCTTCAGCATCTCGCTGGACTACTACCACATCAAGAAGACCGACGTGATCGCCCAGGCCAGCGCCGGCGTCGCCCTGGCCGCGTACTACGCGGGCGAGGCCATCCCGGCCGGCTACATCGTCACGCCGGACGCGATCGACCCGGAACACCCGACGGCCCTGCCGCGCGTGCTGTCGGTCAGCTCGCCCTACATCAACGCCGACTCGCTGGTGACCAGCGGCCTGGACCTGAACGTCCAAGCCACGTTCTACCTGCCGGCCGACGTGAAGTGGACCAGCAACCTCGATGCCACGACCATCTTCGACTACAAGTACACGCAGGACGGCACGACGTATAACTACGTCGGCAAGGAAGCGCCGTACGTGCTGTCGTCGGGCGCCGGCACCCCCAAGAACCGCCTGTCGTGGACCAACACCTTCGAGCGTGGCCCGATCCACGTGACGGGCGTGATGAGCTACGTCAGCGGCATGCGCGAGGAAGACGACAGCTACACCGAGGGCTGCCTCTACGGCGACGCCGCCTTCAACTGCCGCGTCAAGTCGTTCACGACCGTCGACCTGACGGGCGCCTACGACGTGAACGAGAAGGCCACCGTCTACGCCGACGTGATGAACCTGTTCGACACCGGCCCGATGTTCAACCCGGCCAACTACGCCGGCGTGAACTGGAACCCGACCTACTCGCAGTCGGGCATCGTGGGCCGCTACTTCCGGGTGGGCGTCCGCCTGAAGTACTAGGATCTCGCGTACGGGGGCATCAGTTCGCCCCCGATGAGAGGAGGGGCCGCCCGCGAGGGCGGCCCCTTTTTCGTTGGGGACGACACAGGGGACACACACTCACTCTCAAGTCTCTGCCGGACTGGCTGAGGCCGTGCCGTGAGTGTGTGTCCCCACCTTCGCCCACCGCCTCACTTGACAATAGAACAAATAGAGAACATAATTTATCATCTTCGGGGGAGATCGCATCGATGCCCAGAACGGCGCGCGTGGTGTTCCCGGGCGTTCCGCATCATGTGACCCAGCGCGGCAATCGACGGCAGTCGACCTTCTTCAGCGTAGACGACTACGCGACCTATCTACGCATCGCAGCCGGCGTCTTCGCCGAGGCCGGGGTCCAGGTCTGGGCCTATTGCCTGATGCCCAACCACGTCCACCTGATCGCGACGCCTCCCGACGAGGCGAGCCTGGCGCGCGCGATCGGCGCGGCTCACGTCCGCTACGCGCGTCATATCAATCGCCGCGAAGGTTGGTCGGGCTACCTCTGGCAAGGCCGGTTCGCCTCGTTTCCGATGGACGAGCCATACCTTCGGCTTTGCGCTCGCTATGTAGGCCTCAACCCCGTGCGCGCGGGCTTGACCAAACGGGCCGCCGACTGGCCCTGGTCCAGCGTGCGGGCGCACCTGACCGGCGAGGCCGATCCCCTGCTGACGCCCGAACCGCTGGCCGAACTCCTGGGCGCGGAGATGGCGACCTTCTTCGATCTCGACGCTCCCGAAGAAGGATACGATCTGGTGCGCGGCGCCACGCGGACAGGCCGCCCCTTGGGATCAGCGGCCTGGCAGCGGGCGACACAGGGGACACACACTCACTCCACGGCCCCAGCCAGACCGGCCAAGGCCTTGCCGTGAGTGTGCGTCCCCGTCAGACCCTGTAGGCCCTGTTGATCCGGTAGTAGGCCAGCAGCACCGCGCCGACGATCAGGGGCGGGAGGAGCGCGAACAGCCAGCCGCCGAGGTCGATCCCGGACGGGGCGGCGCCCGCGGCCAGGCCGGTCATGATCCCGATCCAGGCCAGGGAAACCACCGTCCAGCAGGCGAAGGTGCGGGCCCAGCCCTCCAGCCGCCAGAGGGCCAGGACCAGGCCGCCGGCCATGGCCAGGAACAGGGTGGTCAGGCCGATCCGCGCGCCCGCGCCGACGCCTGGGTCGACCGCGCCGATCACGGTCCAGACCAGGCCGCCGCCCAGGACCAGCAGCACGCAGGAGCCGACGCCGTAGGTGATCCGCGAGGCCGCCATCCGGGCGCGCCAGGCCCGCGGCGCCCGGTCCCAGATCGCGTTGGCGGCGATCACCGCCAGGATGCAGCCCCCGCCCAGCAGGATCAGGTTGCGCGCCCCGCTGCTCTCGGCGGCCCGCGCGCTGAGCCCTTCGCCGACGATCCAGAAGAACGCGCCGTAGAGCAGCACGGCCACGACCCGCCCCAGCCGCGACTTCGAGAGCCAGGCGTTCGGCACGAGCTGCAGCAGGAGGAACAGCCAGAAGAAGCCGCCCAGGCGGTCCACGACCGAGGGCCACAACCGTCCGTCGGCGAGCCAGAGCAGACCGGCCACCGCGACGGCGGCGACCATGTGGACGCGATAGGGTTTGGCGATGGGTTCGGCGGTGTCGGTCATGCTCGCCAAGGTAGCGCTAGTTTCGCCCGCCGGGGCAAGCCCCAATAAATCCCACCGCCCCCTCGCCCCGCCTGCTATACGCCCCCATCTCCTCCCCTTCCCGTCCGACAGTTAGACCCTCTCGATCATGGCTTCCCCGACTCGCGCCCCTGTCCTGGCCCTCAAGGACGTCCGCCTCGCCGATGGGGCCAAGCCGCTGTTCGACGGGGTGGACCTGGCGCTGGAGCCGCGGGTGCGCGCCTGCCTGGTCGGGCGCAACGGGGCGGGCAAGTCGACCCTGCTGAAGATCCTGGCCGCCCAGGGCATCGAGGCCGACAGCGGCGAGCGCGCGGCCCAGCCCGGCGCCAAGATCGTCTATGTCAGCCAGGAACCGGACATCACCGGCGAGACCCTGCTGGACTACTGCACGGCCGGCGGCGCCGAGGACTACGAGGCCCACGCCACCCTGGCCGACTTCGGCCTGGACTACGCCAAGAGCACGGTGGGCCTGTCGGGCGGCGAGCGTCGCCGCGCCGCCCTTGCCCGCGCCTTCGCCGAGCAGCCCGACGTGCTGCTGCTGGACGAGCCGACCAACCACCTGGACATCTTCGCCATCCAGACGCTGGAAGAGGAGCTGGCCAATTCCAAGTGCGCGGCCCTGATCGTCAGCCACGACCGCGCCTTCCTGAACCGGGTCACCCAGCGCACCTTCTGGCTGGAGCACCGCAAGGTGCGCCGCCTGGACAAGGGCTTCCACGAGTTCGAGGTCTGGAGCGAGCAGGTGCTGGCCGCCGAGGCCGACGAGGAGCGGCGCCTGAACAAGCAGCTGGAGCGCGAGAACGCTTGGCTGGCGCGCGGCGTCCAGGGCCGCCGGGCCCGCAACGAGGGCCGCCGCCGGGCGCTGATGGACCTGCGCGCCCAGAAGCGCGACCTGCAGGCCGACAAGCGCGGCAGCATGACCCTGGCCGTCGAGAGCTCGGGCACGTCCGGCAAGAAGGTGGTCGAGGCCAAGCACGTCACCAAGACCTTCGGCGAACGGGTGATCGTCCAGGACTTCTCGACCCGCATCCTGCGCGGCGACCGCGTGGCCCTGGTCGGTCCCAACGGGGCGGGCAAGACCACCCTGGTGCGCATGCTGCTGGGCGAGATCCCGATCGACAGCGGGACCATCACCCTGGGCACCAATCTCGAGATCTCCTACGTCGACCAGAACCGCATGGCGCTGTCGGAGAAGATGACGCTGTGGGACTTCCTGACCCCCGGCGGCGGCGACTCGATCCTGGTGCGCGGCCAGCCCAAGCACGTGGCCGGCTACGCCAAGGAGTTCCTGTTCACCGAGGCCCAGCTGCGCCAGCCGGTCACCAGCCTGTCGGGGGGGGAACGCAACCGCCTGCTGCTGGCTCGGGCCCTGGCCACCCCGACCAACCTGATGGTCCTGGACGAGCCGACCAACGACCTGGACATGGACACCCTGGACCTGCTGGAAGAGGTGCTGGCCGACTTCGAGGGAACCCTCATCCTGGTCAGCCACGACCGCGACTTCATCGACCGCCTGGCCACCTCGACCATCGCCATGAACGGCCACGGCAAGGTGCTGGAGACGCCCGGCGGCTGGAGCGACCTGATCGACCAGGCCCCGGACTTCTTCAAGGGCGCGCGCGGCGCGGCCGGCGACTTCGCCACGGGCACGGGCTCGCACAAGGCCATCGTCACCCCGTCGGCCCCGCCGCCGCCGAAGAAGACCGTCAAGCTGTCCTACAAGGACCAGCGGCGCCTCGAGGAATGCGAGGCCCTGATCGCCGCCTCGCCCACGATCATCGGCGACCTGGAAGCCAAGCTCCACGACCCCGACCTCTACGCCAAGGACCCCGCGGGCTTCGACAAGCTGATGAAGGCCCTCGACAAGGCCCGCGCCGACCTGGCCACGGCCGAGGAGGACTGGCTGGCCCTGGAGGAGAAGAAGGAAGCGCTGGCGGGCTAGCTGGCCTTGTCCAGGCGGTCGGCCGTCTCCCGGTCCGACTTGGCGCCGGGGCCCTCGTCCTTGACGTCCGCGCGCCAGCGCAGGGCGTCGGCGTATTCCGGATCGGCCGCCAGGGCCGCGTCCAGCTCCTCGAGCGCGCGGCGGTAGTCCTTCACCAGCCAGTAGACCCGGCCCTTGCGGGCCAGGGTCATGCTGTCGTTCGGCGACAGGCGCAGCGAGGCGTTCAGGTCGCGGATGGCCCGGTCGTAGCGGCTCTGATCGATGAACACGTCGGCGCGGTTGTAGTAGGCCGGCTCGTAGTCGGGCTGGACGACGATCGCCTGGTCGTAGTCGGCCAGGGCGGCGGCGTAGCGTTCGGCCCGGGCGTGGGCAAGGGCGCGGTTGTTCAGGACGAAGGCCGACTTGGGGGCCAGCTTCACCGCCGCGTCCAGGTCGGCCATGCCGGCGGCCTCCTGGTCGTCGAGGGACAGCACCTGGGCCCGGGCGACCAGCAGGTCGGCGTCGTCCGGCGCCAGGGCCACGGCGCGGCCGTAGTCGGCGATGGACTCCCGCAGGCGGCCCATTCGGCGCAGCAACCGGGCGCGGGAGCGCCAGGCACCGGCGTCCTTGGCGTCCAGCTTCACGGCCTGGTCGTAGGCGCGCTTGGCCTCGTCGTACTGGCCCTGGTTCACCAGGGCGTCGCCCAACGAGATCTGCAGGTCCGCGCGTTTCGGCGCCGCCTGGGTCGCCAGGCGGTAGGCCGCGACCGCCGCCGGCCAGTCCTCGCGATCGGCGTAGACGATGGCCTTGTTGACCTTGGCGGCGATGTTGGCGGGATCGATGGCCAGGACCTGGTCGTAGGTCTTCAGCTCCGCATCGCCCTGGTTCAGGTTGCCCAGCTCGATGCCGATATTGATCAGGGCGTCCAGGTCTTTGGGGTCCAGCTCGGCGGCCTTGCGAAAATCCGCGAGGGCCGCCTCGTGCTCGCTCTTCTTGGACAGCTGCTGGCCGCGATTGTAGTAGGCCGCGGCGCTCTTCGGCAGGGCGGCGATGACGACGCCGTAGGCCTCTATGGCCCGGGTCGTTTCGTCCCGGGCGCCCAGGATCATGGCGCGCTCGAACAGCAGGTCGGTGTTCTTCGACGCACGCTTGAGGCCGGCGTCGGCCGCCGCCAGGGCCGCGTCGTAGCGTTCGGCCTTGCGCTCGAGGAACGCCACGGCGACCCAGGCGTCCAGATAGTCCTCGTCCAGCTTCACCGTCTCGCGGTAGGCGGCGAGGGCCTCGTCGGGCCGCTCCAGCGCTTCCAGGGCCCGGCCCTGGACGTAGCGGGCCCGCGCCAGCTTGGGCTCCACCCGGATGGCCGCCTCCGCGTCGCGCAGGGCCGCGGCCTTGTCCGAGCCCAGCTCGAGCAGCGACCGGTAGGTCAGGGCCCGGGCGTCGGCCGGGTCGGCCGCCGCCGCCACGCCGTAGGCCTTCAGCGCCTCCGCCGTGCGCTTCTGGTATTCGATCGCCAGGCCCAGCGGCAGCAGGATGTCCACGTCGCCGGGCGACAAGGCCAGGGCCGACCGCAGGTCGCGCTCCGAGGCCGCCGGATCGTCGTCCATCGTCAGGTCGGCGCGCTGCACATAGGTGCGGACCGACTTGGGATCGACCGCCAGGGCCGCGTCGTAGTCGGCCTTGGCGCCGGCGCGGTCGTCCTTGAACCACTGGCGCACGCGGCCCCGGTACAGCAGGGCCGCGGCGTTGCGGGGCTGGACCTTGAGGGCGGCGTCGAAGTCGGCGATCGCCTCGTCGGCCCGGTCCTGGTCCATGCGGGCCGCGCCGCGCGCGACCAGGGCCCCGGCGTCGCCGGGCGCCAGCTTGAGGGCGGCCTCGGCGTCCTTCTCGGCCTCGGCGTTGAGGTCCAGCCGCCACTTGGCCTGGCTGCGGATGGTCAGGACCTTGGCGCGCTGCGCCGGATCGGCCACGCCCGCCTCGATCGCCTTGTCGCAATCGTCGACGACCTTCTTGCGGTCGCCCTTGTGCGGGAAGGCCTCGCCGGCCAGGCACGCGGCCAGGGGGTCGGAAGCCGGCGCCGTGGCGGCCAGGCTGGGGACCGAGGCGGCCGTCGCCAGCAGGGCGAGGACCAGGGACGGCAGGCGGACGGGACGGTTCATGGTTCTGCTCACTTCGTCCAGCCCGCGGGATAGGCCACGCCGACGATCGGGTCGCGGGCCAGCCATTTGGCCGCCGCCGCCCGCACGTCCTGCAGGCTCACCGCCGACATCAGCGGCTCGTAGCTCAGCGCCTCCTCGAGGATCGCCGGATCCTGGTTCGAGCCGGCCATCGCCCCGGCCCACCAGGCGTTGGTGTCGCGCCGGGCGCGGGCGGCGGCCATGATCGGCTGGCGCGCGTCCTCCAGCATCTGGGGCGTGATCTCGCCGGCCCGGAGTTGGGCGGCGACCTTGCCGGCCTCCTCCACCAGCGCGTCGATGTCCTTGGGGGCGGCGTCGATATTGACCTGCAGCACGCCCTGGTCGCCGAAATCGGGACCCAGGGTGAAGACCTGGGGCGCGTAGGTCTTGCCCAGCTCCTCGCGGATGCGCCGGCGCAGCGCCGTGTCGAACACCGCCGCCAGCAGCTTGAGCGAATACTCCTCGGGCCGGCGCTCCGGCGTCGAGACGTAGAGCGGCCAGAGCAACTGGGCGGCGGCCTTGTCCCGCTGGCCTTCGTGCGTGACGTGGATCGGCGGGACCGGCGCGTCGGGGTAGCGCATGAACTGGGGCTGGACCCGGTCGCGCGGCGCGGGCGACCGCGCCGGCAGGGCGCCGAAGGTGGTCGAGACCGCCGCGATCGCCGTGGCCTCGTCGATGTCGCCGACGATCGTCAGTTCGACCGGCGCGGTCGTCAGGATCGGCTTGAACACGCGCTCGAAGTCGGCCGACCGGATCCGCGCCATCTCCTCGCGCGACGGGGCGTTGCCGGGCCAGTCCGGCGCGATCTTGCGCGCGACCGCCATGTTCACCGCGGCCTCCGGCTGGGTCAGGTAGGTCCGGTACATCATGTCGATGGCCGTCGGCAGCCGCGCGTCCAGCGACGGCCGGAACCCGGGGTCCGACATGTAGGCGGCCATGACCTGCAGCTGGTCGTCGACCCCGCTGGTGAAGGTCGTGTTGCGCATCGAGAAGCCCTTGGGACCCATGCCCAGCTGGAAGGCCCAGGCGGCCCGGGTCTCGAACATCGTCTGGATGTCCTCGAAGCTGTGCTTGCCCAGTCCGCCGGCGATCACCACCGCCGAGCCCAGTTCGGCGGCGGCATACTGGCTGTCGTCGACCTCGCGCCGGCCGGCGCCGAAGTTGAGGCGGACCTCGACCTTGTTGGGCTCCAGCTTGGTCTGCTTGAAATCCAGGACCAGCCCGTTGGCGAAGCGCAGGCGGGTGAAGCCGGGATCGGCCACCGCCTCCCGCTTGATCACCTTCCCCGGCTTGCCGAAGCTCGTATAGCCCCAGGTCAGGGCGGCGCGGTCGGCGTAGCGCGCCTGCGGCGTCTCGCCGGCGCCGCGGGTCCAGGCGGCCAACAGCGCCTCGCGCGAGGCCGGCTTGGCGCCCGTCATGAACAGCAGGGGCTCCGAGCCCGTCCAGTCGGCCGCGAAGCTGGCCTTGACCTCGTCGGGCGTCATGTCCTCCACCGCCAGGTCGTAGGCGTAGATGGCGTCGGCGGGGCTGGTCGCCACGTCGCCGACCAGGGCCTTGGCGACGATGTCGTCGGCCAGGTTGGACGACTTGCGCGACCCCACGCCCACCACGCCGCCGCGCAGGCGGGCGCGGGCGATCTCGACCGCTTTCTCCACCTCCAGCTCGGTGGGGCCGTCCTTGGCGAACCGGTTGATCTCGGCTTCCCCGGCCCGCAGGGCCTCGGCCCAGCCGTCGCCCGTGGGCATGACGATCAGGCAGGCGATCCCCATGTCCCGCACCTCGGTCGACAGGGCCATGGCGCCCAGCAGGTGGTCCTCGTTGGCCGCGGCCTTCTGGGCCAGCCTCTGGTTCAGGATCGCCTGCCAGACCTGGCTGCGCGTCCGGACGCGCAGGCGCGCGACGTCGTCCTTGGCGACGGGGTCGCCGGGGCGCACCCGGCAGGCGCTGAGCACGGTGGGCAGGCTCTCGCCGGCCACGGACAGCGCGTCCTGGACCCGGCCGGGCGGCGGCTGCACGATCTTGGCCCGCACCGGCTTGGGGCCGCGCCCCGTCCAGCTGGAGAAGGCGCTCTCGACCATCGACCGCATGTCCTCGACCGGCATGTCGCCGACCACGGTCACCACGGCGTGCTCGGGGCGGTACCAGGTGTCGTAGAAGCGCTTGAGGTCGGCCGCTCGGGCGGCCTGGACCGTCTCCAGCGTGCCGATCGGCGAGCGTTCGGCCGACCGCTGGCCGGCGCCCTGGAACTTGGCGGCGGTCTCCTGGGCGGTCAGCAGCGGATTGCTGCGGGACTCCATCTCGGCGATCACCACGCCGCGCTCGAGGTTCACCGCCTCGTCGGAGAAGATCACGCCGTCGGCCACGTCGCGCAGCCAGCCGAAGCCGGTCTTCAACTGCGCCGGGTCGGGCGCGGGCATGTCCAGCTGGTAAGTCGTCGAGAAGATCGTCGTGGCGGCGTTCTGGTCGCGCCCGAACGCCACGCCCCAGGGCGCGAAGACCTTGTCGGTCGCGCCGTTCGGGAAGCCGCGCGTCGAGCGGAAGGCCATGTGCTCGATGAAGTGGGCCAGGCCGCGCTCGGGATCGGCCTCCTCGTAGCTGCCCACGTCGATCGCGAACCGCAGCGAGACCGCGCCCTTGGGCGCGGCGTTGCGCATGATCAGGTAGCGCACGCCGTTCGGCAGGGTCCCGCGCGTGATGCTGGGGTCGGGCGTCAGGGACGCGTGATCGACCTTGGGGGCCGCCCGAACGGCCTCCTCCGCCCGGGCGCCGCCCGTGGCGATGACGGCGAACGCCAACGCGCCCGCCATGCCCGCGATTTTCCTCAAGACGCCCCCGGAACGCTGAACTCAACCCCAGGGAAGGCCTAGCCGTTATGGCGACGCTTCGCCAGAGGGTTCGAACACGCCCTACACCACCACCTGCGAGCCCATCTCCACCACCCGGCCCGCCGGGATGTGGAAGAAGTCGACCGGGTCGGCGGCGTTCTTGACCATCCAGATGAACAGCTTGTCGCGCCACAGCGGCATGCCCTCGTGCGGCGAGGCGATCACCGTGCGGCGGCCCACGAAGAACGAGGTCGACATCAGGTCGAAGGCCAGGCCCCGGCGGCGGCAGCTGCCCAGGGCGCGGGGGATGTGCGGGGTCTCCATGAAGCCGTAGCGCACGGTCACCCGCTTGAAGCCGGGGCCGAGCGGCGCGATCTCGATCCGGTCCTTCTCGTCCACGCGCGGCCGGTCGGCGGTGACCACGCTCATGACGATGTTGTCGGCGTGCAGGATCTTGTTGTGCTTGAGATTGTGCAGCAGGGCCGTGGGCGCGACCTCGGCGTCGGCGGTCAGGAAGATCGCCGTGCCCGGCACGCGGTGCGGCGGCCGCGCCTCCAGGGTGGAGATCAGGTCGGCCAGGGGGATGTTGTCGCGGTGGGCCTTGGCGTGGACGATGTCGGCGCCCTCGCGCCAGGTCCACATGACCACGACGATGGCGGCGGCCACCACCAGCGGCACCCAGCCGCCGTCGGCGATCTTCAGGACGTTGGCGCCCATGAACACCAGGTCCAGGGCCAGGAACGGGGCCAGCAGCAGGGCGCAGGCCCACAGCGGCCACTTCCAGTAGCCGCGCATCACCACCGCCAGCAGGACCACGGTCACCACCATGGTCGTGGTCACCGCCACCCCGTAGGCCGAGGCCATGTTCGACGAGGTGCGGAACATGAACAGCAGGAACAGCACCCCGGCGGCCAGGGCGACGTTGATCGGCGGCACGAAGATCTGGCCGGCCACCGTCTCGCTGGTCCGCTTGATGTTGATCCGCGGCAGCAGGCCCAGCTGCACCGCCTGCTGGGTGACCGAGAAGGCGCCGGTGATCACCGCCTGGCTGGCGATGATGGTGGCCAGGGTCGTGAGGATGATGACCGGCCAGTAGAAGGCGTCGGGGATCAGGCCGAAGAACGGGTTGGCCATGGCCTTGGGGTCGGCCAGGCACAGGGCGCCCTGGCCCAGATAGTTCAGCATCAGGCACGGCAGGGCCACGGTCAGCCAGCCCAGGCGGATGGGGGCTTTGCCGAAGTGGCCCATGTCGGCGTACAGCGCCTCGGCCCCGGTCACGCACAGGAAGACGCTGCCCAGGATGGTCACGCCCAGAGGGCCGTCGGCGACCAGCAGGCGGACGGCGTGCATCGGGTTCAGGGCGGCCAGGATCTCGGGGCGGGCCAGCACGTGCGGCAGGCCCAGGGCGGCCAGGGTCAGGAACCAGACCAGCATGATCGGCCCGAAGAACTTGCCCATGGTCTCGGTGCCGCGCATCTGCACGGCGAACAGGCCCAGCAGGATGGCGGCGGCCAGGGGCAGGACGAACGGGGCGAAGTGCGGGCCGATCACCGGGGCGGTCGTCAGGCCCTCCACCGCCGACAGCACCGAGATCGCCGGGGTGATCAGGCCGTCGCCGTAGAACAGGGCCGCCCCCGCCACGCCCAGCAGCATCAGCCAGGCCGAGCGCTTCTTCAGGGCCCGTTGGGCCAGGGCCATCAGGGCCAGGGTGCCGCCCTCGCCGCCGTTGTCGGCCCGCATGACGATGACGACGTATTTGAGCGTGACCACCAGGGTCAGGGCCCAGAACACCAGCGAGACCACGCCGAACACCGCCAGGCGCGGGTCGACCGCCCCGGCGTGGGCCAGGGCCTCGCGCATCGAATAGAGCGGGCTGGTGCCGATGTCGCCGAACACCACCCCCAGGGCGCCGAGCCACAGGGCGCCGAACCGGGCCGCGCGGGCGACCGGCTCGGCCGGTTCGGGGGATGTATGGGCCATCGGCTCCGGAGTCCGTCGAAAGGAGCGACGGCCTACGCCCACGGGGCATAAGGGCTCCATGCGGATTCCCGGGCCGGGCATAAGGGAGTTATAAAGATCAGCATACGGATCGAATAAGCGCCGATGCACGGCTTTTCGTCGATTTCTCGACTTAGGAACACCCGCCGCCGGGCCCCGTTGATCTCCCCGCCGGAAGCCTCCGGCGCGATCAGGGAACCACGACCATGGGCGAGCAAGACAACCGCGAGAACCTGCAGCAGCAACCGTCCGACGACCAACGCCGGCAGGCCGACCAGCAGAACCAGCAGGGCGAGACCCGTACCCCGCAGCAGCAGCAGGACGACGCCGCGCGCAACGCGCCGGGCCAGCAGAACCAGCAGGGCCAGCGCCGTGACGACGGCCTGAACGAAGGCGTCGAGGGCACGCGCGTCGAAGGCCTGGACGAAGGCCTGGAAGGCGGCGTCGACACCGGCGCCATCGAGCCGGGCAACACCGGCCAACGCTGATCCCGCGATCAAACGACGAGGCCGCCCCCTTCCCGGGGCGGCCTTTTCCGTCCGCGATTTCCGTAAAGAGACCCCACAGGAGCACGCCGTGTTTGGTGGCGAACGACTGGCGCGCATCGGCGCCTTCACCCCGGAATTCCCCGACGCCGAAGCCCTGCACCGGGGTCTGGCCCACTGGAACCACCGCCGCCTGGCGGTCGGCACGCCCGATCCCGACTGGCGGGCCGAGCTGTCCGACGACGCCCGGATGAAGCGGATCGAGGGCGAGTATGTCGAGCAGTTCCGCGACCACATCCTGCCGCTGGTCAGCGGCGTGCCGACCAACGCCGACGACTTCGTGGCCTGGTTCGAACAGCTGCAGGAGACCGGGCCCGGCCAGGACGACCCGCTGTTCGACTGGCTCGAAGGCGCGGCCAGCCTTCCGGACCTGCAGTGGTTCCTGACCCAGGAGGCGGCCGGCGAGGCCGGCTTCGACGACCTGGTGGCCATGACCCAGGTCAAGGTCAGCGACCGCGCCAAGCTGGAGCTGGCCCGCAACTACTGGGACGAGATGGGCCGCGGCGCGGCCGCCGGCATGCACGGCCCGATGCTGACCCGCACGACGCAGGTCTTGGGCCTGACCCCGACCATCGATTCCACCCTGTGGCAGTCGCTGGCCCTGGCCAACACCATGACCGCCTTCGCCACGACGCGGCGCTACACCTACCAATCGATCGGCGCCCTGGGCGTGGTCGAGCTGACGGCGCCCGGCCGCGTGGCCTGCGTCGACGCCGGCCTCAAGCGCCTGGGCGTCTCGCCCTCGGCCCGCAAGTATTTCGCCCTGCACGCCCAGCTGGACATCGAGCATTCCAAGGCCTGGAACGCCGAGGCCCTGCATCCCCTGGTCAGCGAATTCCCCGACTGCGCCCGCTTCATCGCCGAGGGCGCGGTCATGCGCCTGATCTGCGGCGAGCAGTGCTTCGACACCTATCGCGCGCACCTTTGGGCGCACGTGCACCCGGTGGTCTACGCGGCGGAATGACAGACCGGGGACATGCCCTTGCGGCGTGTCCCCAACCGCAAGCGCCGCGCCAAGACTTGGGGACACGCCGCGAGGGCATGTCCCCGGTTGCTAATCGTGCAGCGGCGCCTCGGCCTGCTTGCGCGACGGGTCCGTCACCACCGTCCCCACCGAGGCGGCGATGACGAAGGCGATGGCCAGCCATTGGCGGCCGACCAGGTGCTCGCCCAGCACCAGCAGGCCCGCCAGGGCGCCCACCGCCGGCTCCAGGCTCAGCATCACCCCGAAGCTGCGCTTGGAGATGCCGCGCAGGGCGACCATCTCCAGCGAATAGGGGATGGCGCTGGACACCACCGCCACCACCAGGCCCAGGCCCAGGGCGAGCGGGCTGAGCAGGGCCGCCCCGGCCGCGACCAGGCCGAACGGCGCCACCACCAGGGCGGCCGTGGCCATCCCCAGGGCCACCGAGCGGCCGCCGTGCAGGTGCCCGGTCCGCTGGCCGGCCACGATGTACAGCGCCCAGCACACCCCCGCCGCCGCCGCGAAGCCCACCCCGACCAGGTCGAGGTTCAGGCTGACGTCGCCCAGCGGCAGCAGCAGGCCCAGGCCCGCGACGGCCAGGGCGATCCACAGGAAATGGATCGGCTTGCGCGCGTGGATCATCGCCAGGCTGAGCGGTCCGGTGAACTCGATAGCGATGGCCAGGCCCAGCGGGATGGTGCGGATGGCCATGTAGAAGCACAGGTTCATCACGCCCATCACCGCCCCGTAGCGGACGACGGCCAGCAGGTCCCCGCGGGTCATCGGCATGCGCCAGGGCCGCCAGATCAGGCACAGGATCAGGGCCGAGAAACCCACGCGATAGGCGCTGGTCCCCTGAGCGCCGACCAGCGGGAACAGCGTCTTGGCGAACGAGGTGCCCGCGCACAGCGACACCATCGCGCCGACCAGGCACAGATAGGGCAAGGCGGCGCGCAGGCCGGCGGACGCGGTGAAGCGGGACATGGGGCGGTGTCTAGCAGGGAACGAGCGCTGTCTGCGACGATCAAAACCCTATTAGCACCGTCATCCCGGGCGGTTTGATAATGCGCGACTCACCCCGATCCCCGTCCAGCGTCGGTAGATCGCCTGATTTACGGTCCAGCGGACTTTGCCACGATGCGCCTTCCGCTTGGGAGCCCGCCCGTGGCCGTCCGCCGCCTCACCGCCGCACTGGCCGCCGCGTTCGTCCTGGCCGCCTGCGGAAGCACGCCCAAGGGTTTCCTGCTGCCGACCGCCGCGCCCGCGGCGCCCGGCGCGCGCCATATCGACATGCTGGTGGTCACCACCCGCGCGGCCTCGCCCGCGCCCGGGGTGATCTACGGCGGCGAGCGCGACACCAGCGCCTCGGCCGCCGAGATCGTGGTCTCCGTGCCGCCCAGCCACAGGATCGGGGCCGTCGAGTGGCCCAAGCACGAGCCGCCCGACCCGGCCACCGAGTTCACCACCGTCAGCCTGGCCCCGTCCGACAAGGCCAACACCCTGGCCTGGTTCAACCGCATGGGCGGCGAGCACGCGCGGCTGTTGGTGTTCGTGCACGGCTTCAACACGCGGTTCGAGAGCGCCGTCTACCGCTACGCCCAGTTCGTGGCCGACTCCCAGGCCGACGCCGCGCCGCTGCTGTTCACCTGGCCCTCGCGCGGCAAGCTGCTGGACTACCAGTACGACCGCGACAGCGCGATCTATTCGCGCGACGCCCTGGAGGAGGCCCTGACCAAGGCGGCCGACGCCCCGGCGGTCAAGGAGATGACCGTGGTGGCCCACTCTATGGGCACCTACCTGACCATGGAGGCCCTGCGCCAGCTGGCCATCCGCCGCGGCGGCCTGCCGGCCAAGATCAACAACGTGGTGCTCGCCTCGCCCGACATCGACCCGCAGGTGTTCGCCCACCAGGTGCAGGCCCTGGGCCCGAACCCGCCGCACATCACCATCTTCGTCTCGCGCGACGACCGGGCCCTGATGGTCTCGCGCCTGCTGTCGGGCAACCTGCTGCGCCTGGGCGCCATCGACCCCAGCCGCGAGCCCTTCCGCTCGAAGCTGGAGGCCAACGGCAACATCACCGTCATCGACCTGACCAAGCTGAAGGCCGGCGACAGCCTCAACCACGGCAAGTTCGCCCAGAGCCCCGAGGTGGTGAAGATGCTGGGCCAGCAGCTGATCAACGGCCAGGTGCTGACGCAGGGGGAGTGAGGGGGCGGAGCGCTCTTCCCCCTGCGGGGGAAGACGGTCGCGAAGCGACCCGTAGGGGGCAAGTGTTCGCCGCCGCGGCGACGGACGGGGATCGTGGCTCACCCACTTGCCCCCACCTGGCGACTTCGTCGCCTGTCCGCCCCCGTAGGGGGCGGAGCTAGAACGCCTCGTCTTCCTCGGCGCCCTCTTCCTCTTCCCCGCCCATGGCCGCTTCCAGGCTCTCGATGATGTCGTCCATCTGGTCGGGCGTGATCGAGACGTAGAGCGCCTCGCCGCCGACGGCCGAGACCAGCAGGCGGTAGCCGTCCTCGGTTTCCTGCAGGCTGAAGGTTTCGAGGGGCTGCAGCTTGGCCATGGGGGTGTTCCGGCGTTCGGGATGGGGAACGGCGGATATAAGGGGTGTGCCCCCGGAAATCACCCCTTCAGCGCCCCGCGCCGCAGCATGGCGATGTGGCCGGCGATCAGGGCCTCGCGCTCGACCCACGGGAACTCGGAGCGGGCGATCAGCAGCGAGACCAGGCCGTGCAGGCCGGCCCACAGGGTCTGGGTCAGGCGCAGGGGGTCGTCGTCGCGGGTCAGGCCGGCGGCGTGCAGGTCGGCGATCATGGCCACGAAGCCCTGGAAGGCCTCCATGCCCGCCGCCATCGGCCGCCCGCCGGTGCGGGCGTGGAACGCGCCCTCGGGGCCCTTCTCGACCATGAAGGCCACGCGGTAGGCGTCGGGCTCGCTGAGGGCGAAGTCGATATAGGTCATCATCGCCCGGTCGAACATTTCGGGCGTCGGCGTCCAGCGCGACCTGCCGTCGTCCATCCGCGCCTTGAGCTTGGCGAAGGCCCGCACGCACAGCTCGGCGATCAGGTCGTCCTTGGTGGCGAAATAGGCGTAGAGCGCCGGCTGGCTGATCCCCGCCGCCTCGGCGATCTGCCGGGTCGAGACCGCGTGCACGTCCTTGGCGCTGAACAGCCGCAGGGCCGCGTCGAGGATCTCCTCGCGGCGCTCGGCCCCCTGGCCCTTGGGTTTACGCGGCGATCGGACCTGGGGCGACTTCATCGTGTTTCAGCCTTTCCCAGGCCCGAGGCGGCTTGACAAGAAGCGATAATCTATCACTGATAACTTATCGCTGATCGATAGTCGAGGGGTTGGGCTGTGCGTGGACGGATGGAAAGACGCGCGAACGCCAAGACCGCGAAACCCGCCCCCTCTCAGCCGTCATCCCGGGCCTTGTGCCCGGGCCCCCTGATTCAGCTCGCACGTGAAGCGCCCATGGCGCGCCAGCGAACCGCCCCTCCCGCACCTGCGGCGGATAGAGGGGTCCCGGGCACAAGGCCCGGGATGACGGCGGAAGGGTTGGGGTCGGGCGTCACGATCATCCTCCTCGCAAGCGCCCTCCTCGCCGCCTGCGGTCCCGCCAAGACCCCCGCCGCCCCGCCGCCGCCCCAGGCGGTGGAGGCCGTCGCCGTCGGCGCCCCGCGCGCCAGCGGCGGGGTCACCGCCACCGGGACCCTGGAGCGCCGCCGCGAGATGGCGCTGTCGTTCCGCATCGCCGGGGTGCTGACCAAGGTCGGGGTCGAGGCCGGCGACCCGGTCCGGGCCGGCCAGGTGCTGGCCAGCATCGACCCCGCCGCCGTCGACGCCCGCCAGCAGGCCTCGTCGTCCGACCTCGACAAGGCCCGTCGCGATCTGGAGCGCGCCAAGACCCTCTACGCCAAGGGTTACGTGGCCAAGGTGCGGGTCGACGACGCCGAGAGCGCCGTGCGCTCGGCCGCCGCCGCCTACAATTCCGCCGCCTTCGACCGGCGCTGGGCCCAGCTGGTCTCGCCGGCGTCCGGCGTGGTGCTGGAGCGCAAGGCCCAGGCCGGCGAGGTGGTCCAGCCCGGCCAGGCCGTGGTCACCGTCGCCGACCTCAACAGCCCGCTGGTGCTGCGCGTGCCCCTGCCCGACCGCGAGGTGGCGGGGGTGAGCGTCGGGACGCCGGTCGAGGTGACGGTGGACGCCCTGCCCGGCCAGGTCCTGGCCGGACGCGTCACCCGCGTGGGCCAGTCGGCCGACGCCCGCACCGGGGCGGTGACCGTCGAGATCGAGGTCGCCGCCCGACCCGACCTGCGCAGCGGCCAGATCGCCACCGCGCGCCTGGCCAGCCGCGCGCCCGCCACGACGGGTCCGACCTTCGCCCGCATCCCCGCCGAGGCGGTGCTCGAGGCGTCGGGCGGCAAGGCGGCCGTGCTGCGCCTGGATGGAGGCCGCGCCCGTCGCACGCCGGTCCAGTTCGGCGGCTTCGACGGCGACGACGCCCTGGTCGCCGGCCTGCCCGACGGGACGCGGGTGATCACCGCCGGCGCGGGTTTCGTCTCCGACGGGGATAGGGTGACGGTGACGGACCCGAAGGCGCTGGGCGCGGCGAAGGCGGGCAAGTGATGCCGGTGGCCTCCATCATGCGTGACGAACGCAAGCATCTCGCGCGCCCCTCCCCCGTCATCCTCGGACTTGTTCCGAGGACCCCTCGCGCCGCCGCGCTGTCGGGGGCGGGCCAGCGCTCGTCGACGCCGCGCGCGCCTTGGAGCGGCAACTTGGTTGAAGCAGGGGGCCTCGGAACAAGTCCGAGGATGACGGGGGCTGAGGGTGTGACGGGCGTTGGGGGCTTCGCATGAAGTTCGACCTCGCCGGGTTCGCCGTCCGCCGCTGGCAGTTCACCCTGGTCGCCTTCGGCCTGCTGGTGATGCTGGGCCTGAACGCCTTCATGAACGTGCCCCGGTCCGAGGACCCGCACTTCCCCGTGCCCATCGTGGTGATCCGCGCCGTCCTGCCCGGGGCCGAGCCGTCGGAGATGGAGCAGCTGGTCGCCGACCCCATTGAGGACGCGGTCGACGGCCTGGACAACATCGACAAGGTCGAGTCCACCAGCCTGGACGGGGCGGCGGTGATCCGCGTCCACTTCACCTGGGACGTCGATCCCGAGCGCAAGTACGACCAGGTGGTGCGCGAGGTGAACGCCATCCGGGGCAACCTGCCCGCCGGCCTGGCCCGCCTCGACATCGACCGCGTGCGCACCACCGAGGTGTCGATCGTCCAGGTGGCCCTGACCTCCGACGTCCTGCCCATGCGCCGCCTGGAGAAGGTGGCCGATCGCCTCCGCGAACGCCTCGACCGCGTGCCCGGCGTGCGCCAGTCGCTGTACTACGGCGCGCCGCCGTCGGAGGTGCGGGTGTCGCTGGACCTGGCGCGGCTGTCGGCCCTGAAGCTGCCCGCCACCGCCGTCTCCGACGCCCTGAAGGGCGCCGGGGCCGAGGCCCCGATCGGGGCCGTCCAGGCCGGCGACCGGCGGTTCAACGTCAAGGCCGGTGGGGCCTTCCGCTCGCTGGACGCGGTCAAGGACACGCCGGTGCGCTCGATCGGCGGCCAGGTGGTGCGGGTGCGCGACGTGGCCCAGGTGGCCTGGGCCCAGGACGAGCCCACCCACCTGGCGCGCTTCAACGGCAAGCGCGCGGTGTTCGTCACCGTCACCCAGAAGGACGGCCAGGACGTCGCCAAGATCACCGCCAGCGTCGACAAGGTGCTGGACGACTACGAGAAGACCCTGCCGGCCGGGGTGAAGCTGGAACGCGGCTTCGTCCAGGCCCGCAATGTCGAGCATCGCCTGAACAACCTGTTCCGCGACTTCGGCATCGCCCTGGCCCTGGTGCTGATCACCCTGCTGCCGCTGGGGCCGCGCGCCGGCCTGGTGGTGATGGTGTCGATCCCGCTCTCCCTGCTGATCGGCCTGGTGCTGCTGCAGGCCTTCGGCTTCACCCTGAACCAGCTGTCGATCGCCGGCTTCGTGCTGGCCCTGGGCCTGCTGGTCGACGACAGCATCGTCATCACCGAGAACATCGCCCGCCGCATCCGCGAGGGCGAGGAGCGCACGGCCGCGGCCGTCAACGGCGCCAACCAGATCGCCCTGGCGGTGCTGGGCTGCACGGCCTGCCTGATGCTGGCCTTCCTGCCGCTGATGGCCCTGCCGGCGGGGTCCGGCGCCTACATCAAGTCGCTGCCGGTGACGGTGCTGTGCACCGTGGGCGCCTCGCTGCTGGTGTCGATGACCATCATCCCGTTCCTGGCCAGCCGGGTGCTGGACAAGCACTCCGACCCGGAGGGCAACCCGCTGCTGCGCGGGGTGAACGGCGCGATCCACCGCTTCTACCGGCCGGTGCTGCACTTCGCCCTGGCGCGGCCGTGGCTGAGCCTGGCGATCATGCTGGCGATCTGCGCCACCACCGTGCCCATGCTGAAGATCGTCGGCTCGTCCCTGTTCCCGGCCGCCGAGACGCCGCAGTTCCTGGTCCGGGTCGAGACCCCCGACGGCAGCCCCCTGGCCCGCACCGACCGCGCCCTGCGCTTCGTCGAGGCCCGGCTGAAGCAGGAGCCCAAGATCGTCTGGCAGGCCGACAACCTGGGCCGCGGCAATCCGCAGATCTTCTACAACATCACCCAGCGCGAGAGCGCCACCACCTATGCCGAGGTGTTCGCCAGCCTGGAGCGCTGGGAGCCGGGCCAGAGCGAGAAGGTGCTGGACCGCCTGCGCGAGGATTTCGCCCGCTTCCCCGGGGCGCGGATCAGCGTCGTCACCTTCGAGAACGGCCCGCCGATCGACGCCCCGGTGGTGATCCGCCTGACCGGCCAGAACCTGGAGGTGCTCAAGGCCCTGGCCGCCCGCGCCGAGCAGGTCCTGAAGGCCACGCCCGGCACGCGCGACGTCAACAACCCCGTGCGGCTGGACCGCACCGACCTGGACCTGGGCGTCGACGAGGGCAAGGCCGCCGCTCTGGGCGTGCCGGCCGGGGCCCCGCGCCGCGCCGCCCGCCTGGCGCTGTCGGGCGAGGAGACCGGCCGCTTCCGCGATCCCGACGGCGACGACTATGCGGTGAAAGTCCGGCTGCCCATGAGCGTGGGCCCCAATCCGCTGGGCAG
The DNA here is from genome assembly GCF_037402475.1 of Caulobacter sp. CCG-8. Lineage (NCBI taxonomy): Bacteria > Pseudomonadati > Pseudomonadota > Alphaproteobacteria > Caulobacterales > Caulobacteraceae > Caulobacter > Caulobacter sp. CCG-8. Next base: position 122,950 of record NZ_JBBEUD010000008.1, read on the forward strand.
CCGCAACGCCCTGGCCGACCTGTCCAAGATCTACGTCCCCACCGCCGACGGCGAGGCCGCGCCCCTGGGCTCGATCGCCACCCCGACCCTGCGCTCCAGCCCCGCCCGCATCGACCGCTTCGACCGCGAGCGCACGGTGGCCGTCAGCGCCTATGTCCAGACCGGCTACCTGACCGCCAAGGTCACCCAGGACGTGGTCGCGCGCCTGGACCGCGAGCTGCCCATGCCGCCCGGCTACCGCCTGACCCTGGGCGGCCAGGCCGAGGCCCAGTCGGAGAGCTTCGCCGGCCTGGGCGCGGCGGTGATGGTGGCGGTGTTCGGCATCCTGGCGGTGCTGGTCCTGGAGTTCCAGAAGTTCAAGACCGCCCTGGTGGTGGCCGGCATCATCCCGTTCGGCCTGTTCGGGGCCGTGGCGGCCCTGTGGATCACCGGCTATTCGCTGAGCTTCACCGCGACCATCGGGCTGATCGCGCTGATCGGGATCGAGATCAAGAACTCGATCCTGCTGGTCGACTTCACCGAACAGCTGCGCAAGGGCGGCATGGGCCTGCACGACGCCATCGAGCGCGCCGGCGAGGTGCGGTTCCTGCCGGTGCTGCTGACCAGCGTGACGGCCATCGGCGGGCTGCTGCCGCTGGCGATGGAGGGGTCGGGGCTCTACTCCCCGCTGGCCATCGTGATCATCGGCGGGCTGATCACCAGCACGGTGCTGTCGCGGGTGGCGACGCCGGTGATGTACTGGCTGACGGCCCGGGGGAAGGCGGAGCGGGCCTGACGCACCGCTTCCGCCCCGGGCGCGCCGGCTTCAGGGGATGTAGCTGGCCGTCGTCTTGAACTCCAGGTGGCCCAGCAGCGACCGCATGAAGCCGCCCAGGCCCTTGGCCCACATGAAGTCGTAGACGCGACTGTACTCTTCGAGCAGCACGCCCGGGTTCGACCATTCCCGGGTCTGGGTGTCCGGATCGGTATAGGTTTCGCTGCCATAGGACAGCTCGAACCAGAGCCCGGCATAGGTCCTGTTCGACGGGGCCTTCACCGCATAGGTGAAGCGCCTTCTGCGGTCGCCGACCCCATCCCAGGTGTTGACCTTGTAGTCCAACCTGCTGACGCTGTGCTTTCCGGCCTCGATATTGACGATTTCGCCGGATTCTTCGGGAACCTGGGTTATCAGCTTCCCGAGAACATAATAGTTGTGCAGCTTCTTGCCGAGCTGCACGAAGTCATAAGCCACGAAATCGAAATTATACTGCACGCTGGTGACGCTGTGCACCATTCCGCGTTCCTTATCCAGGACGCTCAGAATGGAGTCGAATATCTGCTTAAACCCAGGCACCGCGGCATGGTACCAGTGATGGAAGGTGGGCAGCTGGACGCCGGCCTTGCGGACGACAATCCTGTCCTGGTAGACGGCGACCTGGAAGTCGTAGATGTCGTCCTTGAATTCGACCGCGAAATAGTCCGCCCCCTTTCTATTCTCCAGGGAGCTTTCGTTGAAGAACTCCGCCGTTCTCAGAAGGCTCGCGACATCCTCGCGCAACCGTTCCTGAAGTCGCGCCCGCAGCGCGCCATCTTCCCAGTCGGCGATCGCCGGGAAATAGGCGGTCAGGGTGAACCCGTTTATATCCCCGACCTTGTATTGGAACGCGTTTACCGGAGCTAGATTTTGCCAATCCGGTATAACCAGATTTCCCATACTATATCTCCAGAATCTCTTCAGTTATATTGATCACCTTCTCGGTATTGCCTTCGAAGGCGTAGGCCCGCTTGGCCAAGGCCGGGAAGACGATCTGCTGCAGGCCGCGCGCGCCCATGGACAGGGCGGCCGCCCGCTTGGCGACGGCCCGCATGAAGCCGTCCGAGAACTTCAACGTCTTCCCAATTCTTCGAAAATGCTGTCGCCACACCAGTAGAGGCGAGGTGCGCCCGTGCCTCAGTATCTGCAGAAGGGCGTCTTCCGGCAGGGACTCGTACTGGATGATGGCCGGGAGCCGCGCGACCAGCTCCGGCATGAAGCCGAAATTGACGAGATCATCCGAGACGATCGTGCCCTTGGGCGCCTCTCTCAGCAGCCTGGCCACCTCCGGACGCCGCTTTCGGGTGTTTTCGGTGCCGTCGATATCGACGAACGCCCCGCCCGCCAGCACCATCGCGCTCGACCCCGTCCCGCCCTCGGCGACCTTCGCCTGGCCCTCTATGAACTTCAGGAGGGATCTCTGGATGTCGACTTTCCATTCGCGGTTGTTGTCGTGGGACTTCGCCGCGATCTTGTCGAACTCGTCCAGGAACACGACGATCTTGCCGCGATCGCCGATGAGATTGTTGATCCTGTATTCGATCTCCTCGACCGCCGACCCGCCCCTGGCGCCCGACGGAACCAGGGTCGTGCTGTCCACGATCAGGAACGGAATGCCGAGATAGGCGCACGCGATCTGGATGGAAAAGGTCTTGCCCGATCCGGTCGGCCCCAGGACGAGACCGTTGGGTGGCGGGTGCAGCACGTTCTTCTTGGAGTCCCAGGACAGGTACATGGAGAGGATGAGGCTCAACCGCTCCTTCGCCTCCTCCTGGCCGACGACGAAGGAATCCAGATGAGCTCGGATGTCGGAGGCCCGGCGTTCGCGGCCCTTCGACTTGTCCTTTTCGACGTTCAGGCGAAGCGCCCTGCCGGAAGCCGACCTTCTGCGCCGCGGGGGGATCAGCTCGCCGTCCGCCTCCATCGCTCAGCTCTCCGCCTGACGATTGACGAGCCCCTGCATCGCCGCGCGTATGTCCCGGACCTCGCTGCTGGCGGCGATCAGCTCGTCGATCAGCGCGATGACTTCCGACGTCCCCTCGCGAACCAGGGAGCTGGTGCGCTCGTCGCTCTGGATGCGGGACTTCAGATCGATCAACATCAGCACCGAAGCGGGAACCTCCTTCAGCTCCGGCCGCAGCTCCAGGATCGATTTTCTGTTTTCGCTGACGATCGTCGTGATGATCTGCAGTCGGGTCGAGAGTATCAGCTGGTCCAGGCTGCTTCTCGAAGAAGCCTGGTCCTCGAGGAACTGCTCGTCGCGCTTCATGGCGTCGCGGTGTTGCTGATGAAGCGTGTAGAGGACGCCCAGCAAAGCGATCCCCGAAAACAGCGAGTTCACCAGACCGAAGGAGTCGCCAATGACCCCGGCGTCGGACCAGGACTTCACCCCTGCATGCAGCAGCAGAACGGGCGCGATCCATAGAGCCAACATGGCGGCTCCGACCGCAACATACGGTATCTTTCGCACGACGACTCCCCCTAAGGGCGATCTAGAAGCATGGTCCCCGCTCTAGTCAAGATTGCTCGACGCGCCAGCTCAACTATTCTTCGCCCATCGCGGCCCCTTGCCTATTTTACACTCGTATAGCAACCTCCTCCCCACACCCTGGGGAGAGGAACGAGCATGGCCGTCCAGCAGCGCGACGCCGTCATCATCGGCGGGGGCCACAACGGGCTGGTCTGCGCCTTCTACCTGGCCAGCGCCGGGCTGAAGGTCACGGTCTGCGAGGCCCGCGACGTGGTCGGCGGGGCGGCGGTGACCGAGGAGTTCCACCCCGGCTTCCGCAACTCGGTGGCCAGCTACACGGTCAGCCTGCTGAGCCCCAAGGTCATCGCCGACATGGACCTGCACGGCCACGGCCTGCGGATCCTGGAGCGGCCGATCTCCAACTTCCTGCCGATCGACGACAAGACCTACATGAAGCTGGGCGGCGGGCTGGAGCGCACCCAGGCCGAGTTCCGCAAGTTCTCCGAGAAGGACGCCGAGCGCCTCCCCGCCTACTACGACATGCTGGACGAAATCGGCGACGTGCTGCGCGACCTGGCCGCCGAGACCCCGCCGAACCTGGGCGACGGCCTGCCCGGCCTGCTGCGCGGGCTGAAGCAGGGCGGCCGGCTGGCGGGCCTGTCCCGCGAGCGCAAGCGCGACCTGCTGGACCTGTTCACCAAGAGCGCCCGCGACTTCCTGGACGGCTGGTTCGAGAGCGACGCGGTCAAGGCCAGCTTCGGCTTCGACGCCGTGGTCGGCAACTTCGCCAGCCCCGACACGCCAGGCTCCGCCTACGTCCTGCTGCACCACACCTTCGGCGAGGTGAACGGCAAGAAGGGCGCCTGGGGCCACGCCGTGGGCGGCATGGGCGCGATCACCCAGGCCATGGCCAAGGCCTGCCGCGCCAAGGGCGTGGACATCCTGCTGAACGCCAAGGTCGAGGGCGTGCACGTCGAGGACATGCCTAAAGGCGCCGGCAAGCGGGCGGTGGGCGTGCAGCTGGTCGATGGGACCCAGATCATGGCCCCTATCGTCAGCTCCAACCTCAACCCGGCCCTGCTGTACGGGTCGCTGGTCCCGCCCTCGGCCCTGCCCGCCCCGTTCAAGAAGGCGATCAAGGGCTACAAGAACGGCTCGGGCACCTTCCGGATGAACGTGGCCCTGTCGGAGCTGCCCGACTTCACCTGCCTGCCCGGCAAGGCCGTGGCCGAGCACCACCAGTGCGGCATCGTGCTGTCGCCGACCCTGGACTACATGGACGAGGCCTATCGCGACGCCAAGGCGACCGGGATTTCCAAGCGGCCGATCGTCGAGATCCTGATCCCCTCGACCCTGGACGACAGCCTGGCCCCTCCGGGCCAGCACGTGGCCAGCCTGTTCTGCCAGCAGTTCGCCTGGGACCTGCCGGACGGCCGCAGCTGGGACGACGAGCGCGAGGCGGCGGCCGACCTGATCATCGACACGGTCAACCAGTGGGCCCCGAACTTCAAGGCGTCGGTCCTGGGCCGGATGATCCTGTCGCCGGTCGACCTGGAGCGGAAGTTCGGCCTGGTCAACGGCGACATCATGCACGGCCACATGTCGCTGGACCAGCTGTGGGCGGCCCGGCCGCTGCTGGGTCACGCCAGCCACCGCGCGCCGATCAAGGGGCTCTACATGTGCGGCGCCGGGTGCCACCCGGGCGGCGGCGTCTCGGGCAATCCGGGACGCAACGCGGCGCGGGAGATCCTGCGCGACCGGGACTTCACGACGGCGGTGAAGCTGAGTCTGGTGGGGCGGTGATGTCTCAAGAATCCGCTCATCCCGGCGAATGCCGGGACCCAGATGGAATGGCTTTGAGGCTGACGCCAAGAGCTCTGAGCTCCTCCAATCAGCCACCCCGCTATGGGATCTGGGTCCCGGCATTCGCCGGGATGAGCGGATTTAGGGAGATCTGGTGATGGATATGGCCCAACTCCCCGACCAGGACCCCGACGCCGACTACGGCCTGCCCGGCTGGATCTACGGCAGCGAGCGGTTCTTCCGCGAGGAGCAGGACAAGGTCCTGCGCCCCTCCTGGCAGATCGTCTGCCATCTGAACGACATCCCCCGCAGCGGCGACTTCCACACCTTCGAGTTCCTGGGCGAGAGCGTGGTGGTGGTGCGCGGCAAGGACGGCGGGGTCCGGGCCTTCGCCAATGTCTGCCGCCACCGCGCCGCCCGGCTGCTGGACGGCCCCGTCGGCCACTGCGCCCGGATCGTCTGCCCCTACCACGCCTGGACCTACGCCCTGGACGGCCGGCTGATCGCCGCGCCCTATCCCGAGACCTACCCGGCCCTCGACGTCGACAAGCACGGCCTGGCCCCGTTCCAGGCCGAGGTCTATCGCGGCTTCGTCTTCGTGCGGCTGGAGGGAGACGGCCCTTCCGTGGCCGAGATGATGGCCCCCTACGACCACGAGCTGGAGCCCTACCGGTTCGAGGAGATGGTCCCGTTCGGCCGCGTCACCCTGCGGCCGCGCGAGGTGAACTGGAAGAACATCAGCGACAACTATTCCGACGGCCTGCACATCCCCGTGGCCCATCCGGGCCTGACGCGGCTGTTCGGCAAGGGCTACGGCGTCGAAGCGCAGACCTGGGTCGACAAGATGTGGGGCCAGCTGATCGACGAGCCGTCGCGCAACCCGTCCGAGCGCCTCTACCAGCGCATCCTGCCCGACGCCGACCACCTGCCGCCCGAGCGCAAGCGGCTGTGGACCTATTTCAAGCTCTGGCCCAACCAGGCCTTCGACATCTATCCGGACCAGGTGGACTTCATGCAGTTCATCCCGGTCTCGGCCACCCGGACCATGATCCGCGAGATCGCCTACGCCCTGCCGGACGAGCGGCGCGAGATGCGGGCGGCGCGGTATCTCAACTGGCGCATCAACCGCCAGGTCAACGCCGAGGACACCGAGCTGGTGGCCCGCGTGCAGCAGGGCATGGCCTCGCGGACCTTCACGGCCGGACCGCTGGCGGAGACCGAGGTGTCGTTGCGGAGCTTCGGCCGGAAGATGCGGGCGCTGATCCCGCAGGCAAGGCTGCCGCGGCCGCCGGAGGGGTGGTGATCCACCGCCCCATCACGACAACAAAGGTTGTCATCCCGGAAAGCGCGCAGCGCTTGTCCGGGACCCAGGGGCGGCTGCACGGCTTTCGCCCGGTCCCCTGGGTCCCGGACAACCCCTGCGGGGCTTCCGGGATGACAACTGTTTTGGATGCTCTGGGCCTTCAACCATGACCCCCCGCGCCGCCTTCACCCGCGAGGCCCCCGACGTCCGCCGCACGGCGCTGATCGAGGCCGCCGCCCGGGTGCTGGCGGCCAAGGGCGTGGCCGGCGCCTCCGTGCGGACGATCTGCGCCGAGGCGGGGGTCAGCGCCGGCCTGCTGCGGCACTATTTCGACGGCGTCGACGCCCTGATCGCCGCGACCTACGAGGCGACCGGGGCGCGGATCGACGCGGCGCTGGAGGCGGCGGTCGAGGCGGCGGGCGGCGATCCCCGCGCGCGCTTGTCGGCCTATCTGACCGCCAGCTTCGCCCCGCCGGTGCTGGACCCGGACCTGCTGGCCACCTGGCTGGCCTTCTGGAGCCTGGTGAAGGTGGACGCCGGCGTCGCGGCGATCCACCGGCGCACCTATGCCGGCTATCGCGCGCGGCTGGAAGAGCTGCTGGCGGCCTGCGATCCGTCGGTGGACGCAAGGCTGGCCGCCATCGGCCTGACGGCCGTCGTGGACGGGCTGTGGCTGGAGCTGTGCCTGGACGAGACCGTGTTCACCCCGGCCGAGGCGGGAGCGATCGCCGAGCGGCTGGCGGCCTCTTACCTGACCCCTCTCCCAGAGGGAGAAGGTGAGTTTTAAGCCGCCGCCTGGGCGCCGAGGCTCGCGCGGCCCCAGCTGGCGCGGCGGACTTCCGGTTCGGAGACCGACACCCGGGCGGTCTTGCCCTGGGTGCGCATGTGGCGGGCCAGCATCTCGGCCACGCCGACGGCTTCGGGCTGGGCGGGATAGGAGCCGATCAGGTCGGGGGCGTCGTTCCAGGTCACGTGCCAGACGCCGGAGACGGGTCGAACGAAGTAGGTGTGTTCGTCGGCCATGGGGATCACTCCTTTATGCTCACTCAGCGTCGGTCTTACCGCGCGTGCATGACAGCTGTTTCAATGCTGCACAGCAACATCGTGTTGCATTGCACACTGCAGGAGCCACGCCAAGCGGACTTTTGGTGAATCCCCAGGCAAGATTGCGGCGGCTCGAGTGATAAAAGGAAATGCGCGGACGACACGGGGGACACACACTCGCGGTGCGGCCTCGAAAATCGTCACGGCGCGAGGGGCGAGTGTGTGTCCCCTCCTTCGGCCGTTCCTAGTGCTTCCAGACGAACAGCGAGACCACGGCGAGGATCAGGCTGACATAGAAGCCCAGTCCCCACATCAGGTGCTCGCCCTCGTCGTCGCTGTAGCGGGAGTCGAGCAGGCGATCGCCGAGCGGCAGGGCCGCCCCGAAGGAGACGACCAGCTGACCGGTGGCGATGAGGAGGCGAGTGATCATGGTACGGACGGTGCGCCTCAAAGGTTAACGGGACGCTTAAGTTGTAGGTTGCGATTCGCTCAACGACGTTGCGGCAATTGCGCCTGGAAGACCTTTTCCCGAACGGAGCTTTCAAACCGATCGCCCCGCCCTATGCTGTGGTCACGCTTCGAGCCGTGACATGAGCCTGACCGACGCCCTTCTCCTCCTGGCCTTCATTCTCGCCAACATGGCGGCCGGCGCGATCTCGATGTTCCGCTACGCCCAGGTTAGCAGCATCCTGGCCCAGCGGCATCCGGACCTCTGGCGGACCTTCCAGGGCTATTCCTTCGCCGCCCGCGACGCCGCGGGCCGCTTCTACTGCAGCCGCGCGCCCTTCCGCCTGAACGACCCCGAACTGTCGCGCGCCGTCATCCGGTCGTGGATCGCCACGGGCGTCTGGATCGCCGTGATCCTGGCCGCCTTCGCGACCGCCGTCGCGCGCGGCGGCTAGGCGCTCAGTCCTTCACCACCACCCCGCCCTTCATCACCGCGCTGACGTGCTCCAGCACCGAGACGTCGGCCATGGCGTCGCCGTCGACGGCGATCAGGTCGGCGTAGCGGCCGGGGGCGACGGCGCCGACGTCGGTCTTGCCCATCAGCTCGGCCGCCACGGTGGTGGCCGACTGGACGGCCTGCATCGGGGTCATGCCCCACTGCACCATGTACTTCATCTGCCGGGCGTTCAGGCCGTGCGGATAGACGCCGGCGTCGGTGCCGTAGGCGATCTTGACCCCGGCCTTCACCGCCTTGCGGAAGCCTTCGCGCTGGGCCTGGGTGGTCTCGTAGTTCTTGCGCAGGGTCTCGGCCGGCCAGCCGTGGGCCTTGCCGTAGGCGTCGATCCAGTCGCCGTCATAGATGTCGGCCACCAGGAACACGCCCTTGGCCTTCATCATGGCGATGGCCTCGTCGTCCATCAGCGAGCCGTGCTCGATCGAGCGCACGCCCGCCCGCATGGCCGACTTCATGCCCTCGGCCCCATGGGCGTGGGCGGTGGCGTAGGTCCCGCGGCGGGCGGCCTCCTGGATGGCCGCGCGCATCTCGTCCTCGGTCAGCTCCTGCTGGCCGGGCTCGGTGCCGACGGTCAGGACCGCGCCGGTGGCGATCAGTTTCAAGAAGTCGGCGTGGTGGGCCAGGATGTTGGCGGCCTTGCGCCGGGCGTCGGCGGCGTCGGTGACCACGCCCACCCGCATCTCGTCGGGCAGCTTCACGTCGTCGGCGATGCCGGTGATCTCGCCCCCGCCGCCGGGGATGGTGATGTAGGCGCCGGCCACCGACATGCGCGGGCCAGGCACCAGGCCGTTGTCGATCGCGTCGCGCAGGGCCACGTCGCCGAACGCCCGCCAGGTGCCGACGTCGCGCACGCTGGTGAAGCCGGCCTCCAGGGTCTTCCGCGCGTGGTCGGCGCCGATATAGGCCTGGTAGGCGGCCGTGGTCAGCAGGGGCTCGGCGATGTTCTCGGTCTGCTCCTGGTCGACCAGGTGGGTGTGCATGTCGATCAGGCCGGGCAGCACCATGCGCTTGGACCAGTCGACGACCTTGCCGTCGGCGGGGGCGGCCTTCCACGGCCCGACCGCCACGATCCGCTCGCCGTCGATGGTGATCATCTGGTCGGTCAGCACCTTGCCCTGCAGGGTGTCGACCAGCTTGCCGGCGTGGACGTAGACGGGGGCGGCCCAAGACACCGAGGGGGTGGCGAGCGGCGCGAGCACAAGGGCGGCGGCCAGTACGGCGGTGCGGATCATGGTGTTCGTCCTGAGGGGCCGGGGGTTGAGAGGGGGACACACACTCACCCCGCGACCTGTGTGAAATCGGCTAGGCGGCGGGGTGAGTGTGTGTCCCCTCCTTCGCCCCGGAGCCCCTGCCCCGGGTCAGCCAGTAGAACGGCGCCCCCACGGCCAGCAGGGCTATGCCCCAGAGGACGGCCTCCTTGCCGGCCCCCACCAGGGTGAAGACCGCGTAGAGCCCGGCCAGGACGGCGATGACGGTCAGGGCCAGGGTCGGGGTGATCCGCCGGGCCGCCTGCAGCTTCAGCGCCGCCAGGGCGCAGGCCAGGTAGGTGAACAGCGAGGCCGTGGTGGCCAGCAGGGCGATGAAGGTGAAGACCTCGGCCATCGACTTGGCGTAGTTCATCGCCACCAGCACGGTCAGGAAGCCGGCCGACATCAGGTGGGCGCGGGCGGGCGTGCCGCGTTTCGACTCCTTGGCCAGGAAGGCCGGGAACACCCCGCCCCTCGCCATGGCGTAGGGCATCTCGCCCTGCAGCAGCACCCAGCCGTTCAGGGCCCCGAAGGCGCTGATCGCCGCGAACAGGGCCAGCAGCTGGCCGGCCGCCGGCCCCCACCAGCGGCCGACGAAGTCCGACAGCGGGGCGTTGGACGTCTTCAGCGCGTCGACCGGGGTCAGCAGCACCACCGCCGAGCAGACCAGCAGGTAGATCAGGCCGGTGAACACCGTCCCGGCCAGGGTGGCGCGCGGGATGGTGCGGGTGGGGTCGACCACCTTGCCGGCCGGGACCGTGGCCGACTCCAGGCCCAGCAGCGCCCACAGGGTCAGGGTGGCGGCGGCGGTGATCGCGCCGGGATGGATGTCGGCGGGGCGGAACGGGGTCAGGCTGACGCCCCCGGGAGCGCTTGGGCCGCGGCCGATGATCCAGAAGGCTAGGCCCGCCACGGCCACCAGCGGCAGCAGCTTCAGCACCGTCGTCACCACCTGCACCCCGCCGGCCAGGCGGGCGCCGGCGATGTTGATTCCGACCATCGTCCAGACCGCGCCCAGGGTGACCAGCAGGTGCATGCCCGGCACCTTGGCGATGGCCGGGAAGATCACCGACAGGTAGCTGACCGCCCCCGTGGCGATGGCGGCGTTGCCGACCCACAGCGAGATCCAGTAGCTCCACGCCACCATGAACCCGACCAGCGGCCCGAAGGCCTCCTGGGTGTAGGCGTAGGGCCCGCCGGCCTTGGGGAACTCGCGCGACAGCCCCGCGAACACGAAGGCCAGGGCGAGGCCGCCGGCGATCGTCACCAGCCAGCCGAACACCGCGTTCCAGCCGTAGGGGGCCAGGGAGGCGGGCAGCATGAACACGCCCGAGCCGATCATGTTGCCGACGACCAGCGCCGTGCACATCCAGAAGCCCAGGGCCTTGGGGCCCGTGGCTTGAGGAATGGGGACCTTCTCTTGGGTCTCTGTCATGCGGTTACGCTTTCACGGGAACAGAGGTTCGTCCATGCCCTCCAAACACCGCTCATCCCGGCGAATGCCGGGACCCAGATCCTGGAACTGAGAGGCTGATTGGAAGAGCTCGGCGCTCTTGGCGTCAGCCACACCGCCCTTCCATCTGGGTCCCGGCATTCGCCGGGATGAGCGGGTGATTGGAATGGGGACAGGCGCATGCGCCTGTCCCCAACCAAGGCGCCGTCCCTAGAACTTCTGCCCGAACTTCACCCCGAAGGTCCGCGGCTGGTTGGGCACGATGTAGACCTGGGTTCCGCAGACGGTCTCGGCGCATTCGGCGTAGCGGTTCAGGCTGGCGCGCTTGTCGAAGGCGTTTTCGAGGAAGGCCTGGAAGGTCCAGTTGTCGCGCCCGACCCCGGCCGAGAAGTCGGCGGTGGCGTAGCCCGACTGCTTGCCGATGATGCCGCGCTCCAGGATCCGCAGGTCGGTCCAGTTGCTGGTCTGGCCGGCCGCCGAGCCCTGGACGAAGGCGTCGTAGCCGTTCAGGTCGAACTCGTAGCGGGCGGTGATGTTGGCCTTGAACTTCGGCGTCACCGGCAGGGCCGTGCCGTCCGGGGCCTCGGGATCGGGGCAGTCGGTTTCCGGATTGCCCGAGGCGTCGACGAAGCCGCAGTAGTTCTTGGTCAGGGCCGCGTCGGTGTAGGCCGCCGAGCCGTTGATCGTGAAGCCGTGGCTGACCGCGAAGGTGAAGTCGGTCTCCACGCCCTTGATCTCGGCGGCGCCGGCGTTCTTGATCTCGGTCAGGCCGTTGGCGCCCAAGAGGGCGAACTGGAAGCCGTTCCACTTCTCGAGGAAGACCGCGCCGTTCCAGCGGAAGCGGTTGTCGGCCCAGGTGGTCTTCCAGCCGAACTCGTAGTTCTTCAGGTAGTCGGAGCTGTAGGGCGGCAGGGTGCCGCGCCGGTTGATGCCGCCCGGCCGGAAGCCTTCCGAATAGGTGACGTAGACCAGCTTGTCCTCGTCGACCTTGTAGGTGAGGTTCACCTTCGGCGTGTTGCCCTTCTCCTTGGTCCGCTTGTCGAGGTTCGTACAGGGCGAGCCCTCGATCTCGGGGCCGGTGAAGCAGGCGCCCTCGCCCGTGCCCGAGCTGTAGCCCAGGCCGTAGCCGTAGAAGCCCTTCAGGCTGTTGTCGGCCTTGAAGAAGCGGATGCCGGCCGTCACGGTCAGCTTGTCGGTGATGTCGAACGCCGCCTCGCCGAACGCGGCGCTGTCGCGGTCGACCCGCTTCTGCTGGGTCAGCCAGATGGTGTGCGGATAGCCCGGCACCGACAGGTCGGTGCCCAGCGCGTCGATCTGGTAGTTCTGATAGATGCCGTGGGTCTGGCGCTGGTAGAACAGCCCGCCCACCACGCGGAAGCGCTTGTCCTGCGGGGTCGAGACCCGGATTTCGTGGCTGACCTTGCTGTAGGCGTCGTGGCCCGTGATGTACTGCGACGGGTCCACCGGGTTGCCGGCGTTGTCGGTCCAGTAGGCGCCGTAGCCGGCCAGGGTGTCGTAGAAGTACGAGTAGTCGGTGTAGTCCTGGTGGGTGTCGACGTCGCGGTCGAGATACGAGCCGGCATAGACCACGTCGAGGTTGGCGATCTGGCCCTCGACCGTCATGGCCGCCTGCCACCACTTGTCGTTCGAGCTTTCCGGATAGTAGTGCGCGACCTTCAGGTCGCCGACCGACGGGTCGTACGAGAACAGGCCGCCGACCTTTTCCTGCTGGGCCATGATCGAGGGCGTGATCACCCAGTTGTCGCCGGCCTCGACCCGCAGGGCCGCGCGGCCGCCGTAGACGTCGACGTCGTTGTAGTTGTCCTTGATCCGGTAGCCGTTGCTGACCGTCACGCCCGAGGTCGGGTAGGTGCGCGACCCGGCGACGTTGTCGATGAAGCCGCCCTGGTGCTCGGCCCAGCCCACCAGGCGCACGGCGACCTTGTCGCTGAGCGGCTGGTTGACGAAGCCCTCCAGCACGTAGCCCGGGTCGCCGTGGTCGATGACGTTGCCCTCGATGTCGTAGCCGGCGCTGAAGCCGGCGGTCGTGGGCTTGTTGGTGATGATCCGCAGGGTGCCGGCTTGCGAGCTGGCGCCGTACAGCGTGCCCTGCGGCCCGGCCAGGGCCTCGACCCGGGCGATGTCGTAGATGTGGATGTCCAGCGCGCCCTGGATCGTGGTGATCGGCTGTTCGTCCAGATAGATGCCGACGCTGGGCAGCGGGCCCGAGTGGTTGCCGTCGCCGCCGCTGGCCACGCCGCGCATGTAGACGTTGGAGAAGCCCGGCGAGGTGGTCTGGAACGACACGCTGGGCAGGTACTTCACATAGTCGGTGAAGTTCTGGACCTGCAGCTGCTCCAGCTTGGCCTCGCCCAGGGCCTGGATGCTGACCGGCACGTCCTGCAGGTTCTCGGAACGCTTCTGGGCGGTGACGACCACCTCTTCCAGCGCCACCGAGCCCCCCGATTGCGCCTGCGCGTGGGCGGTGACCGCCGTCAGCATGGATGAAGCCAGAAGGGCCGTGGTCCAGACCGCCATCTTGGACGATCCGTGCGCACTACGCTTAGTCAACGGCATTATCGCTCCCCCGGAACACGTTAGGTGAACGATGGTCATCCCGTGGTTACGGACCCGCAAGGATCAAAATTCAAACGAACGTCAATTCCGCCGACTGTTGCAGAAATGGCAGGGTCCGGAGCGAGTGATCAAAATTCAGGCGCGGCGGGGTAACAGGTCAGGACGGGTCCCAGGGCGGACTTCAGGGGGTCCAGCCACGATTCGTAGTTCTGCCAATGCTCGACCGCGTCCTTGAAGATCGGGCGGCGCACCTGCTCTGAGCTTGCGGTGCGCACGGCGCGGTCGTTTTCGTGGAAGTTCAGACAGCTTTCCTCGAACGGCAGGCCGCAATAGTCCAGCAGCGCGCGGATCTGGGCTTCCGGGTCGACGACCATCTCTTCGTAGATCACGCGGTGCGCGCGGCCCGGCAGCACGGCGTCGAAATGGGCCATCAGCTCCACGTAGTCGGCGTAGTAGCGGCCGATGTCGTCCAGGCCGTAGCTGAAGGCCTGGCCGCGGGCGAAGTGCTGCTTGAAGCCGGAGAAGCAGCAGCCCATCGGGTGGCGGCGGGCGTCGATGATCTTGGCGTTCGGCAGGGTCAGGGCGATCAGGCCGACGTGGGCCCAGTTGTTGGGCATCTTGTCGATGAACAGCGGCCGGCCGGTCTTGCGCTGCACCCGGGTGCGGTCGAGGAACTCCTGCCCCAGGGCCGCCAGCTGGTCGGGGTCCAGGTCGGCCAGGATCTCGGGATAGGCCGAGGGCTCGCGCGAGCTCTTGGCCCCGCCCAGCCGCTTGGCGATCGCGCCGATGTCGGGCAGCTCCATGGTGCCCTCGACGGCCGAGTGGCTGGCCAGGATCTGCTCCACCAGGGTCGAGCCCGAGCGCGGCAGGCCCAGGACGAAGATCGGGTCCGGCGCCGGGCAGCCCTGCCCGGCCCGCTCGGCGAACAGGTCGGCGGTCAGCACCGCCTTGGACCGCGCCACGTGCCGGCGGTTGCGCTCGGGATCGTAGGCCAGCTGGGCCCGGCGCAGGGCCGCGCCGCGCGCGTAGTGCTCGAACGACCGCGCCCAGCGGCCGGCGTCCTCGTGGGCCTTGCCCAGGGCGTAGTCCAGGTGCAGGCGGTCGTCGTCGGACAGGTCGGCCCGCGCCAGCTGCGCCTCCATCGCCGCCAGGTCGGCCTCGTCGAAGCGCCAGGTCTTCATGTTGGCCAGGCTCCACCAGGCCTCGCCCAGCGAGGGGGCCTGGTCGACGGCCTTGCGGTAGGCGGCCGCGCAGTCGGCGGCGCGGCCGACGGTCTTCAGGGCGTGGCCGTAGCTCATCCAGCCCTTGGGCTGCTGCGGATGGCGGGCCAGCACGTCCTCGTAGATGGCGATGGACTGGGCGTATTCGCCGATCCGCGCCAGGGCGGCGGCCTTGAGGTTCAGGTGGGCGGGGTTGCGCGGCTCGTCGGCCAGCAGGCGCTCCAGCTGGACCAGGGCGTCCTCGGACCGGCCCAGCCGGTAGAGGACCGTGGCCAGGTTCTGGCGGGCGGCGGTGAAGCCCGGCGCGATCTCCAGGCAGCGGACCAGCAGGGTCTCGGCCTCTTCCTGCCGACCCAGCCGGGCCACGGCCTCGGCCAGCATGCGCAGCGCCGCCGGGTCGTCGGGGCGGGTGTCCAGCAGCGCGCGCAGAGCCTTCTCGGCCTCGCCGGGCTTGCCGTCGACCAGGGCGCCGGCGGCGGCCATCAGGGCCGGGTCACGGACCCCGCCCTTGATCTGCAGGACCGTCTGCCGGGCCCGGGCGACCTGGGCGCCGGCCTCGTCGCCGACCAGCTCCAGGGCCTCGGCCAGGCCGCGCCAGGCCTCGGCCAGGTCCGGCTCGGCGGCGACGGCGCGGCGGAACGCGGCGACGGCGCCCTGCGTCTGGCCGGCGGCGGCCAGGCTCCAGCCGTGCTCCAGCTGGACCGGCGGCGACTGGAGGAAGGCGCGCGACAGGGGGTCGAGGGTCCGCAAGGCCTGCGGGAGGTCGCCCGCCAGCCGCAGGGCCGTGGCCAGGATCAGCGTCGCCTCGGCATGGCGCGGCACGGCCTCCAGGATCGCCCCGGCCTGCTCGGCGGCCAACCGCGGGTCGACGCCCAACAGCCGCCGGGCATGGGCCAGGGCGGTGGCGACGGTTCCGGCGGGCTCGGTGGTCGTGGTGGACATGGGAGGATGGGAGGATGGGGCGGTGGGGATGTCAATCGGCGGCGCCCTGCCGGCGACCACTTGCCCCCTACGGGTCGCTTCGCGACCGTCTTCCCCCGGAGGGGGAAGAGCGCTCCGCCCCCTACGGGGGCGGACAGACCGCGAAGCGGTCAGGTGGGGGCAAGTGAGTGAGCCTCTGACTCACAACCGATCCCGCATCGCATACCAACTGAGCCCCGCCACCGTCAGCGGCCACCGCAGCAACCGCCCTCCGGGGAACGGCGGCGTCGGCAGCCGCGACAGCAGCGCCATCCCCTCCCCCTCGCCCAGGGCCGCGTCGGCCAGCAGCTTGCCGAACCACGGCGCCAGCATCACCCCTTGCCCCGAATAGCCCGCCGCGATCCGCACGCCGGGCGCCAGGTCGCGGACGAAGGGCGCGCGGTGGACGGTGATGCCCAGGGTCCCGCCCCAGGCGTGGGTGACCTCGACGTCGGCCAGGCCCGGATAGACCTTCAGCATGTGCCGCCGCACGAAGGTCTTCAGGTCGGGCGGGAAGCCGGGGCGGTAGTTCTCGCCGCCGCCGAAGATCAGCCGGCCGTCGGGGCTCTTGCGGAAATAGTTGATCACGAACCGGCTGTCGGCGACGGCGGCGTTGGAGCGGATGATCGTCTCGGCCCGCTCGCCCAAGGGCTCGGTGGCCAGGATGAAGTTGTTGATCGGCATCACACGGGCCCGCGCGGCGCCGCCGACCAGGTCGTCCAGATAGCCGTCGCCGGTCAGGATCAACTGGTCGCAGGTCACGGTTCCACCCCCACCTTCCTTGGAAGAGGCCTCCACCCGGATCGTCGTCCCTTCGCGCCGCCAGGTCGTGGCGCGGGTCTGCTCGAAGATCACAGCCCCCGCCGCCATGGCCGCCCGGGCCAGGCCCAGGGCCAGGTTCAGCGGATGCAGGTGGCCGCCGCCCCGGTCGACCATGCCGCCGTGATAGACGTCGGTCCCCAGCTCGTGGGCCAGGGCGTCGTCGTCGATCAGGGCCAGCTGGTCGTAGCCGTAGCGCGCGGCCATGTGCGCGATGTGGGCCGCGTCCTCGGCCTCGCCGCCGCGCTTGTGGCGGGCGTGGATCATGCCGGGGCGGAAGTCGCAGGCGATGGCGTGCTCGGCGATCAGGGCCAGCAGGTGGGCGCGGGCGTCCTGGGCCATCGTCCAGAGCGCCAGGGCGTCGTCGCGGCCGACCGTCTTCTCCAGCCAGGCCTGGTCGTTGCGCTGGCCGGCGTGGACCTGGCCGCCGTTGCGCCCCGACCCGCCGCTGCCGACCTGGGCGGCCTCGAGCACGACGACGGAGACGCCACGCTGGGCCAGCTCAAGCGCCGCGCCCAGGCCGGTATAGCCGGCGCCGACGACGCAGACGTCGGCGCGGGTGTCGTGTTGCAGCCCAGGGAGCGCGGGGAACGACGTCGCCGTGGCGGCATACCAGGAACTGGCGGGATGGCCGGTGTTCAACGCCCCCTCTCCCAGAGGGAGAGGGAGGGGCCCAAGCAAAGCTTGGGAGGGTGAGGGGTTACGGAGGCTGACGGCGTGCCGGCACGCCGGCCAGCAACATAACCCCTCATCCTCCCACCGCTGCGCGGCGGGCCCCTCCTTCTCCCTCTGGGAGAAGGTGTATTCAGCGCCCTAGACATTCAGCAACAGGAACTCCCGCTCCCACGGGCTGATCGTGCGCATGAAGGTCTCGTACTCGGCCTGCTTCACCGTGGCGTAGGCGTTGCAGAAGGTGGTCCCCAGGATCTCGACCAGGGGCTTGGCCTCCTCGAACAGGGTCACCGATTCCAGCAGGGAGCGGGGCAGCTCGATGCCGCGCACGCTGGCGTCGGTGTCGACCGGGGCGGTGGGCGACAGGTTGTGGATCATGCCCAGGTAGCCGGCCGCCAGCACCGCCGCCATGGCCAGGTACGGATTGGCGTCCGACGAGGGGATGCGGTTCTCGACGCGGCGATTGGCCGGGTCGGACGGCGGCACGCGCAGGCCGCAGGTGCGGTTGTCGTAGCCCCACTGGGTGTTGACCGGGGCCCCGCTGTCGCGCGCGATCCGGCGGTAGCTGTTCACGTAGGGCGCCAGGATGGCCATGATCGCCGGCAGGTAGCGCTGCTGCCCGGCGATGAAGGCGTAGAACAGCGGCGTGGCGTCGCCGCTGTCGGCGTTCGAGAACAGGTTCTGGCCGTCCTTGTCGAGGATCGACTGGTGGATGTGCATGGCGCTGCCGGGCTCGGCGGCCATCGGCTTGGCCATGAAGGTGGCGTAGATGTCGTGCTCCAGCGCCACCTCGCGGATGGTGCGCTTCATCATGAACACCTGGTCGGCCAGCTCCAGCGGATTGCCGTGGCGGAGGTTGATCTCCATCTGGGCCACGCCGCTCTCGTGGATCAGGGTGTCGATCTCCAGGCCCTGGCGCTCGGAGTACTCGTACATGTCCTCGAACAGGGCGTCGAACTCGTTGACCGCGGCGATGGAGTAGCCCTGGCGGCCGGTCTCGGGCCGGCCCGAACGCCCGATCGGCGGCTTCAGCGGGTAGTCGGGGTCGGTGTTCTTGTCGACCAGGTAGAACTCGATCTCGGGGGCCACGATCGGCTCCCAGCCCTTCTCGCGGTACAGCGACAACACCCGGCGCAGCACCTGGCGCGGGCTCTCCTCCACCGGCCGGCCGTCGGGGTGGAAGGCGTCGTGGATCACCTGGGCGGTCGGGTCCTGGGCCCAGGGCACCACGGCCAGGGTGGCCAGGTCCGGGGTCAGGAAGATGTCGGTGTCGGACTGCACCGCGTTCACCGCCCCCTCGAACTCGGGGAAGTCGCCGGTGATGGTCTGGTAGAACACCGCCAGCGGCAGGTTCATCGACGGCGCGCCCAGGAACTTGCGCACCGGCATGATCTTGCCCCGCGCCACGCCCGCCAGGTCGGGCACGACGCACTCGATCTCCTCGATGTTCTGGCGGGAGAACCAGTCGCGCGCATCGTCGAGGGTGGGCACCCCGCGCGTGGTCTTGGGGCCGGGCTTGGACTTCTTTTCTTTGTACTTCATGGGGCGCTCCTCGCGCTTTCGAAGTCTAGTCTCTTGAGTTTTGGCGACAATCTCACCGTCGTCCCATGACGACGGACGGGCGTCAGGAGGTGTTCTCACGTCCTGTCCCGTTGTCATCCCGGAAGCGCGAAGCGCTGTCCGGGACCCAAGGGCGGTGCGCACGGCCCCTGGGCCCCGGCTCTTCGCTGCGCTTCGGCCGGGATGACAACGGTGGGGTGCGGATCAAGACACGGGCTCTGCCTTCAGCGCCCGCAGCACCGGCTCGGCCTCGTCCAGCGACTTCCTGATGATCGCCACCAGGTCGTCGATCTGGGCGTGGGTGATGATCAGGGGCGGGCAGCAGACGATGCTGTCGCGGATGGCGCGGACCATCAGGCCGTTGGCGATGCACAGGTCGCGCACGATCGGCCCGGCCTCGCCCTCCTTGTCGAGGAAGCGGTGATTGGTCCCCTTCTCGCGCACGATCTCGACCGCGCCGATCAGGCCCAGCGAGCGGGTCTCGCCGACCAGCGGGTGGTCGTTCAGCGTGGCCAGGGCCTTGGCCAGGTAGGGGCCGGTGTCGTCGCGGGTGCGCTCGACCAGGCCCTCGCGCTCCATGATCTCGATGTTCTTCAGGGCCACGGCCGCCGCGGTCGGGTGGCCCGAATAGGTGAAGCCGTGGATGAAGTCGCCGCCCTTCTCGCGCAGCTCGGCGACGATGTGGTCGGCCACGCCCACGGCGCTGATCGGCAGGTAGCCGGACGACAGGCCCTTGGCCATGGCGATCATGTCGGGCTTCACGCCGTAGTGCTGGTGGCCGAACCATTGGCCCAGGCGCCCGAAACCGCAGATCACCTCGTCGCAGACCAGCAGGATCCCGTACTTGCGGCACACGGCCTCGACCGCCGGCCAGTAGCCGTCCGGCGGGATGATCACCCCGCCCGCCCCCTGCACCGGCTCGCCGATGAAGGCCGCGACGTTCTCGGGGCCGACCTCCAGGATCTTGTCCTCGATCGCCTGCACCGCCCGGTCGCGGAAGGCGGCCGGATCCTCGCCGAAGCCCTCGCCGAAGTGATAGGGCTGCATCACGTGCTCGACGCCCTCGATGGGCAGGTCGCCCTGCGCATGCATGTGCTTCATGCCGCCCAGCGAGACGCCGGCCACGGTCGAGCCGTGATAGGCGTTCCAGCGGCTGATGAAGACCTTGCGCTGCGGCTGGCCCTTCAGTTTCCAGTAGTGGCGGGCCAGGCGGAAGACCGTGTCGTTGGCCTCCGACCCCGACGAATTGTAGAAGACGTGGGTCAGATGGCCGCCCATCTTCTCGGCGATCTTGGCCGCCAGCTTCACCGGCGGCGGCGTCGCGGTCTTGAAGAAGGTGTTGTAGTACGGCAGCTCCAGCATCTGGTCGTAGGCCGCCTTGGCCAGTTCGTCGCGGCCGTAGCCGACATTGACGCACCACAGGCCGGCCATGCCGTCCAGGATCTGGTGGCCCTCCCCGTCATGGATGTAGACGCCGTCGGCCCGGGTGATGATCCGGCTGCCGCCCAGCTGGGCGATGACCTTGTGGTCGGCCTGGGCCGGCAGGTGATGGGCCAGGTCCAGGCGCTTGAGCTCGGCGATGTCGTAGTTGCGGATCGGGACGGTCATCGGGGGTGCTCTCCTGGACGTTTCTTGTTCTCTAAAATCCGCTCATCCCGGCGAATGCCGGGACCCAGATCCTATGGCGCTGGGTCGGGCTGGACGGACGCTGCGCTCAAGGACCCCACCTCAACGCCCCGCCATCTGGGTCCCGGCATGCGCCGGGATGAGCGGAACGAGGGGTTCGCCCCGCAGCGCGCGGCCGAACACTTCGAAGAACGCCTGGCTCTGCGGGTTGCGCTCAGGCTTCCATTCCGGATGCCATTGCACGGCCAGGACCGGCGCGCCGTTGACCTTGGCCGACACCGCCTCGACCACGCCATCGGGCGCCCGGGCCTCGACCAACAGGCCCTCGCCCAGCCGGTCGACGCCCTGGTAGTGGACCGAGTTGACGATGGCGGTCTCGGCGCCGAACGCCGTGGCCAGCACGCCGCGCGGGGTCAGGTCGACGCGGTGCTCGTGGTCGAACATGGCGTCGAAGCCGGCCTCGTCGGGGGCGTGGTGGGCCAGGGGCGCGCCGTCGGCCGACATGTCGCGTCGCAGGGTGCCGCCGAACGCGACATTGATCTCCTGGAAGCCCCGGCACACGCCGAACACCGGCCGGCCCAGGTCGAGCATGGCCTTGATCAGGTCGGCGGTCATGGTGTCGCGCCCGGCGTCGAACGGGCCCGGGGCGTCGGGGACGTCCTGGCCGTAGAGGGCCGGGTCCATGTTCGACGGGCTGCCGGTCAGCATCAGGCCGTCCAGGCGGGCGGCGACCTCGGAGGCCTTCATCAGCTCGGGCATCGACGGCACCAGCAGGGCCGCGGCGTCGGCGTACTTCATCGCGCCGGCGACATAGCGGTTCATCACCGCCTGGGCCGGTTCGATCCCGACGGTGCGGGTGCAGCAGATGATCCCGGCGACGGGTCTCATGCCGTGCCTCCCTGCTTGCCCCCTACGGACCGGTTCGCGGTCGTCTTCCCCCATAGGGGGAAGAGCCTCGCGGCGCAGGCTCCGCCCCCTATGGGGGCGGACAGGCGACGAAGTCGCCAGGTGGGGGCAAGTATGGACGCAGGGCCTGTCATGATCAGCTCAACAACACCGCCGGCGAGCACGCGTGCCAACCCAGCCACACGGCCTCGCCCAGCTTGAAGTCCTCCTGGTCCCAGCGGGTCAGGTTCTGGCGCGCCACCTTGATGCGGCGGCCGCTCTTGATCTCGACCTCGTAGAGGCTCTGGCCGCCCAGATAGGCCTCGTGCTTGATCACCCCGGCCACGGCGTTCTGGCCGACCGGGCAGTCGCCCATGTTCGGCGGCGGCGCGCCGTCGGGGCGCTTGTGCAGCTCGATCTTCTCGGGCCGCAGCGCCGCCCAGACCGTGCCGCCGCGCGCGCCGGTGACGCCGTGGTCCAGGAAGATGTCGCAGTCCAGGTCCGGCGATTTGACCACCGCGTGGCTGGGCTCGTCGACGGCCAGCACGCCCTCGAACAGGTTCACGCTGCCGATGAAGTCGGCCACGAAGCGGCTGTTGGGGAACTCGTAGAGGTCGCTGGGACCGGCCACCTGCTGCAGCACGCCGCGGTTCATGACCGCGCAGCGCGACGCCAGGGCCAGGGCCTCGTCCTGGTCGTGGGTGACCATGATGAAGGTGATGCCCACCTTCTCCTGCAGGGTGCACAGCTCGGTGCGCATCTGCTCGCGCAGCTTGGCGTCCAGGGCCGACAGCGGCTCGTCCAGCAGCAGCACGCGGGGCCGCTTGACCAGGGCCCGGGCCAGGGCCACGCGTTGCCTCTGTCCGCCCGACAGCTGGTCGGGCTTGCGGCCGGCCAGGCCGTGCAGCTGGACCAGGTCCAGCGCCTCCTCCACCCGCCGGTCGCGCTCGGCCTTGCCGACCCGGTCCACCTTCAGGCCATAGGCGACGTTGTCGGCCACGCTCATGTGCGGGAACACGGCGTAGGACTGGAACACCATGTTCACCGGCCGCTTGTTGGGCGGGATGGTCGAGACGTCCTGGCCGTCGATCAGGATGCGGCCCTCCGTGGGCGTCTCGAACCCGGCCAGCATCCGCAGCAGGGTGGTCTTGCCGCAGCCCGACGGCCCCAGCAGGGCGAAGAACTCGCCCTCGGTGACCGTCAGCGACACGTCGTCCACCGCCGCCAGCTTGCCGAAGCGCTTGGTGACGTTCTCGAAGGTGATGATGGGTTGGCTGGTCACCCTCGGCTCCCCCTACTTCCGCTCATCCCCGCGAAAGCGGGGATCCAAGCGGCCTTGGCTTGCTGTGCGCTGAGCGAAATCACCAGCTCGGCTTGGGTCCCCGCTTTCGCGGGGATGATCGGCGTGAAGGCGGCGTTCATTTGCCGTCCCCGTGCGCGCCCGCCGTCGCCGCCGGGTCGCCCTGCAGCTTCAGCGCCACGGCCGTCAGGATCACGGTCAGCACGATCAGGATGGTCGAGGCGGCGTTGACCTCGGGCGTCACCGAGAACCGGACCATCGAATAGACCTTCACCGGGAAGGTCACGGTGTCCGGGCCGGCCGTGAAGAAGGTGATGACGAAGTCGTCCAGGCTGAGCGTGAAGGCCAGCAGGGCGCCGGCCACCAGCGACGGGGCCATGTGCGGCAGGATCACGTCCTTGATCGTGCGCCACTCGCCGGCCCCCAGGTCGCGGGCGGCCTCCTCCATCTCGCGGTTGAAGCTGGCCATGCGGGCGCGGACCACCACCGCCACGAACGGGAACGAGAACGAGACGTGGGCGATGGTGATGGCCCCCAGGTTCAGCGGCCAGGGCAGGCCCACGGGCCAGGGCAGGACCTTGGCGAAGAACACCAGCATGGCCACGCCCATGCAGATCTCGGGCACCACGATCGGCAGGGCCAGGGCCCCGTCCAGCACGGTCTTGCCCGGGAAGCGGAACCGCCACAGCACCAGGGCGACCATGGCCCCCAGGGCCACGCTCAGCACCGTGCACAGGGCCGCGATGGTCAGGCTGTTGGCGAAGGCCTCGATCAGCGACGAGTTGTTGAAGGCCTTGTCGTAGTATTTGAGCGTGAAGCCCTTCCAGACGATGTTGCGCCGGCTGTCGTTGAAGCTGAAGGCCATCAGGGCGATCAGCGGCGCGTAGAGGAACACCCCCACGGCGGCCAGCCAGGCCTGCATCTGCCAGCGGCGGAGGTATTCGAGGGGGCCGGGGGGTGATCTCTTCGGCATCAGAAGTCCCCCAAACGGTTGTCATCCCGGAAGCCCCGCAGGGGCTGTCCGGGACCCAGGTGACCGGGCTGATGCGGTGCGGCTGCCCTGGGTCCCGGACAAGCGCTCCGCGCTTTCCGGGATGACAACAGGAGGTGCGGAAGTGAGGTGCTCATGCCCGTTCCCCCCCCTTCTTGCCGCGCGCCAGCAGCGCCTGCACCGCGATCGCGACAAACGTCAGGTACATCAGCAGGAACGACAGGGCCGCGCCGAAGGGCCAATCGTTGGCGCGCTTGAACTGGCGCTCGATGACGTTGGCGATCATCTGGCTGTCGGGGCCGCCCAGCAGGTCGGGCGTCAGATAGGCCCCGAGCGCCGGGATGAAGGTGATCAGCACGCCCGAGGCGATGCCCGGCAGGGCCAGGGGGACCACCACCTTGAACAGGGTGCGCATGTGGCCCGCGCCCAGGTCGAGGCTGGCCTCCAGCAGCGACTTGTCCAGGCGGTCCAGTGCCGAGTACAGCGGCAGCACCATGAACGGCAGGTGGACATAGACCAGGCCCACCACCACCGCGAAATTGGTGTGCATCATCTCCAGCGGCTGGAATGGCTGGAGCGGCATGATCTTGGCCGCCAGGGTCCAGATCGCCTCCAGCCCCTTGTTGATGTAGCCCTCGTTGCGCAGCACGGCGATCAGGGCGTAGGTGCGGATCAAGAGGTTCGTCCAGAACGGCAGCATGATCAGCAGCAGCAGCCAGGTCTTGGCCTTCTGCGAGGCGAAGGTGATGGCCAGGGCGACCGGGAAGCCGATCACCAGGCACAGGAAGGTGGTCAGGGCCGCCATCCAGGCCGACTTCAGGAAGATCTTCAGGTACAGCGGCTCGATCGCCCGGGCGTAGTTCTTGAACGTGCCGGTGATGGCGATCTGGGTCAGGCCCTCGTTGTGGCCGAAGCTGTAGGCCCAGACGATGGCCAGCGGGACCAGGAAGAACAGCACCAGCCACACCAGCGGCGCGCTGAGCGCCGCGGCGAAGACGGATTTGGCCTGTTTCCAGGATTGCTCCATGGTCCCTCTATTCCAGCTCTAAGGTTGTCATCCCGGAAGCCTCGCAGAGGCTGTCCGGGACCCAGGGGACCGGGCGGAGGCGGTGCGGTTCGCCTGGGTCCCGGCTCTACGCTTCGCTTCGGCCGGGATGACAACGGTTTGAGTCAAGTGATCCGATCAGGCCGCCCGCACGCGGGTGATGACTTCCTCGTACAGGCTGGCCTTTTCCGGCCCCTCGAACGCGCCGTACTCGCACTTGGCCAGGGCCGCGGCGGACGGGAAGATCACGGGGTTGTCCTTGTAGTCCGGCGGCATCAGCGCCTTCGCGGCGGCGTTGGGCGTCGGGTAGAGGATCGTCTTGGAGATCTCGGCCCCGGCCTGGGCGTCCAGCAGGTAGTTGATGAACTTGTGGGCGTTGTCCGGACGCGGCGCGCCCTTGGGGATGCACAGGGTGTCGGAGTTCAGCAGGCTGCCCTCCTTGGGGATCACGAAGTCGATGTCCGGATCGTCCTTCATCACCTGGGCGATGTCGCCGTTGTACTCCAGCACCAGGTCCACATCGCCGGCCACCAGCATGTCCTGGCCGTTGTCGTCGTGGAACGCCTTCACATAGGGCTTCTGGCGGATCAGCATATTCTCGATCTGCTGCACCATCTCGGGCGGGATGTTGTTGACGCTGTGGCCTAGGTACTTGGCGCACAGCCGCACCAGGTCGGCGCTCTCCGACAGCAGGGCGATGCGGCCGTTGTACTGGGCGCTGTCGAACAGGTACTTCCAGCTGTCGGGCACGCCTTTCACCTTGGACTTGCGATAGCCGATGCCCAGCACCAGCCAGGTATAGGGCAGCGAGTACTTGCGGCCCGGGTCGTAGTCCGGGTTCAGGAAGGCCGGGTCGACGTTCTTGATGTTGGGGATCTTGGCGTGGTCCAGCACCTCCAGCATGCCCGCCTGGCTCATGCGGGTGACGAACTCGTTGGACGGCACGATCACGTCGTAGCCGGCGTTGCCCGCCTTCAGCTTGGCGAACAGCTCGTCGTTGGTGGCGAACAGGCTCATGTTCACATCGACGCCCGTGGCCTTCTTGAAGTCGCCCAGCGTGGTCTCGCCGATGTAGGTGTCCCAGTTGTAGAAGTTCAGCTTGGGCTCTTCGCCGTTGGCCGACTTGGCGGCCTCGCCCTGGGGCTTCTGGCCGCAGGCGGTGAAGCTGATGCCGATGGCGGCCGCGCCCATGGCGGTCAGCAGCGAGCGGCGGGTGCCGAGAATGCGGTTGGTGCTCATGCCCTTACAGACTCCCCAGAGGTTGTTTCCCTTGCGCGATCAGGAACCCTCCCGACCCCGCGTTCAACTCAAGCCGTACTCCCAGCGTCCCGCCGTCAGGCGTTGCGCAGATACCAGTCATAATCCAGCTGCCCGACCACCTCGGCGAAGCGCGCCTGTTCGGTGCGCTTGACCGAGACGAACATCTCCACGAACCGCTCGCCCAGATAGTCGCGCAGCACCTCGCTGGCCTCGAACAGGTTCACCGCCGCGTACCAGTCGGTGGGCAGGCGCACCTTCTCCTTGGCCGCGGCCGCGTAGCCGTCGCCGACCACCGCCGGGCCCGGATCGATCTTGTTGCTGATCCCGTGGTGGGCGCAGGCCAGCAGGACAGCCAGCACCAGATACGGGTTGCCGTCGGCCCCGGCCACGCGGTGCTCCACATGGCGGGTCGGCGGCGGGCCGGCCGGCACGCGCAGACTGACCGTGCGGTTGTTGACGCCCCAGGTCGGGGCGACAGGCGCATAGCTGTTGGTCTTGAAGCGGCGATAGCTGTTGGCGTTGGGCGCCAGGATCGCCATGCAGTCGGCCATCAGCGCCTTCATGCCGCCGATCGCGTGCTTGAGCAGGGGCGAGCCTTCCGGGTCGTCGGCGGCGCAGAGGTTCTTGCCCTCGGCGTCGTTGAAGCTGACATGCACGTGGAAGCCGTTGCCGGCCTGGTCGGCCCAGGGCTTGGCCATGAAGGTGGCCTCGCAAGCGTGCTTCAGCGCCACGCCCTTGGCGGCCCGCTTGTAGCGGAGGGCGTCGTCGGCGGCCTGCAGGGCGTCGGGTTTGTGCTTGAGGGTCAGCTCCACCTGGCCCGGGGCGAATTCCGAGATCGCGCCTTCCAGCGGCACGCCCAGCACGTCGCACACCTCCCACAGCTCGCGCAGGAACGGGGCGTAGGCCTCCAGCTCGGGCAGGCCGTAGACCTGGATGCCCTGCGGCCTTTCGCCGGTCTGCAGCGACCGGGCCGGCAGCAGCTCGCCGGCCGGGCCGCGATGCTGTTCGACCAGGTAGTATTCCAGTTCGCACGCCACCACCGGGGTCAGGCCGTCGGCGGCGAAGCGGTCCAGCACCCGCCGCAGCACGTGGCGGGGGTCCAGGTCGTTGGCCGCGCCGTCCAGCTCGTACAGCGACAGCATCACCTGGGCCATGTCCGGACCCAGCCACGGCGCCAGGGTCAGGGTCCCGGGCACGGGCCGCGCCCGGCGGTCGGCGTCGCCGTCCTCCCAGACCAGGCCCGTGTCCTCGCAGTCGGCACCCTGGGTGTCGACCACCAGGATCGAGCCGGGCAGGAAGCGCCCGTACTCGTAGATCGCCTGCAGCTCGTGGACCCGCAGCCGCTTGCCGCGCGGCACGCCGGTCATGCTGGTGAAGAACACGTCGACGTACTTCACCTGCGGATGGGCGGCGAGGAAGTCGAGGCATTCCTGCGGGTCGGCGACCAAGGGGAGCGTCATGGGCGTTTCTCGACACCCTCTCCCATGGGGAGAGGGAGGGACCCACGCGAAGCGTGGGAGGGTGAGGGGGTAAGGTGTCGGACGGGGTGCCGGAAAAGGGTCGAACGAGGACGGCGAAGGCGTAACCCCTCTCCCTCCCACCGCTTCGCGGCGGGCCCCACCCTCTCCCTCTGGGAGAGGGTGTCGAAACGCGAACCCGTCATGTCCCTAGCCCTTCAAGCGCCCCAGCAAACCCATCCACCGCCTCGACCAAACGATCGATCGCCGCGTCCTCGGTGACCGGCGACACCAGCATCATCGTATGGAAGGGCGCGATCAGCACCCCTCGGTTGATCAGCCACAGATGAAGCGCGTGCAGCAGGTCCGGGTCCAGCGTCTCGCGCATGGCGGCGGCGTTTTTCGGCGGGCTGGCGGCGAGGACCAGCTCGACCCGCGCGCCCACGTGGACCACCGACCAGGCCAGGCCGCGCGCCGCGATCACCCCGCGCAGCCCCTCGACCAGCCGGCCGGCCCCGGCCAGCATCTTGGCGTAGGCGGCGTCGGTCATCACCTCGGACAGCATGGCCCGCATGGCGGCGATCGCCAGGGCGTTGCCGGACAGCGTGGTGCCGACGCCCGACTGGCCCGGGCCGATCCGGGCGGCGGCGCGGTCCATGCATTCGGAGAGCTCGGCCGTCACGCCCCAGACCGCGGCCGGCACGCCGCCGGCGATGGCCTTGCCGACCACCAGCATGTCGGGCTCCAGCCCATGGGCGCGGGCGTAGCCGCCGGGCGCGGTCGAGATCGTGTGGGTCTCGTCGATGACCAGCAGGGTCCCCGCCTGGCGGGTCAGGTCGCGCATCACCGACAGGAAGCCCGGCTGCGGCAGGATCATCCCGCAATTGGTCATGGCCGGCTCGGCCAGGACGGCGGCGACGTCGCCCGGCGCCAGGGCCTGGGCCAGGGCCTCGGGATCGTTGAACGGCACGACGCGGGTGGTGGCCGTCAGGTCGTGCACCTGGCCCAGCAGGCCCGGCTTCATGACCGGCCGGCTTTCACCGGAAGGATTGGCCTCGAGGACCACGAAGGCGTCGTCGACCATGCCGTGGTAGCAGCCGTCGAACACCACGATCACCGGCCGCTGGGTCACCGCCCGCGCCCAGCGGATCGCGGCGCGGTTGGCGTCGCTGGCCGTGGTCGCCATCTGCCACAGCGGCAGGCCGAAGCGCTCGGCCAGCAGCCGGCCGACGATCACAGCCGAGGCCGTGGGCAGCATGAAGCCGGTCCCGCGCTTGGCCTGGTCGGCGATGGCGCGGGCCACCGCCTCCTGGCCGTGGCCGAACATGGCCGGCGTGTCGGCCAGGCAGAAGTCGTCATACAGCTTGCCGTCGACGTCGGTGACCTGGGCGCCCACGCCCTGGGCCGCGAAGATCGGGCACGGGCTGGCCCAGTCGGTCATCCAGTGCATCGGCGCCCCGCCGCGCCAGACGTCGGCCGACTGCCGCGACATCGCGCACGACCGCGGATGCTCGGCGACGAACCGCCGGGCCTCGTCCTGGATCAGGTCGGCGAGGATCGGGGCGTTGGCGGGTTTGGGGGCGCCGCTCATACCACCCCCGGCCTTTCAACCATAACCACCGTCATCCTCGGACTTGTTCCGAGGACCCCTGCCTCAGCCGCGAAGAACGAAGATCCGTGGAGCGGTGAGGTCGCGACCCGACCACCCGACGGCAAACCCGCCGACAGAGGGGTCCTCGGAACAAGTCCGAGGATGACGGGTGTGAGGGTAATGGAAGGGTTTTGGCTCATACCACCCCGCCGAAGCACAGGTATTTCGTCTCCAGATACTCGTCCAAGCCCTCGGAAGACCCCTCGCGGCCCAGGCCCGAGTCCTTGACCCCGCCGAACGGCGCGACCTCGGTGGAGATGATGCCCTCGTTGATCCCGACCATCCCCGCCTCGATGGCCTCGGCCACGCGCCAGCAGCGGGCGACGTCCTTGCTGTAGAAATACGAGGCCAGGCCGAAGGGCGTGGCGTTGGCCAGTTCGACGGCCTGCTCCTCGGTCTCGAACCTCACGATCGGGGCGACCGGGCCGAAGATCTCCTCCTGGAACAGCCGCATCTCGGGCGTCGCGTCGACCAGCACCGTCGGCTGCCAGAACAGGCCGCCCAGGTCGTGGCGCGCGCCGCCGACCGTGGCCCGGGCGCCCTGCTCCACCGCCTCGCGCACCAGGCCCTCGACCTTGGCGATGGCCTTGTCGTTGATCAGCGGGCCGATGGTCACGCCGTCCTGCGTACCCGGCCCCACCTTCATCGCCCCGACCTTCTCGGTCAGCCGCGCGACGAAGGCGTCGTGGATGCCCGACTGCACGATCAGCCGGTTGGCGCAGACGCAGGTCTGGCCGGTGTTGCGGTACTTGCTGGCGATCGCCCCGTCGACGGCCGCCTCCAGGTCGGCGTCGTCGAAGACGATGAAGGGCGCGTTGCCGCCCAGCTCGAGGGAGAGCTTCTTCATCGTGCCGGCGCACTGGGCGTAGAGGGTCTTGCCGACGGGCGTCGAGCCGGTGAACGACAGCTTGCGCACCCGGGCGTCCTCGCACAGGGCCTTGCCGATGCCGGCGCTGTCCTTGCCGGTGACGACGTTCAGCACGCCGGCCGGTACGCCCGCCTCGACCGCCAGCCGGGCGATGGCCAGGGCGCACAGCGGCGTCTCGGCCGCCGGCTTGACCACCACGGTGCAACCCGAGGCCAGGGCAGGGCCGACCTTGCGGGTGATCATGGCGATCGGGAAGTTCCACGGCGCGATGGCGGCGCAGACCCCGACCGGCTGCTTGATCGAGGCCAGGCGCTTGCCCGGCATCGGGGTGGGGATGGTGTGGCCGTAGGCCCGCTTGGCCTCGTCGGCGAACCAGTCGATGAACGCCGCGCCATAGGCCACCTCGCCGCGCGACTCCGCCAGCGGCTTGCCCTGCTCGGCGGTCATCAGCCGGGCCAGGGCCTCGGTGTGGGCCAGCATCAGGTCGGACCATTTGCGCAGGATCGCCCCGCGCTCCTTGGCGGTCCTCGCCGCCCAGGTTGGGAAGGCGCGATGGGCGGCCTCGATGGCCACCTTGGTCTCGGACGGCCCCAGGTCGGCGACCTCGGCGATCACCGACCCGTCGGCCGGGTTCAGCACCTGGAAGGTGGTTTCGCTCTCGATCCAGAGGCCGTCGATGAAGGCGGCGGTTTCGACGAGTTCCAGGGTCTTGAAGGTCATTGGGTCATCACCTCAGCGTCACGGACACCGACTTCAGGTCGGCGTACTTGTGCAACGCATGTAGGCTCCGATCGCGACCGAATCCCGACTGCTTGAAACCGCCGAACGGCATGGTGATGTCGCAGGCGTCCCAGCCGTTGACCCAGACCAGCCCCGCCTTCAGCCGCCGAGCGGACGTGAGGGCACGGTCAATGTTCGATGTCCACAGGCCGGCGGCCAGGCCGTAGACGGTGTCGTTGGCCAGGGCGATCGCCTCGTCGGCGTCCTTGAAGGTCTGCACCCCCAGCACCGGGCCGAACACCTCCTCCCGCGCCAGGGTGTGGTCGGGCTGGAGGCCGTCGAAGATGGTCGGCTCCACATAGAAGCCGCCGGTGTCCTGGCGCACGCGCTGGCCGCCCAGAAGCCGGCGGGCGCCCTGGCTTTCGGCGGTGGCGATGTAGTCGAGGGCGGTGTTCATCTGCCGCTCGCTGACCATGGCCCCGAACACGGTGTCGGGGTCCAGCGGGTCGCCGGGGACCATGGCCTTGGCCACCGCGATCACCTTCTCGACGAAGGCGTCCTTGATCGACTCCTCGACCAGCAGGCGCGAGGCCGCGGTGCAGACCTCGCCCTGGTTATAGAACACGCCCCAGGCGGCGGCCTCGGCGGCGGCGTCCAGATGCCTGCAGTCGGCGAAGACGATCTGCGGCGACTTGCCGCCCAGCTCCAGCGACACGCGCTTGAGGTTCGACCGCCCCGAATACTCCATCAGCCGACGGCCCACCGGGCCCGAGCCGGTGAAGGCGATCATGTCGACGTCCATCGACAGGGCCAGCGCCTCGCCCGCGACGCCGCCCAGGCCGGGGATCACATTTAGGACCCCTGCCGGGAGTCCGGCCTCAAGGGCCAGTTCGCCCAGCTTCAGCGCCGTCAGCGGCGACTGTTCGGCGGGTTTCAGGACCACGCTGTTGCCCATGGCCAGGGCGGGGGCGACCTTCCACATCGCCATGTGCAGCGGGAAGTTCCACGGCACGATGGCCCCGATCACGCCCAGCGGCTCGTGCACCGCCCAGCTCAGCCGATCGACCGGCGCGGCGCCGACCTCGCCATAGACCTTGTCCAGCGCCTCGGCGTACCAGCGGCACGTACCGATCGACAGCGGCACATCGACGGCGCGGGCGTCGCGGATCGGCTTGCCGGTGTCCAGGCTCTCCAGCAGGGCCAGGTCCTCGGCGTCGCGCTCCATCAGCTCGGCCAGGCGGAACAGCACCGCCTTCTTGGCCCGCGGACCCTGGTCGCGCCAGCGGCCGTCCTCGAAGGCCTTGCGGGCCGAGGCGACGGCGCGGTCGACGTCGACGGCCTGGCAGGCGGCGACCTTGTTGATCAGGGTCCCGTCGCGCGGCGAGACGTTGTCGAACGTCTGGCCCGACGCCGCCTTGACCAGGCCGCCGTCGATCACCGCCCGGTCGGGCAGGGACAGGGCCTTCAGGGCGTCGAAGATGGACGGGGCGGTCACGCGGGGTTGCTCCAGAAACTGTGATCACAGTTTGCGTCGGGTGGACGACTGTCAAGGTGGGGACGCGGGGAAACGGCCGGGTTTGCGTCCCCTGCCCGATCCCTACCCACCGTCATCCTCGGACTTGTTCCGAGGACCCCTGGTTCAGCCGTGTTGACGTTCGCAGGACGGACACGGCGATCGCGGCGCTCCAATCTCGAAGGACAGCGAAGCGGCACGAGGGGTCCTCGGAACAAGTCCGAGGATGACGGAGCTAAAAATTGCACATGCCGTGGCGCCGCCCTCACCCCCGCACCTCAACCGCCGCGCGCATCTTGTCCATGCCCTCCGACAGGTCGGCGGCGATGGCCCGCCTCGCGGCTTCGGCGTCGTGGGCCTTCAGGGCCTCGGTGGCCTCGACGTGGCGGTCGGCGGCCAGGCCGTCGGCGCCGACGCGGCCGAACACCACGCGCATGAACGGACCGATCTGCAGCCACAGGCCGTTGGCCATGGCCAGCAGCACTTCGGCCTCGGCCCGCTCGTAGATGGCGAAGTGGAAGTCGTGGTTGGCGGTCATGTAGGCGTCGACGTCGCCCAGCTTCAGGGCCTCGTCGACGGCGGCGTCCAGCTCGCGCAGGCGCTTGACCAGGGCGGCGTCCACATGGGGCGCGGCGCGGGCCGCCAGCTCGGGCTCGACCCACAGCCGGGCCTGGGACAGCTGCTCCAGCCGGCTCGCCGTCAGCGAGGGCACGGACAGCCGCTTGTTGGCCGGGTTGATCGCCAGGGCCCGCTCGGCCGCCAGCCGCCGCACGGCGTCGCGCACCGGCATCGGCGACACCCCCAGCTCGGCCGCCAGGCTGCGCAAGCTGACCCCGACGCCCGGCGCGATGCGGCCGGTGATCAGGGCCAGCCGGATGGCGTCGTAGACCTGGTCGTGGACGGCCACGCTGTCGGCGAGGGGTTTCCTTCGCGGCGAGGCGGGAGGCGAAACGGGGGACACACACTCACTCCTCTGCCTGCGCCCCGATCACACCAAGCCCGAGGGTGAGTGTGTGTCCCCACCTCCGGCCGCGGCGTCCGGTTTGGTCTTGCCAGCAGACCTCCAATCGCGATCACAATGCAAGACCTTGGAGCGCGCCCCATGCCCGATTTCGGTCCGAACGACCTCGACGCCTTCTGGATGCCGTTCACGTCCAACCGGCGGTTCAAGGCCAACCCGCGCATGCTCTCGTCGGCCGAGGGCATGTGGTACCGCACGCCCGACGGCCGGCCGGTGCTGGACGCCACCTCGGGCCTGTGGTGCGTCAACGCCGGGCATAATCGCCCGAAGATCGTCGAGGCGATCCGCCGTCAGGCCGGCGAGATGGACTACGCGCCCAGCTTCAACATGGGCCACCCGGCGGCGTTCGCCTTCGCGAGCAGGATCGCCCAGATCACCCCGCCGGGCCTGGACCGCATCTTCTTCACCGGCTCGGGTTCGGAGTCGGTCGACACCGCCCTGAAGATCGCCCTGGCCTACCACCGGGCGCGCGGCAAGGGGACCAAGACCCGGCTGATCGGCCGCGAGCGCGGCTATCACGGCGTGGGTTTCGGCGGCATCTCGGTGGGCGGCATCCCCAAGAACCGGATGTATTTCGGCAGCCTGCTGACCGGCGTCGACCACCTGCCCCACACCCACGGCGTGGCCGGGAACCTGTTCAGCCAGGGCCAGCCGAAGAACGGCGTCGAGCTGGCTGACGCCCTGGAGGCCATCGTCGCCCTGCACGACGCCAGCAACATCGCCGCGGTGATCGTCGAGCCGGTGGCCGGCTCGACCGGCGTGCTGGTGCCGCCCGAGGGCTACCTCCAGCGCCTGCGGGCGATCTGCGACAAGCACGACATCCTGCTGATCTTCGACGAGGTGATCACCGGCTTCGGCCGGGTGGGCGCGCCGTTCGCGGCCGAGCGGTTCGGGGTGATCCCGGACATGATCTGCATGGCCAAGGGCCTGACCAACGCCGCCGTCCCGGCCGGCGCCGTGGCCGCCTCGGACGCCATCTACCAGGCGATGATGGACGGCGCGGACGCGGCCATCGAGCTGTTCCACGGCTACACCTATTCGGCCCATCCCCTGGCCTGCGCGGCGGGCATGGCGGCGCTGGAGGTCTATCAGGAGGAGGGCCTGTTCCAGCGGGCCCTGGGAATGGAGCCCTACTGGCGCGCGGCCGTGCACTCGCTGAAGGACGCCCGCCACGTGATCGACATCCGCGACTTCGGCCTGATCGCCGGGATCGAACTGGAGCCGAGGCCCGGCGCGCCCACCGCCCGGGCGATGGCCGCCTTCGAGACCGCCTTCGACCAGGGCCTGCTGATCCGCGTCACCGGCGACATCATCGCCCTGTCGCCCCCGCTGATCATCGAGAAGGCGCAGGTCGATCGGGTGGTGGAGACGATCAGAGGGGTGCTGGCGGGGGTGGACTGAGACGCCGCGCCCGGCTCGGGGGACACACACTCACGGCAAGGCCGCGCCGATCCGCCATGCCGTCGGGTGTGAGTGTGTGTCCCCAAAGTCGTCCGCCCAAGCTTGACTTGAACCCCTCCCCCTCTCGACCTGAGAGGGTATAAGAGACCATGACCGTCGCCGACATCCGTCCCGCCAAGCCAGCCCCGATCAGCGGCAACGCCCTGATCCTGATCGCCGCCTTCACCGCCCTGACCTTCGCCCTGGCGTGGATGGACGAGCCGCCCGGCGTGCTGACCTTCGCCTTCGTGGCGGTGGGCTGGATCCTCAGCGTGGTGGTCCACGAGTTCGCCCACGCCTATGTGGCCCACAAGGCCGGCGACCATACGATCGTCGAGAAGGGCTACCTGACCCTGGACCCGCTGAAATACACCGACCTGACGACCAGCATCCTGCTGCCGCTGATCGTGCTGGCGGTGGGCGGCATCGGCTTCCCCGGCGGGGCGGTCTATCTGCGCGAGGACCTGATGCGCAGCCGGCTGGGCCGGTCCATGGCCTCGCTGGCCGGGCCGCTGGGCACGCTGGCGGTGCTGGTCGCGCTCTCGGCCTGCCTGGCCGCCGACCGGGCGTTCGGCGTCGACGACAGCGCCCTGGCGCGCGCCGCCTCGTTCCTGGCCTTCCTGCAGGGCTTCGCCCTGGTGCTGAACCTGCTGCCCCTGCCCGGCCTGGACGGCTTCGGCGTGATCCGCCCCTACCTGCCGCCCGCGATCCAGCAGGGCGCCCTGCGCCTGGGCAACCTGGTGTTCATCGGCCTGTTCCTGGCGATCTTCTTCGTCCCGGCGGTCAACGACGCCCTGTTCCGGACGGTGCTGGCGATCACCGACCTGTTCGGCGTGGCGCGGCCGGAGATCGGCGCGGGGCTGCGGGCGTTCCGGTTCTGGGAGGCCTAGCCTAGGCCGCGCTCAGCTTCGCCGCCGGGGTCGCCGTCACGGCCGGGCGAAAGGTCGCCGCCGGCTTTTCCACCCCCGCCGTCTGGACCAGGCAGCCGTACCAGCCCAGGCCCTCGTAGGTCTCGTAGCCCGGGGTCAGGGCGTAGCCGACGGTCCGGTCGCCCTCGGCGTAGCTGCCCATGTCGCCGCCCGAGGTGTCCAGCTTGAAGGTCTCCTCCAGCACGCCCCTGCCGTCCGAGCTGGCCAGCACCCGGTGGTTCTGGTCCAGCAGCAGCACGCGCGAGCGGGCCTTCTCCTCGTCGGTCAGGCGCACGCCGTCGACCACCGCCTGGGCCTGGGGCTTCCAGTCGAAATGGACGCCCAGCACGCCGATCACCCGGCCGTCGGCCTGGCCGCCCTCGCGGATGGCCGTGGCGTAGGTGGCGACCGGGGCGTCGTTCAGCGCCCGCACCCGCTCGATGTCGCAGACGGTGAAGTCGTCGCCCGACTTCGTGCGCATGGCGTTCTTGAACCAGTCGGTCTCGGCCACCGAGGCGCTGCGGGCGGCCGGATACTTGTCGGGCCGGCCGCTGGCGATCACCCGGCCGGACGGGTCGGCGATCCAGAGGTCCAGATAGACGGTGTAGGCGTCGAGGATCACCTTCAGCCGGCGGCTGGCGTGGTCGCAGGCCTCGCGCGACGGGGCCGCCACGCAGTCGACCACGGCGCTGTCGGTGGCCCACCAGCGTACGTCGCAGGTGCGCTCATAGAGGTTGCGGTCGATGATCTCGATGGCGTTCAGGGCCAGGTCGGCCAGGCGCTGGCCGCGCAGGTGGCCCAGGATCGCCCCGCCGATGGCGGTCAGCTCGTTGAGGTCGGCGCGCACCTGGCTCTCCAGGGCGGCGGCCACCACGTCGATCTGGGTGGAGATGGTCTTGAACTCTTCCGCCACGATGGCGAAGCCGCGCCCCGCCTCGCCCGCGCGGGCGGCGACGATCAGGGCGTTGATGGCCAGCATCTTGGCCGAACGGTTGACGTAGGCGATCTCGCCGATCTTCTCGCCGGCGACGTGGCTCAGGCGTTCGCTGAGCTCCAGGATGCGCTCTGGGCGGAGGCTGGCGTCTTCCGTCGACATGGTTTCCCCCGAAACCGGGCGGCGACGCTCCGAACAGCCGAATCGCTCGCCAGACAAGCGAGAATGACACCCGTGTCAGCTTTCGGGGATGGGGGAAGGACAATTCGTCGCGCATTTTCACAGGTTTAGCGGCAAGCGGCCTGTGGAAATGTTCAGTTTCGCGGCAATCTATGCCTCATTAATCATCAACGCCCGACAGCGGTGTCATAGCGACGTCGCAGCGAAGCCTTGCCGCACAAGAAATGACACCGGTGGACAGGATTTAGGGAACACGAGACAGTCCACCGATAATCCGCTCATCCCGGCGAATGCCGGGACCCAGATGGAATGGCTTTGAGGCTGACGCCATGAGCGCTGAGCCTGTCCAGTCAGCCTCCCAGCCATGGGATCTGGGTCCCGGCATTCGCCGGGATGAGCGGTCCAAGAGGGGAAACGACAGATGATCCGAACCGCCCTGGCCCTGACCCTGGCCCT
Organism: Caulobacter sp. CCG-8; assembly: GCF_037402475.1. Lineage (NCBI taxonomy): Bacteria > Pseudomonadati > Pseudomonadota > Alphaproteobacteria > Caulobacterales > Caulobacteraceae > Caulobacter > Caulobacter sp. CCG-8. The sequence continues at coordinate 160,087 of NZ_JBBEUD010000008.1, forward strand.
GTCCGCCACCGCCACCCAAGCCGCGCCGCGCGAGGTCCTGGCCTTCCCCGGGGCCGAGGGCGCGGGACGGCTGTCGCTGGGCGGCCGCGGCGGGGCGGTGATCAAGGTGACCAACCTCGAGGATTCCGGCCCGGGCAGCCTGCGCGCCGCCGTCGAGGCCCAGGGCCCGCGCACCGTGGTGTTCGAGGTGGCCGGCACGATCCCGCTGAAGAGCGAGCTGAAGATCGCCAACGGCCGGATCACCCTCGCCGGCCAGACCGCCCCGGGCGGCGGGATCACCCTGCGCGACCACACCCTGGTGGTGGCCGCCGACGACGTGGTCATCCGCTTCATCCGCTCGCGCCTGGGCGACGAGAGCAAGACCGAGGGCGACGCGATCTGGATCAATTCCGGCCGGCGGATCATCCTGGACCACGTCTCGGCCAGCTGGTCGGTGGACGAGACCCTGTCGGCCAGCGCCCGCTACGACAATCCGGGCCAGGGGTTCTATGACCTGACCGTCCAATGGTCGATCATCGCCGAGAGCCTGCGCCACTCGATCCACGCCAAGGGCGACCACGGCTACGGCAGCCTGATCCGCGGCGGCCAGGGTTCGAAGATCAGCTTCCACCACAATCTGTGGGCCAACCACCTGGCCCGCATGCCGCGCCCGGGCAACTACGACGGGCCCGACAAGGACCCGGTCGGGGCGTTCTTCGAGTTCCGCTCCAACGTCTTCTACAACTGGGGCAAGGGCCACGCCGGCTACGACGCCGACAAGGCGGCCCTGGCGGCCTACAGCTTCATCGACAACGCCTATGTGATGGGCCCCGACAGCGAAAAGCCCATCGCCTTCAACGAGAGCAACAGCCTGGCCAAGGCCTGGTTCGCCGGCAACAGCATGAACGGCCAGGTCCCGGCCGATCCGTGGAGCCTGGTCAGCGGCCTGCAGGCCGACGGCTGGCGCCAGGCGGGGCCGATCGAGGTGGCGCCGGTGGCGGCCGACCCGGCGGCCTCGGCCTACGAGCGCGTGCTGAAGGACGCCGGGGCCAGCGTGTTCCGCGACAGCGTCGACGCCCGCGTGGTGGCCGGGGTGCGCGACAAGACCGGCAAGCAGATCGACAGCCAGAAGGAGGTCGGCGGCTGGCCCGTACTGCCGGCGGGCAAGGCGGCGGTCGACACCGACGGCGACGGCATGCCCGACGCCTGGGAGAAGGCGCACGGCTTCGATCCGAGGAAAGCCGACGGGGCCGCCCTCGCCAAGGACGGTTCGGGCTACACCAACCTGGAGCTCTACCTGGCGGACGCGGCGAAGCGGCGGGGCTAGCGGCTCACCCACTTGCCCCCACCTGACCGCTTCGCGGTCTGTCCGCCCCCATAGGGGGCGGAGGACCTAAGCGCGCGCCCTCTTCCCCCTGTGGGGGAAGACGATCGCGAAGCGATCCGTAGGGGGCAAGTGATCGCCGCGCCGACCTTTGCCCCTGTTCAAGCTTTCCGCTAAACCCGCCCCCATGTCGCACAACACCTTCGGCCACCTGTTCCGCGTCACCACCTGGGGCGAAAGCCATGGGCCCGCCCTGGGCTGCGTGGTCGACGGCGTTCCGCCCGGGATCGCCATCAGCGCCGAGGCCATCCAGGCCTTCCTCGACAAGCGTCGTCCCGGCCAGGGCAAGTTCGTCACCCAACGCCAGGAGCCGGACGCCGTGCGCATCCTGTCGGGCGTGTTCGAGGACGAGCGGACCGACGGCCTGCGCACCACCGGCACGCCGATCAGCCTGATGATCGAGAACACCGACCAGCGGTCCAAGGACTATGGCGAGATCGCCCAGGCCTTCCGCCCCGGCCACGCCGACTACCCCTATTTCGCCAAGTACGGCGTGCGCGACTATCGCGGCGGCGGACGCAGCTCGGCGCGCGAGACCGCGGCGCGGGTGGCGGCCGGCGCCGTGGCGCGGCTGGTGATCCCGGGCGTCACCCTGCGCGCGGCCCTGGTGCAGATCGGCCCGCACAAGATCGATCGGGGCAACTGGGACTGGGACCAGGTCGAGCAGAACCCCTACTGGTCGCCCGACGCCGCGATCATCCCGGTCTGGGAAGAGCACCTGGAGACGATCCGCAAGGGCGGCTCGTCGACCGGCGCCGTGGTCGAGGTGGAAGCTGTGGGCGTGCCGGCCGGCTGGGGCGCGCCGCTCTACGGCAAGCTGGACGCCGAGCTGGCCGCGGCCCTGATGTCGATCAACGCCGCCAAGGGCGTGGAGATCGGCGAGGGCTTCGACAGCGCCGCCCTTACCGGCGAGGAGAACGCCGACCAGATGCGGATGGGCAATGACGGCCCGGTGTTCCTGAGCAACCACGCCGGCGGCGTGCTGGGCGGCCTGTCCACCGGCCAGCCGGTGGTGGCGCGCGTGGCCTTCAAGCCGACGTCGTCGATCCTGATCCCGCGCGAGACCGTCAACGAGGCGGGCGACGAGATCGACCTGCGCACCAAGGGCCGCCACGACCCCTGCGTGGGCATCCGCGGCGTGCCGGTGGTCGAGGCCATGACCGCCTGCGTCCTGGCCGACGCCTTCCTGCGCCACCGCGGCCAGACCGGCGGCGGGGCGTTCGTTCCGGGCGTGGACGGGCGGCGGGGTTAACCCTTGCGCGCCTCCGGCCACTCTTCGGGCCGCAGGATCATCGTGGGACGGAGGAAGGGCGATCGGACCCGATCGTAGTCCTGCACGTCAAGATCTCGACAGATGATCTCAAGCAACTCGCCACCCCCGACTTCGGGCGGGGGGCCCTCGTGCGTCTGGCGCCAGAGCTCCAAGGCTTCGCGCTTGATGAGTTCGTCGCGAGACGGCATGGGAAACAATATCCTCCGCCCCTGAGAACTCTTCGCACTGCGACTCGTTCAATTTTTTTTCGTTGACAAAGGGTAATCAAGCACGACCTGGCGTTAATAATATTCTGAATATCGGTCGTGAAGACTCGCCCCCGGACGCCGTGTCGCGATGGGCAAGAACTTAGCCAGCCCCGCATTTCGGAAACCAACGTTTTCCGGAAAAGCTTGAGCATTCAGGTAAATCACCCATTGACCGATTATTTCGGGCTCGTAACGTTCATCCCACAACGACGCGTCGGGGGACGCGTCATTTCGAGCGAGCCGGGGGGCGCGTGCGCTTCGATCTGCTGAAGATCCTTCTGGTCGACGACAATCAGCACATGCGCATGCTGCTGACCGAGATCCTGCGGGCGCTGGGCGTGCGGCAGATCTTCGAGGCGCTGGACGGGGCCGAGGCCCTGCAGCTGATGCGCGACATCGAGATGGACCTGGTCATGACCGACCTGACCATGGGACCGCTGGACGGCATCGACTTCGTCAACCTGCTGCGCAACTCGCCCGACAGCCCGGCCCCGTTCTGCCCGGTCATCATGATCACCGGCCATTCCACCCTGCGCCGGGTCGCCGAGGCCCGCGACGCCGGGGTCAACGAGTTCCTGGCCAAGCCGGTCACGGCCCGCGGGGTGATCCACCGCATCAACCTGCTGATCGAGCATCCCCGCCAATTCATCCGCTGCGCCGACTATTTCGGCCCCGACCGCCGGCGCCGCCCGGACCCGGCCTTCACGGGCCCCTATCGCCGCCAGGGCGATCCGGGGGTGGAGCTCCAGCTGTACTAGCTATTCTTATTCCGCTCATCCCGGCGAATGCCGGGACCCAGATGGAATGGCGGTGTGGCTGACGCCATGAACGCTGAGCGCCTCCAATCATCCGCGCCGCCATGGGATCTGGGTCCCGGCATTCGCCGGGATGAGCGGAGCATGGATAGGCCACACAGCGGCCATCGGACGCGGCGACCCTCGCCTCGCCCCGGGCTAGAAAGCTCGCCCAGTCTCCAGTGAGCTTGCCCCCATGCCGCGTTCCATGTCCCCGCGTCGCCTGCCCCTCCTCCTGACCCTGCTGGCCGTCGCGGCCACGAGCCAGGGCTGCCTGGCCGTCGCGGCCGGCGGCGCCGTGGTCGGCGCGACCGGGGCCGTGGTCGGGACCACCGCCAAGGTCGCGGTCGGGGCCGGCAAGGCGGTGATCCCCGGCGAAAGCAAGAAGGACCGCGAGAAGCGCGAGTTCAAGGAATGGAAGAAGGCCCAGCGGGACGGCTAGGCGTCAGCGGTCTTCCGGCGCCGAGTCGACCAGGGCGCCGCGCAGCGCCTGGACCTGGTGGTTGAGCGCGACCAGCTGGTCGACCGTCATGCCCGAGCGCCGCAGCAGGGTCCCGGTCAGGCAGCCCGACCGGGCGTAGAGATCGCGCCCCTTCTCCGTCAGGCTGACATTGACCTGCCGCTCGTCGGCCGGATTGCGCAGCCGCCCGACGAAGCCGGCCTGCTCCAGGCGCTTGACCAGCGGGGTGATCGTGCTGGGCTCCAGGGCCAGTCGGTCGGCGATGGCCCCGATCGTCAGGCCGTCGGCCTCCGCCAGGGCGGTCAGCACCAGGTACTGCGGATAGGTGACGCCCAGCGCGTCCAGCAGCGGCTTGTAGGTGCGGTTGATCGCGATCGTCGTGCTGTACAGCGAAAAGCACAGCTGGGCGTCCAGCGGGATCAGGTGGTCGGCCAAGGCGGGTCTCTCCATGCAGGGCGCCCCGAAGCGCCCATTCATCTTTTATCACAAAAAAGCATATCGCGATAAGAAATATCTGGACAAGCGATCCGCGGCGCCTTAGCCATATCGTTATCGCGATAAACATTATCGCATTGAGACAACCAAGGGAGATCCGACATGACCTCGTTCCGCAACCTGATCGCTTCCGCCGCCGCCCTGACCCTGGCCGCCGGCGTCGCCGCCACCGCCGCCCCGGCCTCGGCCGCCCCCGCCTCGGCCAAGGCCGTGAAGAACATCGTCCTGGTCCACGGCGCCTTCGCCGACGGCTCGGGCTGGGCGGGCGTCCACAAGATCCTGGTCAAGGACGGCTACACGGTCAGCATCGTCCAGAACCCGACCCTGTCGCTGACCGGCGACGTGGCGGCGACCAAGCGCGTGATCGCCTCGACCAACGGCCCGGTGATCCTGGTCGGCCACTCCTACGGCGGCGCGGTGATCTCCGAGGCCGGCACGGACGCCAAGGTCGCCGGCCTGGTCTATGTGGCCGCCTTCGCGCCCGAGACCGGCGAGTCGGTGCAGTCGCTGATCGCCACCCCCGTCCCCGGCGCGCCGGTCCCGCCGATCCTGCCGCCCAAGGACGGCTTCCTGTCGCTGGACCGCGCCAAGTTCGCCCACGCCTTCGCCGCCGACGTGGACCCGGACGTCGCCGCCGTCATGGCCGACTCGCAAGTGCCGTGGGGCGTCGAGGCCCTGGGCGGCAAGATCACCGTCCCGGCCTGGAAGACCAAGAAGAGCTGGTACCTGGTGGCCGCCGACGACCTGATGATCCCGCCCGTCGCCCAGCGCGCCATGGCCAAGCGGGCCGGCGCGACCGTGGTCGAGACCGCCGGCAGCCACGCGGTCTTCGTCGCCAACCCGGCGGTCGTGGCCAAGCTGATCGAGGACGCCGCCGAAGGCGTCGGCAAGTAGTCGCCGGACGCCCCGCTTCCCTCTCCCCTGGCCTCCGAAGGCGGTCGGGCGAGGGGCGAAGAACAGAAACGCCGCGAACAGCCCTTCAGCTGTCGCGGCGTTTTTCGTCTATGCGACCCGTCAGCCTCCGGCCGACACCTACGCCGCCGCGATCGCGCCCGGCAGGTACAGCCGCATCGGGCGCACCTCGTAGGCCCCGCCGGGATTGGCCACGGCCAGTTCGCGGGCGATGGCCAGGGCCTCGTCGATGTCGGCGACGTCCAGGGTGTAGAAGCCCAGAAACTGCTCCTTGGTCTCGGCATAGGGGCCGTCGACCACGAAGGCGGGCTCGGTCTTGACCAGGGTCTTGGCGCTGGTGGTGCCGTTCAGCCGGCCCGACGGGCCCATCTTGCCCTCGGCCAGCAGACGGTCGTGGATGACGCCGAGACGGCCCATGACGGCGTCGTCCTGTTCCTTGGTCCAGCCCAGGACCTCGGTCTCGTTGTTGTAGCAGAGCAGCATGTAGAGCATCGGCGGCCTTCCCCGGCGTCATCGGCGAGGCAGAGATAGGGCACGGGGACGCGGGTTGGAAGAGCGGCGTTTTCCGACACGTGGGCGGATCGCCGGGATCGCGGCGTCAGGCCGGATACGAAACGCTCTGCTCGACCTTGTAGCGCAGCAGCCTCAGCTCGCGCCGGGCCTCGTCGACCGCCATGCGGATGGTGGTCACCGCCGAGCTGTTGGCCGGCGCCCGGTCCAGGACCTGGGCCGCCAGGGTGATGGCGGCCAGGCTCTGCCCCACCTCCTCGTAGAGACCGGCGACGCCCTCGGCGTGCTCCCGCCGGACGGTCGCCAACCGGACGCGGGCCCGGTTGCGCTCGCGCCGCGCCACCAGCAGGGGGGTCAGGTCCTCGTGGGCGATCAGGACCCGCGCCGCCGGATGGATGATCGTCCTGGCCCGCAGGCGGAAGGTCCGCGCGGCGCAGTGATAGGCCAGGCTGAACCGCTCGGCGCGACCGCCCAGCAGGGCGGCCAGCCCCCGCTCCGCGCGCCCGGCCGTCCGGTCGCCCTGGGCCGCGGCCTTGCGGCAGACCTCCAGGTAGTTGCAGCCGACATAGTCCGAGGTCGCGTCGTTCTGGCGGCCGAACCGCCGCCAGCTGCTGTTGACCTCGATCACCCGCCCGGTCGCGTCCAGCACGGCGACGTGCGCGTTGAGCACGTCGATCCCGTCCCAGGCGCCGGCGGCGTCCCGCCCGTCCATGCCGAAACGCTCCGTTCAAGCCTTGATCGGCTTCAACAGATCATGTCGCGGACGGTCTGCGAATTCGGCCGTTTACGCGGAAGGCCGGGGGGCGAAACCCCTATAGATTCAACGCGCAGCTTTCGCCGATGGTCGGGCGCGACAGCACCACGCGCGACAGGCCCGGGAACTGCGGCTTCAGGCGCTCGGCGAAATAGAGGCAGATGCGCTCCAGGGTCGGGCTTTCCAGGCCGGGGCGGTCGTTGAGCAGGCCGTGGTCCAGCTCGGAGGCGACGGCCTTCAGGGCGACGTCCAGGCTCTCCAGATCGGCCACCCAGCCGGCGTCCTGCATCTCGCCCTTCACGCTGGCCTCCACCCGGAACGAGTGGCCGTGCAACTTGCGATAGCGATGGTCCGTCGGACCTTGCTCGATGTAATGGGCCGCGTCGAAGAACGCAGCCTTCGTGATCTCGAAGACGGGCTTCATCTGTACTTCTTTTGACAGGCCTGGGAGGCTCTAGCGCGTCGACCCTGTCACCAAGTCGAGCGCCTTATCCGTCAGGGCAGGCCGAGATATTTGTGCGTCTGGACGCTTAAACGCCATTGTGGGTGCGAAAGGCAATAGGCGACGGCCAATTGCGTGTTCCTGTCGCGGTCCGGGCCGTCCATCGGCTGCAGGTAGAAGCGCTCGAAATCCAGGCCCTCGAAGCGTTCGGGAAGCGCCTTGTCCTGCGGGAAGACCAGCTTGATCTCCTGGCCCCTGGTCTGCACGACGGGGGCGTCGGCCTTGGGGCTGACGCAGACCCAGTCGATGCCCTCGGGGGCCTCGACCGTGCCGTTGGTCTCGACCGCGATCATGAAGCCGCGGGCGTGCAGGGCGGCGATCAGGGCTTGGTCCAGCTGCAGCAGCGGCTCGCCGCCGGTGCAGACCACCAGGCGGTCGTCCGGCCCGCCGGTCCACTGGGCCTCGATCACGTCGACCAGGGCGTCGGGCGTGGCGAACTTGCCGCCGTTCTCGCCGTCGGTCCCGACGAAGTCGGTGTCGCAGAAGGTGCAGACGGCCTTGGCGCGATCCTGCTCGCGGCCGGTCCACAGGTTGCAGCCGGCGAACCGGCAGAACACCGCCGCCTTGCCCGCCTGGCCGCCCTCGCCCTGCAGGGTGAGGAAGATCTCTTTCACCGAGTAGGTCATCGAGCGATCTCGCCCTCCACCGTTGTCATCCCGGAAAGCGCGGAGCGCTTGTCCGGGACCCAGGTGAACCGCATCGCCTTTGCCCAGTCCCCTGGGTCCCGGACAGCCTCCGCGAGGCTTCCGGGACGACAACTGAAAATGCGAATCTCAGACACCGAGCACGTCCCGTCCCGCCGCGTCCCAGTCCTCGTACCCCTTCTGGCGCAGGTCGCAGGCCGGGCATTCGCCGCAGCCGTGGCCCCAGGCGTGCAGCTCGCCGCGGTCGCCCTGGTAGCAGGTGTGGCTCTCGATCACGATCAGGTCGACCAGGTCCTCGCCGCCCAGGGTCTTGGCCAGGGCCCAGGTCTGCGCCTTGGTCAGCTTCATCAGCGGGGTCTCGACGACGAAGTCGCGGTCCATGCCCAGGTTCAGCGCCTGCTGCATGGCGTCCAGCGTGTCGCGCCGGCAATCGGGATAGCCCGAGAAGTCGGTCTCGCACATGCCGCCGACCAGCGCCCCCAGGCCCCGGCGGTCGGCCAGGGCGGCGGCGTAGATCAGGAACACCAGGTTGCGGCCCGGCACGAAGGTGGACGGCAGGCCGCGCTCGGTCATCTCGATGGCGACGTCGGCGGTCAGGGCCGACTGGGCCACGGCGCCGAAGCCGGTCAGGTCCAGCACGTGGTCCTCGCCCAGGCGCTCGGCCCAGTGCGGGAAGCGCTGGGCCATCTGGGCGCGCACCGCCTGGCGGGCCTGCATCTCGATGGAATGGCGCTGGCCGTAGTCAAAGCCGACGGTCTCGACCCGGGCGTAGCGCTCCAGGGCCCAGGCCAGGCAGACGCTGGAATCCTGGCCGCCGGAGAACAGCACCAGGGCGGCCTCCGCGCGCGACGCGCCGGCCGGGGATTGGGGGGAGGTGGACATGGCGCCTCTCTACACGAGGCGCGGGCGGTTGGCACGCCCGACGAGGTCCCGCCCGAGACGGCAAGACCTTGCCGGTTTTCCGCCGTTTCCGCCGCCCGCATGCCCGGAGGACCGGGCCTGGGGGTGTGCGCCTCCCGCATCAGCCTGAAACATTTGTTTCGAACGCTGATATTTGGGCTGTACCTTCAGCGCGAATGCGACACTATGGGCCAAGCGCGTCGGCACGCCGCGTCAAGGTTTCCTGGCCTGAAGCCACGACTGACGTTACGTCAGCCGCCGGACCGACTTTTCTAAATTCGGCGAAAACTTGCATACCCAGAGGTTAATGTGACCCTGGGTAAAGTGAAAACGCGTAACCTATCAATGATTACTTAGCGTGAGGCCGGTTGACAGCCTCAAACGCCAAGTATGCAATCCCCTTATGCTGCGAGGGGTCCGCCGTACACCCGCGTAGTGCTTAAAAGTACGGCGCCGAGGAAACAACAGACGTCCGCAGGCCCCGCCATAAGGAGCCGCGACGTCCAGGGAGGGAATAGAATGTCGCGATCTCTGCGTATGCGGAGCCTGCTGGCCATGGGCGCGTCCGTGACCGTGCTGGCCGCCGTCGCCGCTCCGGCCTTTGCTCAAACCGCATCGACCCCGTCCGCCCAGCAAGGCGGCGGCAACGTGCTCGAGGAACTGGTCGTCACCGCCCAGAAGAAGGAAGAAGCGCTGCAGGACGTGCCGATCGCGGTGTCGGCCTTCAGCCAGGACAGCCTGCAAGCGCAGAAGATCGACGGCGGCCCGAACTTGCAACAGGCCATTCCGAACGTCACCTTCGCCAAGGGCAACTTCACCAACAGCTTCAACTTCGCCATCCGCGGCATCGGCAACAAGGCCGTGGGCGTCTCGACCGACGCCGGCGTCGGCGTCCACCTGAACAACGCCCCGATGCAGTCGGGCAACCTGTTCGACGCCGAGTTCTTCGACGTGGAGCGCGTCGAAGTGCTGCGCGGTCCGCAAGGCACCCTGTACGGCCGCAACGCCACCGGCGGTCTGGTCAACGTCATCACCGCCAAGCCGACCGACAGCTTCGAGGCCGAGGTCACCGGCGAGGTGGGCAACTACAGCACCCAGAAGCTGCGCGGCATGATCAACATGCCGATCGCCGGCGACAAGCTGGCGGTCCGCGTGGCCGGCAACTACCTCAAGCGCGACGGCTACGTCACCAACACCTTCAACAACCACAAGGTCGACGACCGCGACCTGTACTCGACCCGCGTCTCGGTGATGTTCAATCCCATCGAGACCCTGCGCACCAACTTCATGTGGGAGCACTTCAAGGAAGACGACAGCCGCGCCCGCGTCGGCAAGCAGCTCTGCACCAAGGACCTGGGCCCGGCCACCATCGGCGGCGTGGCCACCGGCACCGCCCGTCCGTTCCTGACCCAGGGCTGTCTGCCCGCCTCGCTGTACGGCGACAGCGCCTACGGCACGGTCAACACCTCGGGCACCCTGACGGGCGAACTGGGCAACCTGGTGGGCTTCACCAGCGGCGACGCCAACCTCGGCGACACCACCAGCCGGAACCTGCGCGAGATCGAGACGCTGTTCGACCCGATCTACCAGTCGAAATCCAACGTCTACCAGTTCAACCTGGAATACGACCTCACCGACGACCTGACGCTGACGTCGTTGACCTCGTACAGCAAGGGCAGCGTCTATACGAAGCTGGACTACAACCGGAACGTCTCGACCGTTCCGTTCAACAACACCCCGTTCACCCCGGGCGGCTTCTTCACCGATCCGCAGGTGGGCACGACCAACAAGTTCACGACGCTGGACGTCTCCTCGGGCAGCTCCGAGCAGTGGAGCCAGGAAGTCCGCCTGCAGTCGAACTTCGACGGCCCGCTGAACTTCAACGTCGGCGGCATCTGGTTCGACTACAAGACGGTCACCGACTACTACGTGATCGGCAACTCGCTGACCATTTCGGCCCTGGCCCTGAACTACCAGAACACGGGCAACCCGAACTGCAGCCCCACGGCCCTGCCCACCAGCTGCATCGGCATCGACACCAACGCCACGCCGGACGGCAGCGGCCACAACTACTATGACAACCGCTCGCCCTATCACCTGAAGTCGAACGCCATCTTCGGCGAGCTGTACTGGCAGGCCAACGAGAAGCTGAAGTTCACCCTGGGCCTGCGCCGCACCCACGACGACAAGCGCCTGGACGTGTACGACACCGTGCTGCTGGCGCCGGGCATCGGCCTGACCCAGAGCGCCACCAACCCGCAGGAAAAGTCGGTCTTCAACGAGCTGACCGGCCGCTTCGGCTTCGACTACAAGCTCAGCGACGACAACCTGCTCTACGCCTTCTATTCCAAGGGCTACAAGGGCGGCGGCTCGAACCCGCCGGCGGCGGTCGGCTCGGCCGTCAAGCCGACGTTCGCGCCGGAATTCGTCAACGCCTTCGAAGTGGGGTCGAAGAACACCCTGCTGGGCGGCAGCCTGCAGTTGAACGCCACCGGCTTCTACTACGACTACCAGGGCTACCAGATCTCCAAGATCGTCAGCCGCACCTCGGTCAACGAGAACATCGACGCCACGGTCTACGGCCTGGAGCTGGAGTCGGTCTGGTCGCCGGTCCACAACCTGCGCATCAACGCCAACCTCGGCTATCTGCACACCAAGATCGCCGACGGCGTGTCGTCGATCGACACCATGGACCGCACCCAGACCAACCCGCTGTACCAGGTGGTCAAGGCCGGCCCCAGCATCCCGGGCGTGGCCGTCGGCTCCAACTGCGTGGTCGCCAGCGCGGGCATCGCCACGGCCCTGACCGTCAACCCGGCCCTGGGCGCCACCGTCCCCTTCGCCTGCGGCGGCAAGGCCTTCTACACCGCCTTCCTGCAGAGCCGCGGCGTGCCGCTGGTCTTCGCGAACGCGATCAGCAACGCGATGTTCAACTACGGCTCGGGCTACTCGATCGAGGGCAAGGCCGCGGACCTGTCGGGCAACGAGCTGCCCAACTCGCCGCACTGGACCGCCTCGGTCGGCGCCCAGTACACCTGGGACTTCTCGGGCGGCTGGTCGGCCACCCTGCGCGGCGACTACTACTACCAGGGCGAACAGTACGCGCGGGTCTACAACACCGCGTACGACCGCCTGAAGTCGTGGGAGAACGCCAACGTCACGCTGAAGATCGAGAAGCCGGAGTGGGGCTTCCGCATCGACGCCTACGTCAAGAACATCGGCAACGACACGCCGATCACCGACGCCTACACCACCGACGACAGCTCGGGCCTGTTCACCAACCTGATCACGCTGGAGCCGCGCACCTACGGCGTCGCCCTGACCAAGCGGTTCTAGGCCTCGGCCTCGAACCATCGCTCCCGGGGCGACCCGGGAGCGCCCTACCAAGGGCGGCGGAGCGATCCGTCGCCCTTTCTGTTTGGGGGTCCGGGATCAGGTCTGCGGGCAGAGGAAGCTGGCGGTGACGTTGCTGAGCGGCCCCGGCCACTCGCCGAACATGATGGCGCCGCTGTAGCTGTAGAGGGGCGAGGCCGGGAAGCAGAGGTTCATGTTGAACTTCAGCAGGTCGCCCGTGCTGGCCGCGACCACCGTCAGCGGAAAGCCGATCAGCGGCGCGTTGTCGTAGATGAACAGCACGCCGGTGAACGGCGAGATGACCGGCGCGGCCGGGTTGGGGAACTCCAGCGTCCCGGTCACCGGAACCACCTCGCATCGCGCCGTCGAGATCGAGGCCGCCGGATCCCCGGTCGTCTTCGCGACCAGCTCGTCCGGCACGACCAGGGTCAGGTCGTATTCGAAGCCGACCTGCTCGCCGGGGCCGGCCATGATCTCGGGCTGATAGACCGTCAGTTTCAGCTTGATGGACTGGGGCATCGGTGGGTCCTCGATCCAGGGTTCGGGCAATCGACCGCGGAGTGCGGCCACGCCCGATGGTGGCGTCGCGAACATGTCACCCGTATGAAGGGAATTTCGTCGAGCGCTCTACGGCAGGTTTCGCGCGACGTCCCACCTTCCTGCCAAAAGAACAGGCGGTACGCGTCGCCGCGTGACCGCCTGAAGTCGTAGCCGGGGTCGGGGGAGAAACCGCCGGCTATTCGTGGCTGTCGGCGAAGGCGGTGTGCATGCGGTGCAGTTTGGCCTCGTCCTCGGGCGACAGCTCGCGCGGGCCCAGAACGACGTCGACGCGCAGCACCTTGCCGGTGAAGCGGAACGGGGTCTTGTAGCTCTTGCCCACCGGCGAGCCGGTGTCCGAGCCCACCCCGAAGGTGTCGATGCCGAAGCGGCCGGCGACGGTGTTCTCGATCCGCGCCCGCCCGACCTCCTTGCCGTCGATGCCGATCACCGCCTCGCCGCCCTTGCCCAGGCCCCCGCCGTCATAGGCGAACTCCATCGAGACCGTGCTGCGGCCGGGCGGCACGGAGATGCTGGAGACCAGATCCGTGCGCGCCTTCTCGAACCAGTTGTAGTGATAGACCAGCTTGCCGTTCTGGACGTACAGGGCGTAGCCGGCCGAGGCGCCGCCGGCCGCCAGGATGATCCCCTCCCCGCCCTTCTCCGGCATCTCGATCTCGGCCGTGATCCGGTGCGAGCGGTTCTTGGTGTTGGGCGAGGCCGTCTCGGCCAGGCGCGAGGCCCCGGCGTAGTAGGTGAAGTGGGTGCGGTTCGGGTCCGCCCCGCCCGGCGAGGGCTTGGGCGTGGCCAGGCGCCCGGAGCCCCGGTCGTCGAACGGATAGACGTTGTTCTTGCGGGCCTCCTCGTCGAACACCGCCTTCAGCTCGGCCAGCTTGTCGGGATGGACGGCGGCCAGGTCGTTGGCTTCGGAGAAGTCCTCGTCCAGGTGGTACAGCTCCCAGCGATCGTTCTCCCAGTGGCCGGGAGCCAGGTCCTGGCGCCACGGCAGGGTGTGCTGGGCGCAGGCGATCCATCCCTTGTCGTAGATCGCCCGGTTGGTGAAGACCTCGAAATACTGCCGCTCGCGCACCGGCCGGGCCTTGGGGTCGGCGAAGGTCGAGGTGATCGCCACGCCGTCCAGCGGCTTCTGCTCCACCCCGTCGACGAAGGCCGGCGCGGGGATGCCGGCGACGTCCAGGATGGTGGGCATGATGTCGATCAGGTGGGTGAACTGGTCGCGCACCCCGCCGTGGTCGGTGATCCTGGCCGGCCAGGCGGCGACCATCGGATTGCGCGAGCCGCCCAGGTGCGAGGCCACCTGCTTGACCCACTGGAACGGCGCGTTGCCGGCCCAGGCCCAGCCCAGCGGATAGTGCGGCTCGGTCTCGGGCCCGCCGATCTCGTCCAGCTTGGCCAGATTGTCCTCCAGCTTCGAGGGCACGCCGTTGAGGTTCATGATCTCGTTGACCGTGCCTGTGAAGCCGCCCTCCGAGCTCGCCCCGTTGTCGCCCACGATATAGAGGATCAGGGTGTTGTCGGCGTCGGGCAGGGCCTCGACCGCCTCGATCAGGCGGCCGCATTCGCTGTCGGCATAGGCCAGGTAGCCGGCGAAGTTCTCCATGAACCGGGCGTAGAGCCTGCGCTCGTCGGCCGACAGGCTGTCCCAGGGCTTCACCCAGTCGGGGCGCGGCGTCAGGGCGGTGTCGGGCGGGATCACCCCGGCCTCCAGCTGACGGCGATAGGTCGCCTCGCGCACCGCGTCCCAGCCGGCGTCGAACTGGCCGGCGAACTTCTCGCGCCAGGCCTTGGGCGCATGGTGCGGGGCGTGGGCGGCGCCGGGGGCGAAGTAGAGGAAGACCGGCTTCTGCGGGGCCACGGCCTTGCTGTAGCGCATCCAGTTGATGGCCCGGTCGGTCATGTCCTCCATGAAGTGGTAGCCCTCTTCGGGCGACTTGTGGGGCTCGACCGCGACGGTGTTCTCGAACAGCACCGGATAGTACTGGTGGGTCTCGCCGCCGATGAAGCCGTAGAAGTAGTCGAAGCCCAGGCCCGTGGGCCAGCGGTCGAAGGGCCCGGCGACGCTGCTCTCCCAGTCGGGCGTGTTGTGGTTCTTGCCGAACCACGAGGTGGCGTAGCCGTTGCCGCGCAGCACCGAGGCGATGGTCGCCGTGCTCTTGGGGATCATGTTGTTGTAGCTGGGGAAACCCGTCGCCCATTCCGACAGGAAGCCCACGCCGCAGTTGTGGTGGTTGCGCCCGGTGATCAGGGCCGCGCGGGACGGTCCGCAGATCGCCGTGGTGTGGAAGCGGTTGTAGCGCAGGCCACGCGCCGCCAGCTTGTCCAGGGCCGGGGTCGGCACCGGCCCGCCGAAGGTGCTGACCTGGCCGAAACCCACGTCGTCCAGCAGGATGACGATGACGTTGGGCGCGCCCTCGGGCGGCTTGGGCACCTTGGGCCAGTCTTCCTTGGAGTCCAGGTAGGTCTTGCCGATCACGCCCTGGAATGGCGGCTCGGGCAGAGGCAGGCGCGAGCGGTCGGTGGCGTCGGCCATGGCGGTCTCCTGGAAAGCGGTCGAACTCGCGCAGGAGCTAGCCAGCGCGGCGGCCGGCTCGCCATGGGGTGAAGCCCCTAGAGCGATCGACGCATCTCCCGGTTTTCCGTCGCGGCGACGGCGACCGCCCCGTTCGACTCCAAATCCCCAAAAACCCTGACCATTTACGACTCCGCAACGCCAACAGGCGAAGGTGAGGTCCCAAAGACGTTCCGCCAAACGGCCGCATGGACACGCTCGCCCGCCTTATCGACCGCCGAGCCCCGATCGACCCCGCGACCCCGTGCGCCGAGGTCGTGGCGATGTTCGACGCCGCTCCGCGCGCCGCCGCCCTCCCCGTGGTCGTGGACGGCAAGCCGGCGGGCCTGGTCTATCGCGACGTCTTCCTGGCCCAGATGGCCGTCGCCCCCGCCCTGGCCGACCGGCCGGTGTCCGAGGTCATGGACCGCGAGCCGCGCGCCGTCTCCGCCGGCGTGACCGCCGCCGACTTCGTCGACCGCCTGGCCCAGAGCACCACCCCGATCTTCCGCAGCGCCTATGTCGCCGTCGACGAGGCCGGCGACTATGTCGGCGTCGGCGGGCTGGAGTCGCTGCTCACCTCCCACCGCCGCCGCCAGCGCGAGGCCGACGAGGCCATGGCCCTGGTCGAGCGCATGGCCCACGACATCGGCCATCACCTGGACGGCGTCCTGGCCTTCACCGAGCGGCTGGAACAGTCGCGGCTGACGCCCGACGCCGCCGCCTATGTCCGCGCCATCGGCGACACCAGCCGCGACATGAGCCAGGTGCTGGGCCGCGCCATGGACCTGCGCCGCGCCGCGACCGGCGGCCTGACCCTGTCGCCCGCCCCGGCCCTGCTGCGCGACCTCAGCGACGCCGTCGAGGCCCGCTGGGCGCCCCGCGCCGCCGAGGGCGGCTCGACCCTGCTGTTCTCCTACGACGGCCCGCCCGACGCGGCCGCCCTGATCGACGCCGACCGCGTGCTACAGGTGTTCGACGCCCTGATCGAGAGCGCCCTGGCCAGCGGCCGCGGCGTCATCGAGGCCAGCCTCAAGGCCCACGCCGTCGAGAACGGCCTGCTGCTGGAAGGCCGCGTGCGCGACAACGCCCCCGGCGCCGCCGAGGCCCGCCTGGCGCGCGTCCTGGCCCCGCTGGGCGCCGGCAGCATCGAGGACAGCAACGAGCTGGCCCTGGGCGTGGGCATGGCCCTGGCCCACGGCCTGACCCGCGCCATGGGCGGCCCGCTGCGGGCCGAGGCCAACATGGGCGCCGGCCTGACCCTGCAGTTCGCCGTGGCCGTGCCGGAGGCGATCCTCGCCGACCAGCACGACGACGAGCCGGTGCTGGACGCCCGCTCGGCCCACATCCTGATCGTCGACGACAACGCCACCAACCGCATGGTCGCCGAGGCGCTGTGCGAGATGTTCGACTGCACGTCCGAACAGGTGGCCGACGGCGTCGAGGCCGTCGAGGCCGCCAAGTCGGGCCGCTTCGACCTGATCCTGATGGACATCAAGATGCCGCGCATGGACGGCGTCACCGCCACCCGCGCCATCCGCGAGCTGCCCGGCCGGGCCGGCCAGGCGCCGATCGTCGCCCTGACCGCCAACGCCGATCCCAACGACGTGGCCACCTACATCGCCGCCGGCATGCAGGACGTGGTCGAAAAGCCCATCAAGCCGGAACGCCTGGCCGTGGTGCTGTCGGCCCTGCTGGGTGATGACGATGGGGACGAAGACGGCGACGCCGAGGCCGCGGCCTAGCGGACCGCTAGAGCTTCACGACCTCGCCGTCCTCCTTGGTGAAGCTTTCGGGCCTGCGGTCCAGCAGGTCGAGCACTTCCTCCGACGGCCGGCACAGCTTCACCCCTTTCGGCGTCACGACGATGGGCCGGTTCACCAGGATCGGGTGCTCGACCATGGCGTCCAGCAGGCGCGCCTCGTCGACGCCCTCGGCCAGCAGTCCCAACTCGTCCGCCGGCGTCCCCTTCTCCCTCAGCAGCTGGCGCAAGGTCAGGCCGGCCCTGTCCGCCAGGTCGCGGAGCTGGTCGCGGGTCCAGCCGGCCTGGAGGTATTCGACCACCTGGGGCGCGTAGCCGGCGGCCCGGACCATGGCGACGGTGTTGCGCGAGGTCCCGCAGGCCGGGTTGTGGAAGATGACGATGGGGAAGTCGGCGTCGCTCATGGGGTCGTGTCCGGCTTGAGGAGCCAGCCGAAGACGCCCGCCGCGAGGAGGGCGCCGACGAACTGGGCGAGGATGAAGGCGGGGGCGCTGGAGGGCGCGATCCCGGCGAAGGTGTCCGACAGGGCGCGGGCCAGGGTCACCGCCGGGTTGGCGAACGAGGTCGAGGCCGTGAACCAGTAGGCGGCGGTGATGTAGAGGCCGACGGCCATGGCCGTGCTCTCGGGCCGGAAGCGGCTCACGCCCAGGATGGCGGCGACGAGGCCGAAGGTCGCCACGACCTCGGCGAAGGCCTGGGCCCCGCCGTCGCGCAGCTTGGTCGAGACCTGCAGGATCGGCTCGCCGAACATGGCGTGGGCCGCCCAGACGCCCAGCACCGCGCCCGCCACCTGGGCCGGCGGATAGGCCAGGGCGAGGCGCCACGGCATCTCCCGCCGCAGGGCCGACACCAGGGTCACCGCCGGATTGAAGTGGGCGCCGGAGATCGGCCCGAACACCTGGATCAGCACCACCAGCGCCGCGCCCGTGGCCAGGGTGTTGCCCAGCAGGGCGATGGCGACGTTCCCGCCGGCCAGCCGCTCGCCCATGATCCCCGAGCCGATCACCACCGCCAGCAGCAGGGCCGAGCCGAGCCCTTCCGCCACGAGGCGGCGCGCGACGCTGAACCTCACGGCTAGCCGCCGGAACCGACGGGCGCGCAGGCCGGGCCGCAGTCCTTCACGCGGGCCAGGATCGAGCCCAGCGGCGCGCAGATCTCCGGCGCGCCGTTGCAGCAGTCCTCCATCAGGAAGCCCAGCAGGCCGCTCATGGCGTCGTAGTCGGCCGAATAGATGATCGACCGTCCCTCGCGCCGCGAGACGATCAGGCCCGCGTGCGACAGGACGTTGAGGTTGGCCGACAGGCTGTTGGGCAGGACGTCCAGCGTCCGGGCGATGTCGCCCGCCGCGATCCCGTCGGGACCGGCCTTCACCAGCAGGCGGAAGATCGCCAGGCGCCCCTCGTGGCCGAGGGCGGACAGCATGTTGACAGCGGGCTTCGATTCCATATTTCCAATATGCTGGAAATATCTGACAGTTCAATGACGCATTTGGAGACGCCCGTGAGCCCGTTCCCTGCCCTCGACCCGAAGTTCCTGGCCCAGGTCGACCAGGAGCGGCTCGACGTCGCCGCGCCGTCCGCCCATCCGCCGCGCATCCTGCTGCTGTACGGGTCGCTGCGGGCGCGCTCGTTCAGCCGCCTGCTGGTCGAGGAGGCCGCCCGCATCCTCGACGCCCTGGGCTGCGAGACCCGCATCTTCGACCCGCGCGACCTGCCGCTGCCCGACGCCACCGGCCCCGACCACCCGAAGGTCCAGGAACTGCGCGCCCTGTCGCAATGGTCGGAAGGCCAGGTCTGGTGCAGCCCCGAGCGGCACGGCGCGATCAGCGGCGTCATGAAGGCCCAGATCGACTGGATCCCGCTGGAGATCGGCAGCGTCCGGCCGACCCAGGGCAAGACCCTGGCGGTGATGCAGGTCAGCGGCGGCTCGCAGTCGTTCAACGCGGTCAACACCCTGCGCCTGCTGGGACGCTGGATGCGGATGATCACCATCCCCAACCAGTCGTCGGTGGCCATGGCCTACAAGGAGTTCGACGAGAACGACCGGATGAAGCCCTCCAGCTACTACGAGCGGGTGGTGGACGTGATGGAGGAGCTGGTGAAGTTCACCCTGCTGACCCGCGACCGGGCCGACTACCTCGTCGACCGCTACAGCGAGCGCAAGGCCAGCGGCCGCATCCCCGAGCACGTGGCGCTGGCCGCCGAGGCCATGCGCCACGAGACGGCGCCCGCCGCGCCCTAGCCCGCCGCCTTTTGGGGTCCTGACCGGCCCGCCTCGACCTCCAGCCGCGTCAGCAGCTGGCGCGCCGCGTCGCTGCCGTCGTGCGGGTCGTTGGCCAGGGGCTTGAGCAGGGCCACGGCGCGCCGGTAGTCGCCGCGCATCGCCAGGGCCTGGACCGCGCTGAAGGTAACCTCGGACACCTGCGGCGCCAGCTCGTTGGCCAGCAGCAGCCCCTCCATCACGTTGTCGCTGGGATAGCCCGGCGACAGCGAGCGGCTCCGGGCGTAGGCCAGCAGGATCTGGTAGCGGGCGCCGTCGATCTTGAACGCCCGGCCCAGCACGCCCTGGGCCTGCTTGTACAGCGCCGCCTTGCGGGCGGGATCGGCGTCGCCGGTCTCCATCAGGATCTGGGCCTGCAGCTCCAGGGCCTCGACGTCCTCGGGCGCGGCCGCCAGCCGTCGATCGATCACGCCGTCGGCGGCGGCGAAGTCCTCGGCCTGCAGCCGGGCCCGCGCCAGGGCCCGCTGCGCCAGGCCGTCGTCGGGATAGCGGGCCGCACGCTTGGCCACGTCCTCGGCGAAGGCCTTGCGCGCCGCCAGGTCGCCGGGCGGCGAGATCATCCGGACCGCCTCCAGCAGCAGGTCGTCGGCGGAGGCCGGCATCGTGGTCACCGTCACCTCGACCGAGCGGGCGCGCTTGCGGGTGAAGACCTGGACCGGCAGGTTGGTGTGCGTGTAGTCGTGCAGGTCCTTCTGCAGGTCGGCCAGGCTCCTGCCGGTGGCCGCCTCCATCGCCTTGACCGACGGCGTCCCTTCGCCGACCGCCTTCATATAGGCCTGCAGCTGGGCGTAGCGGGCCGGGTCGCTCATCAGGTAGTGGGTCAGCAGCCAGGCCAGCGGGTAGTAGGTATCGGCCGTCGGCTCGTCGACCCGGGGCGCCTCGGTCAGCAGCCTGTCCAGCGGCATCCAGCGGCTCTGCATCAGCCAGGAGGCCCGGTTGGTATTGAACTTGCCGACCACGATGCTGTCGCCGTCGAACGCCGTGGTCATGAAGTACTCGGCGTAGCCCTCCACCAGCCACGGCGCGTAGGCGTAGTTGAAGTACTGCTTCATGAAGTGGTGCACGTACTCGTGCAGCATCACGTCGTCGTTCTCGACCTCCTTGGCCCGGCCGACGATGGCGACGCAGGCGATGCCGCCGGCCGAGGTGGTGTAGTAGCCGCGCAGGGTCTCGTCGGCGCCCGGCATGGCCCGCCGCAGGGCCGGCGTGCCGCGCACCAGATAGACGTCCAGCTTGCGCGGCGGCACGGCGTCGACCGGCAGGCGGTGCATGAACCGCAGGACCATGTCGAAGTCCTCGAGCTTGGCGGCGTAGTCGCGCAGCACGTCCTCGCCCACGATGCCGTGGACCACGAACCGCGGCGTCTCCGCCCGTCGCCACGAGCCCGTCCCGGTCGTTTCGGCGCGCGCGGCGGCGCCTCCCATGGCCGAGAGCGCCAGCAGCCCCGCCATCACGTCACGACGACCGGTCCGGCCGTCCCCGGCCGCCGCGTCCCGCTTCTCGATCATCCCCGTCCCCCGAAAGCCACTCGCCCTTAGGTTAGGGCGCCCGGGCGTCCAAACTCAAGCTTGGGGACGGCGGCGCATGGGCTAGGGTGGCGCCATGCCCGCGATCCTGCTCCAGCGCCTGCGCCGGTCCCTGACCACCCTGCCCGACGCGCGAGGCTGGGCGCTGTGCGGCCTGGTCGCCGGGGTCGTGGGCGGGCTGATGGCGGCAATCGGCTTTTCGACCGGGCTCTACGCCCTGACCCCGACCGTCCCCGGCCTGCCCCTGCGGCTGCTGACCGTGCTGTTCGTGCCCGCCCTGGGCGAGGAGATCCCGTTCCGCGGCCTGCTGGTCCCCAGCCGCGAGGAAGACCGTCGGCCGTGGATCGCCATCGCCGTCTCGACCGCGCTCTACGTCGCCTGGCATCCGCTGGAGGCCCTGACCTTCCTGCCCCAGGCGGGCCTGTTCCTGCGCCCGGACTTCCTGGCCTGCACCGCGATCCTCGGCCTGGGCTGCGCCTGGGTGCGCTGGCGCTCGGGCTCGCTGTGGCCGGCGGTGCTGCTGCACGGCGGCTTCGTGGTGGTGTGGCAGACCTGGCTGGGCGGGGTGAGGCTGTAGGGGGCGAGCCTGATTTCGCCCCATTGCGGACTTCAACGAGAATGTCGGCTACGCTTCGACGATGAAACCGACGCTCTCGCCGCAGGCAATCTATCACCAACTCGGAATGCTGTTGGCCAATGCACCCGATCTTGAGGGATACGATGGCGAGTGGAACCTTCCGGCCGCGACAATCCAGTGGCTTTCCAAGGCTACGGCATTGGTGAAGGCCGCGACGGGAGTGTCGGCGGAAAGTCTCCGCATTGACAACGCGGTTCAAAATCTTGTCGCGTCAATAAGACCGGAGACCCAATCCAAACAGATCATATTGGTCTTGAACCAAGTGCTAGCGATGCTTGAGATCGACTTGCCGGTGAGCACGCAAGGGGCTTTTGTCACAACCGGAGCATCGCTCGATGCCTATGCGGCGATCTCCAAAATAGTCCGCGAGGCCACTAGCTCCGTACTGATCGTCGACCCCTACATGGACGCTACAGCAGTGATAGAGGTAGCGGAACTGGTACCGCCCGGGGTTCGGGTTCAGTTGCTATCAGACGCTGCAGCCGTAAAGCCTACCCTCAAGACTGCCGCAAGTAAGTGGATCCAGCAGTACGGGTCAACCCGCCCATTGGAAGCGAGATTGGCTGCGGCTCGGTCGCTTCATGACAGGTTGATCATTATAGACGCGACGGCAGCATGGATACTCACTCAGTCTCTAAAGGACTTCGCCCAACGGTCGCCAGCAACCATTCAACGAGCCGATACGGAGTTGGCTACCATGAAAGTCCAGGCGTTCGGCGCCATCTGGGCTGGAGCAACAGCACTCTTCTAGCCGATTGCAGCACCGACTGCCGCGATGACGTCTGCCCCTAGGCAGACGCTCACCCACTAGAACCTGAACCCCAGCTTCGCGCCCACGAACTTGCCGTCGGGGTCGTAGCCGCGCGCCCGGCCGGCGCCGCTGTCGTCGGCGTTGGGCTGGAGGCCGCACAGCAGGCCCGCGCCCAGCAGGGCGTCGCCGGCCTTGCCCTCGACCGATGTCCGCGCCACGCCGGGCGGAAGCGGCGTCGGCGCGCGGGAATACAGCACCGGCAGGCCGGGCGCCTTGAGGTCCAGGGGCTTGGGCGAGGCCAGGGAGAGCCTGGGCGCGGGCGCCTGCGCCTGGGCTTCGCCCGCGCAGGCGACGGCGGCGATCAGGGCGAAGACCGCGAAGGTGGGGCGAAGGGCCGTCATGCCTTCAAGATGGGGAAGCGACGGCCGGCGCCAAGGGGCGACCCGCGATGTTGCGTCGCAGCAAAACCCCTTGAAAATGACAACGTTGTCATCCATATGGGGCGCATGGGGACGATTTGATGTCCCGTCCAACCGAGAACGGAAGAAACCAATGCTCAGCCTGATCGTCCTGACCCTGTCGGCCATCAAGGCCCAGCGCGCCGCCTAAGCGCGCCGGCCTCCGCCGCAGAAAAGAGCCCGCGAACCCGGTTCGCGGGCTTTTTCTTTGGGCGCCTAGTTCCCCTCTTCCAGCAGGCGCCGGGCGATGACCTGGGCCTGGATCTCGCCGGCGCCCTCGAAGATGTTGAGGATGCGGGCGTCGGCCAGCAGGCGGCTGGCGACGTATTCCATCGCGAAGCCGTTGCCGCCGTGGACCTGCAGGGCGTTGTCGGCGGCGGCCCAGGCGACGCGGGCGGCGACCAGCTTGGCCATGCCGGCCTCCAGGTCGCAACGCTTGCCCTCGTCCTTCTGGCGGGCGGCGAAATAGGTCAGCTGGCGCACGCCCATGATCTCGGCGGCCATCATGGCCAGCTTGTTGTGGACGCGGGGGAACTCGAAGATCGCCTGGCCGAACTGCTTGCGGTCCAGGGCGTAGCCGAGGCCGGTCTCCAGCGCCGCCTGGGCCACGCCGACGGCGCGGGCGGCGGTCTGGATGCGGGCGCTCTCGAAGGTGGCCATCAGCTGCTTGAAGCCCTGGCCGGGCACGCCGCCCAGCAGGTTCTCGGCGGGCACTTCGAAGCCGTCGAAGCCCAGCTCGAACTCCTTCATGCCGCGATACCCGATCACCCCGATCTCGCCGCCGCTCATGCCCTGGGCCGGGAAGTCGTCGCCGTCGACGCCGCGCGGCTTGGGGGCCAGCAGCATGGACAGGCCGCGATAGTCGGTGGTGGCCGGGTCGGTGCGGACCAGCAGGGTCATGACGTCGGCGCGGGCCGCGTGGGTGATCCAGGTCTTGTTCCCGGCCACCACGTACTGGTCGCCCTTCAGCTCGGCGCGGGTGCGCAACGACCCCAGGTCCGAGCCGGTGTTGGGCTCGGTGAAGACGGCGGTCGGCAGGATCGAGGCGTCGGCGATCTTCGGCAGCCAGTACTGCTTCTGCTCCTCCGTGCCGCCGGTCAGGATCAGCTCGCCCGCGATCTCCGACCGCGTGGCCAGCGAGCCGACGCCGATCCAGGCCCGCGACAGCTCTTCGGACACCACGCACATGGCGGTCTTGCCCAGGCCGCTGCCGCCGTACCCCTCGGGGATGGTCAGGCCGAACACGCCCAGGGCGCCCAGCTCCTCGACCAGTTCGATGGGGATCAGCTGGTCCTTCAGGTGCCAGTCGTGGGCGAAGGGCGTGACCTTCTCCTCGGCGAAGGCGTGGAACTGGTCGCGGATCATCTCGAAGGTCTCGTCCAGACCCGTGTGCTCCAGCGTCGGGCGGCCGCGCGCCTCGGCCAGGCGCTTGGCGACGCGGGTCTTCACGGCCTGGGTCCCGCCCTCGACCATCAGCTTCATGATGCCGTTCGAGAACAGGCGGTTCATGACGCCCCGGTCCTTGACCAGGTGGGCGGGGCGGACGATCTCGCCCTGGTTCATCGGGACGCCGCCGATCAGCTGGGCGGCGTATTCGGAAAACAGCAGCTGGGCCAGCAGGGCCTCGATCTCGCCGAACCGGCCTTCCGCCTCCAGCCGCTCGGCCCAGCCGGCGACCTGGTTCATCAGCTCGGCATAGGCGGCGTACCAGCCGTAGCCGTGGACCTGATGCTGGTGCTCGTCGGCCAGGGCGCGGTCGATCTTGCCGTTCGCGCCGGTGATGGCGGCCTTCACCTCGGGCTTGGCCTCGGCCACGAACAGCTGGGCCGCGCCGGCGGCTTCACGCAGCAGCACAGTCAGGCCCGGCAGGATGAGGCTGGTTTCCTGGGCGACCACTCCTTGAGGATTTGGGGGGGTCATGGCTTGCTCCCGTGCGGCAAACAGTTGTTTTCTTTCACTGTGGAGCCTTTCGCAGCTGCGAGCAATGCCGCACTGCAACATAAATCGGTCCGACGGGGGCGAAAGTTCCCCGGGCGCGTTCACCAGGGCCCAGGGGAGAGAAACAGATGCTGGTCGTCCACCACCTCAACGAGTCGCGCTCGCAGCGCATACTGTGGCTGCTGGAGGAGTTGGCCCTGCCCTACGAGATCCGCTTCTACGAGCGCGATCCCCAGACCCGCCTGGCCCCGCCCGCCCTGCTGCACGTCCATTCGCTGGGCAAGTCGCCGGTGCTGACCGACGGCTCCACGACGATCATCGAGAGCGGGGCGATCACCGACTACGTCATCCGCCGCCATGCCGGCGGCCGGCTGGCGCCCGACCCGGCGAGCGCGGACTACGACGCCTACCAGCAGTGGCTGCACTACGCCGAGGGCTCGGCCATGCTGCCGATGCTGCTGCGGATGTATGTCGGCCGGCTGGGCGCGGCTGGCGCGCCGCTGCATCCGCGCATCGAGAGCGAGATGGCCAACCACCTGTCCTATGTGGACGGCGCGCTGGAGGGCCGCGACTTCTTCGTCGGCGACGGCCTGACCGGCGCCGATATCCAGATGAGCTTCGTCGCCGAGGTCGCCAAGGCCCACGGCAAGCTGGCCGACTATCCGAACCTGGAAGCCTGGATCGGCCGCATGCACGCGCGCCCGGCGTGGAAGACGGCGCTGGAGAAGAGCGGGCCTTACAAGCTGGGGGAGTAGCGCCCCGAGAGCCCTCTCCCAGCGGGAAAGGGCGGCCCCCGCGACGGCAACCTGACACTGCGCGTAACTTCTGGTTTAGCTTCCGGGATTAGCCTGACGGGGCCGAGCCCCCTCGGCGCAGTCCTGGAGCGCCCGTGCAGATTTCCGCCACGACGCCGAACGCCGCCGCGCCGAACGCCGCCGCGCAAGTCCCGACGCCCACGCCGGCCGACACGCCGCAAGCCGCGCCGCCCGCCGCGCCGGCCGTGACCGTGACCCTGTCGCCCGAGGCCCGCGCGGCCCAGGCCGCCCTGGCCGCGATGCCGATGCAGGACGCCGTCGAGCAACTGACGTCCGGCGCCCAGGACGCCCCCTCGGCCGGCCCGCTGGACCGGATCAAGTCGCTGCTGCTGAAGCTGGCCGACGGGTCCGGCGTCCCGAAGGCCGAACAGGTCCAGGCCTATGTCGACGTGCAGAAGGCGATCTTCCTGGACGACGACAGGACCTGGTGGACCCAGAGCAGTCCGGAGGATCGCAAGGCCTACGCCGCGATCATGGACGGCGGCGCGATCAGCACGGAAATCCGCAAGGCCGCCGACGACTTCAACCGCTGGAGCCTGTCGCAGGACATGCGCTCCAACGTGCCGCGCAAGAACCTGGCGCACCTGAACGCCCTGTCGCCGCTGGAGCAGCAGATGGTCTTCGCCGGCACGGCCAGCGCGGACGGCACGATCGGCGCGGGCGCGACCTCGCTGGACCAGTGGAAGGCCCAGATGCAGGTCGACATCGTCGATGTCGACCAGATGATCGCCATGGACGAGGCCGAGAAGAAGGGCAGGTCGGGCAAGACCGCAACCCCGGTCAAGACCGGCGCCAAGGTCGCCGACGATGGCGCGGCGGCGGCGAACGACGCCTCGCCCGAAGCCCAGGCCCTGGACGCGCTCACCTCGCCCGACCGGGGCGACGGCCTCGCGGCGGCGGCCCTCAGGATGCTGCGGAAGGCCGCCGAGGCCCGGGCCGAGGCGAAGGAACAGGCCGAAAAGGCCCGCAAGGACGCGCCGCGCACGGACGGGACGCCTCGCGCCATCCTCGAGCCCTACGTGATCGGCGACAAGGTCGACAAGGCGGTCTGAGGGCCCCTCACGCTGTCATCCCGGAAGCCTCGCAGAGGCTGTCCGGGATCCAGGGGACTGGGCTGAGGCCTTGCGGTTCACCTGGGTCCCGGACAAGCGCTGCGCGCTTTCCGGGATGACAACGTTGGGGGCCGCCCCCTACGGCGACGTCGCCACCGCCCACGAGAAGTCGGTGTGGGTGACCGTGGTGCTGAAGTAGGTCGGGTCGGTGAAGAAGGCGATCGGCTTGTTGTAGTTGGCCGGATAGGGCTGGCTGTTACCCACCACCGCCACGCCGTGACAGCTCATGCAGTTTGAGGTGATCCCGGCCGGGATGCTGGGATCGGTCTCCAGATAGGGATTGAAGCAGACCTGCATGGTCTGGCTGCTGGGCGTGGTGGTCTGGTTGTAGGCCGTACAGGCGGCGTAGTTGCTCCAGGGGCCGCCCAGCGAGGTGGGCTGGCCCTGCTTGCTGCCGGGGAAGCCGTTGGGCGTGTCGCCGCCCGGCTGCCACCAGAAGGTCTGCCAGGTCCAGAACGGGATCTCCTTGGTGTTGACGTGCATGGCCAGCAGCACGGCGTAGTCGCCCTCGGCCACGGTCTTGCCGGTGGCGGCGGCGAAGTTCTTGGCTTCCGGGGCGGTCAGGCGCACCGCGTAGAGGGTGCTGAGCGGGGTCCACAGGAAGGTCTTGCAGGCCGTGCCGGCGGTGCTGACGCTCGCGATCTCGGCCGGGGTGGCGGGCCGCACCGGGCCGGTCCCGTCCGGCGAGACCAGCATGCAGGTCGTCCAGGTGCGGATCGTCGGATTGGTCGGGTTGGTCGAGCCGCCCGGCCCCTGCCACAGCGGCTGCACCGTCAGGCCCTTGGCCGCGACCGTGCCGAACACCGGCTTCAGCTCGATGGCCTGGACCGGAAACTCGTTGATCCCCCGGTTCTGGGGCGTGGTCCCCGTCGGCCACGAGGCGTTCAGCTTGGTCAGGCCCGACTGGGTGCTGTAGTCGTACTTGGCCCCGCCCGGCCCTGCCTGCGGCGAGTCGATGAAGGTCGCGGCCTGCGGGTTGAACTTGTTGTCGGCGGTGACGTCGGAATTGCCGAACGTGCCCAGCGCCCCCAGCTTGACGCCCTTGGCGTGGTGGAACTGCAGCGGGGCGGCGAAGTTGCGGATCACCCGCGGCTTGGCCAGGCGGGCTTCAAGGCTGACGCCGTTCGTGCCGGCCTGGACGGCCGCCAGGTTGGTGGGGAACACGTCGTTGGGCCCGGCCCAGGTTTCCCAGATCGGCAGCTCCTGATCGTTGAACTTCTGGCCGGACGGCGCGGCCATGGCCTGCCACAGGCTCCAGGCGTGGCCGCGGATCGAGGCGGTGTCGCCGGCGTCGATCCAGCCGTTGATGGTGGCGGTGGGCACCGGGAAGTTCGGACCGACCGGCAGCGGCACCGGCGTCACCACGCCCGCTGCCTTGGGCGGGGTCGCGCCTTCGCCCGCCGTGTTGGACGCCTGGTTGCAGGCCGCCGTCAGGGCCAGCAGTCCGGACGTCGCGATCAGACCAATCTTGCGCATAGCCGTTCCTCCCATAGGGACGACTTTCGCGCACATTCGTCGACGCCGCCCTCATGGGTAGTATTCACCGCGCGGCTCGACCGTCAATAGAGCGCGGGAGCCGGGGGCGCGCGGACGCCGCCTCCCGAAAAATTCTCAGATGAACGAATTCTGTCGGTCCAGCTGTCGGCGCGGTTCAGCTTCGCCTTGGCATGGTGCGTCTCACGGGGCCGACGGCTCCGGACCATTCAAGGGACGAAGGACGAAGACCATGACCAAGACCATCACCTTCAAGAAAGCGATCGCCGGCCTGGCCATGACCGCCACGGCCCTGACCCTGGCCACGGCGCCCACCACCGCCAGCGCCATGTCGCAGAAGCTGGGCGGCGTCATCGGCTGCAACGCCTCGGGCGGCAAGCAGGAAGCCGGCGCCGTGATCGGCGGCCTGCTGGGCGCCGTCGCCGGCAACAAGCTGGCCAAGAACGACCGGGGCACGGGCACCGCCATCGGCGCCGTGGTCGGCGCGGGCGCCGGCTCCTACGCCGGCTGCCAGATGCAGAAGACCCGCGCCGCGAACAACGCCGGCGGCGTCTACACCAGCAACGGCATCCGGGTTTCGAACAGCGTCGACGCCGCCCCGATGACCAAGATCAAGGGCAAGTACGTCGCCCGCTCGAACCTGAACCTGCGCGCCGCCGCCTCGACCCGCGGCGAGGCCGTCGGCACGGTCCAGGCCGGCCAGACCTTCCAGGCCCTGGGCCGCACCGGCGACGGCAAGTGGATCCTGGTCGGCCAGGACGGCGTGGGCGTCGGCTACGTCTCCAGCGCCTACGTCTACCGGGCGTAAGCGTCCTTCCGGAACGGGCCGCTTAGCGTCGGGCCCGGGTGCAGTAAGCGTAAGGCGAGCCCGTCTGTCCCCCCGGCAGGCGGGCTCGCTGCGTTCCGGCCTCAGGCCTTAGGGCAGCCCGTGGACGCGATCCCCCGGGGCTTGAGCGCGGCGCACAGCCGCCCCTTGAACCGCTCGGTCGCGCCGGACACCTCGCGGAGGCTCAGGGACTGGCTCAGCTCGATGCTGCCGATCGTGGCGCCCAGCACGTCGAGGATCGCCGGATTGCGCATCATCGTCATGCCCGCCTCCTGCTTTTCGGCCTCGGTCAGGGCGTCGGGCGTGCGCACCGTCTTCTGGCCCAGGGGCGACTCGTAGAAGGCCAGGGCGCCGGTCAGCTGCTCGGCCGTCAGCCGGGCGGCGTAGTAGCGGTCCAGGCCCTGGATGATCTTGTCCACCATGTCGCGGCGCGTGTCCGTCAGGGCGTCGTCGAGGGCCGCCATGAACTTGGCCTTCTGCTCGGGCGGCGCGTTCTTCAGGCCCTGGAGGGTCATGTCCCGCGCCGGGGCCAGCGCCTGCTTGAAGGTCTCGTCCAGGCCGGCGCGGATGTTCATCGCCTTGACGAAGCGGCCGCCCAGGGCGAGCTGGTCGGCGGGGATCGGCTGCGTCCCCAGGGCGACGGCGACCGCCGCGCTGTTCAGGGCCTGCAGCTTCTCGGCGTCGGTCTGGCCTGGCGCCTGGGCCTGGATCTGGGTCTGGGCTTGCGGCTGAGCCGGCGGCGCGGCCTGCGCCCAGACCGGGGACGCGCCCGCCAGCAGGCCGACGACGCCCAGGCCGGACAGGACGGCCTTGCGGAATTGGATCACGGAACTCCCCCTCGATGGTCGCCGCCATAGCACCGCTTCGCGCGCCCGCCCAGGCGCCGCGCTCCGCCTTGCCCCGACTCCGCGGCTAGGCTTCAGTGCGGGCCTGACTTTTCCGGGACGCCACCATGATCGCCACCACCCGCCGCGCCGCCCTGTTGTCGGCCTTCGCCACCGTCGGGGCCGCGGCGCTGGCGAAACCGGCCTTCGCACGCCAGGCCGGCAAGGCCGGCGCGGCGGTCGACCAGTTCGCCCAGGAGGTCATGGCCGCCTTCCCCGACGAGCCGGGCCTGGGGATCTGCGTGGTCGAGGACGGCGAGATCACCCTGGCCAAGGGCTACGGCGTCAAGCGCCTGGGCGCGCCGGACAGGGTCACCGACTCCACCCTGTTCGGCGTGGCCTCCAACACCAAGGCCTTCACCGCCGCCGCCCTGGCCATGCTGGTCGAGGAGGACAAGGTCAAATGGGACGACCCGGTCACCAAGTACCTCCCGGCCTTCGAGATGAGCGACCCGGTCGTCACCAGGCTGATGACCGTGCGCGACCTGCTGTGCCACCGCTCGGGCCTGACTCTGGGGGCCGGCGACCTGATGATCTGGCCCAACCCCACCCACAGCCGGGCCGACATCGTCGCGGGGCTGAAGTACCTGCCGATCGGCGGTCAGTTCCGGGGCGGCTACGCCTATGACAACGTGCTGTACGTGGCCGCCGGCGAGGTGATCGCCGCCGTCACCGGCGCGCCGTGGGAGGTGTTCATCCAGAAGCGGATCCTGGATCCGCTGAAGATGACCGACAGCGTGCCCCTGCCCTCGCTGATCGGCGGCCGCTCGCGGGCCGAGCCGCACGCCCGGATGGGTCCGCCGGTGCGGGGCCTGGGGCCGCAGACGGTGCTGCCGTTCGACGGCAGCTTCGACTCGGCCGGCGCGGCGGGCGGCCTCAACGCCAGCCCGCGCGACATCGGCAAGTGGATGCAGGTCCAGCTGGGCCTGGGCACGACGCCGGGCGGGGTGAAGCTGTGGACCGAGGCCTCGGGCCGCGAGATGTGGAAGCCCCAGACCATCACCGCCTGGTCCGACGGCCCGACCGCCGACAATCCGGTGCGCGCTTCGCTGCAGGCCTACGCCCTGGGCTGGTTCGTCAACGACCACCGCGGCGAGAAGATCGTCTGGCACACCGGCGGCCTGGCCGGCTTCATCTCCTATACCGGCCTGCTGCCGGGCCGGAAGTCGGGGATCATGGTGATGACCAACGCCGAGGAGGCGCCGGTCTTCCGGTCCCTGCGCTACGGCGGTCCCGACCGGCTGCAGGGGCGCAGCGACTTCGACTGGATCGCGTCGAGCCGGAAGGTCCAGGCCGAGAACGACGCCAAGACGATCAAGGAGGCCGCCGAGGCGGTGACGCCCAAGGGCGGCGGCGTGGCCCCCACCCTGCCGCTGGCCGCCTATGCCGGGACCTATCGCGACCCCTGGTACGGGACCGTCACCGTCTCGGTGTCCAGCAAGGGCAAGAAGGCCGGGCTGAAGATCGCCTTCGACAAGACCCCCGCCCTGCGCGGCGCGCTGGAGACCTTCGACGGCGACACCTTCAAGACGCGGTTCGAAGACCGCTCGCAGGAGGACGCCTTCGTGGTGTTCTCGGTGAAGGACGGGGCGGTGACGGGCGCCACGATGCGGGCGGTCTCGCCGCTGGCGGACTTCTCGTACGACTATCAGGATCTGAAGCTGGTGCGGTTGTAGGGGGCTACAGGCGCCCTCTCCCGAAGGGGAGAGGGAGGGGCCCAACGCGCAGCGTTGGGAGGGTGAGGGGTGAAGCCGCGAAAAGCGAAACGCCCGTTACTTCGCTTGCCATTGGCCGGGCCAAGGCCAAGCTCTCGCCGTGGACCGGATCGTCAACGCCCGTCGCCTGCGTCAGAGCCAAACCTTGGCCGAAGAAAGGCTCTGGGCGATCCTGCGTGGACGCCGCCTCGACGGGTACAAGTTTCGTCGCCAAGTTCCGATCGACCGCTACTTCGCTGACTTTGTTTGCCGGGACGCCAAGCTGATCGTCGAGCTCGACGGCGCTTCACACGAGGATCGCTTCCTGCATGATCAAACCCGGACCGAGGTGCTGGAGCGCTGCGGTTTCCATGTCCTGCGGTTCGACAACGAGGCCGTGCTGTCCGATCCCGGTGGAGCCGCCGAGGCCATTGGCGCGGCGCTCCGGCTGAGGTTTTAACCCCTCACCCTCCCACCGCTTCGCGGCGGGCCCCTCCCTCTCCCAAGGGAGAGGGTGCTAGGTTACCCGCCACCCCTGGGCGATGAACAGGATCTGCTTGTCCATCATCGCCGACAGCTCGGCGGCCGTGGCCTGGCGGCAGGCGGCCAGGCGGTAGTTCCAGGCGTAGGCGGCTTTGAGCACGTCGATGGCCAGCTGCGGGTCGAGGTCGGGGCGGACGTCGCCGCGCTCGACGCCGCCCAGCAGGACGTCGCGCAGCATCTCGGTCAGGGGCTCGTTGCGGCCGTACGGCGTGACGCCGGGGTCCTGGCTGGGGCTGTAGGAGGCCGCGATGTGGGCCAGGAACAGCTTCACCCGCCGGGTCTCGAACTCGTAGTGGATGGCGAAGATCGAGCACAGCCGGTCGGCCGTCGAGCCGCGCAGGAAGGGCACGACCCGGTCGAACTCGGCGTAGAGGTCGCCCAGGCGTTTATCCATGACGTGGCTGAGCACCTCCGCCTTGGAGGCGAAGGTGGTGAAGACGCTGCCGACAGAAACCCCGGCCCGTTCGGCGATCGCCCGGATGGTGGTCTCTTCGTAGCCTGTCTCGTTGAACAGGTCGCGAGCGGCCCCGAGAACCTTCTCGCGCGTCGCCTGTTTCTGCTCGTCTCTTACGCCCACGCATGTCCCCCCGGATAGCCTGCGTCGTACTATTGTCCCGGCGGCGGACGCCCCGACTAAGAGCGTCCGCCCCAGGTCGTGATCTTACGCGCGCGCGCCCGCCAGGATGACCTTCAGTTGATCCGAAAGTCGCGACAGCAGTGCTTCGACCGACCAGGCGTCGAAAATCGCCCGGCGATAGTTGGCCACATACACGTCCCAGATGATCTCGGCGAGCAGCTTAACGTCGGCTTCACCCTTAAGTTCGCCGCGCTCGACGCCGCGGGTCAGCACGCCGTTCAGCAGGTTGAAGATGTGCTTGAGGTGCGAACGGTTGCGGCGCTCGGCGGTTTCCGACCGGGTCCACGACACGGCGATGCTGGCCTGCAGCAGCGGCAGCTGCTCGACATGGAAGCCGTAGGCCACGGCGAACATGCCGATGACGCCTTCTTCCACGGTGGCGGCGGCCAGGCTGGCCTGCTTCATCTGGGCGTAGATGACTTCGTAGTCGGCGGTCAGGATCTCGTCGAACAGCTCGCTCTTGTCCGAGAAGCTGGCGAACACCGCGCCCGTCGACATGCCGGCGGCCTGGGCGATGTCGCGGATGGTCGCGCCTTCGTAGCCACGCTCGGTGAAGAGACGACGGGCGGCCGACAGGACGCGTTCGCGCGTGCGCTGCTTGGCCAGGGCCCGGCGGGTCAGCTTGACCGGGGTTTCGGTCGGGGACTCGATGTTCAGCGAAACAAAGCTCATTGGGCAGTCTCCAGGCGAGCAAGCGCGGCTTCGGCGCGCTTCTCGAATTCATTGCAATATTCGTCGACGACGGCGGTGAGGACGTCGGCGTAGCGACGCGCCAGGGCGCGTCCGTCCTGCGCGGCGTCACGCAGGTCGATGATCAACTGGCGGACTTCCGCCATGGCGTCTTCGCGCTCGGACGCGGAGAAGTCGGCGACAGCGGCGCAAGCGCTCTGGGCCATTCGGTTTTCTCCTGCCTCCCCGCTGAGGATGGGCGCTGACATGACCTGCGGTGAGGAGTTGATCATGTTCAACGAACGCGCACTGGAATTTGAAGGTGGCGCGTTTATCCCCTGCTGCAAGGGCGCGCAACCAAAAAACCGAACCAAAATCATCGAACAGCAGCGTTTCTGTCATGTATGGTACCGTTCTCGCGGGGTCACTGCGACAAATGCACTCAACGAACAGAGTCGGCGAATCCTGGTATGGAACCCAAGGATGCACGCGCGACCGACTCGCGCGGCCAAGCTTGCGATCCCTTCCTCCGGCGCTCTGGCCAAGCCTGAAGCGAGGGCCTACTTTCCGCCGCCATGAGCCACCTGTTCGATTTCCTGATCCCGATCGCGCTGGCCGCGGTCCTGATCACCCTCTGCGTCGGCATCTACGCCCTGTTCCGGGGCGGGGATTTCGGGCGTTCCTACTCTAACAAGCTGATGCGCCTGCGCGTGGCGCTGCAGTTCGTGGCGGTGCTGGTGCTGGTCGCCGCCTTCTGGTGGCGCAATCACTGACCGTCGTTCTCTCAATGGACGAGGGTCCGTTCGGTTGCGCGACGCGCTCGAGATCGTTCGCGTTCAGATAGATTAGGCAGGGGTCCGCCGATGGTGACGCTGAACCGCATCTACACCCGCACCGGCGACAAGGGCCTGACCCGGCTGTCGACCGGCCAGCCTGTCAGCAAGGCCTCCCTGCGGGTCGAGGCCTATGGCGGGGTCGATGAGACCAACGCCTTCATCGGCGTCGCGCGCCAGCACACGAAAGCCGACGCCGAGCTCGACGCCCTGCTGGAGCGCATCCAGAACGACCTGTTCGACCTGGGCGCCGACCTGGCCACGCCGGAGCAGAACGAAAAGCCCGAATGGGAGCCGCTGCGGGTGGTCGACAGCCAGGTCGAGCGGCTGGAACGCGAGATCGACGCGATGAACGCGCGCCTCTCGCCCCTGACCTCGTTCGTCCTGCCGGCCGGCAGCCCCGCCGCCGCGGCCCTGCACGTGGCCCGCACGGTCTGCCGCCGCGCCGAGCGCAAGCTGGTCGAGCTGATGGGAACCGAGGGCGAGATCGTGGGCGAACCAGCCCTGCGCTATCTCAACCGCCTGTCGGACCTGCTGTTCGTCGCCGCCCGCCGCGCCAACGACGACGGCGCGGCCGACGTCCTGTGGAAGCCGGGCGCGACGCGGTAGGATTTTGAAACCCTCTCCCAGAGGGAGAGGGAGGGACCCGCGCCGCAGGCGTGGGAGGGTGAGGGGTTACACCCTCACCGATTTCGCACGAGCGCCCTGCCGGCACGCCGTCAGACGTTTAAACCCCTCACCCTCCCAGGCTTCGCCTGGGCCCCTCCCTCTCCCTTTGGGAGAGGGTTTCGGGAGGACCTACTTCTTCGCCGAATGCTCGGCCCGGGGGCCTTCCATCTTGCTGGGGTCGGTGTTGATCGGCGGCACGTTCAGCGGCCGGTGCGTGATGGTCTCGATCGAATAGAGCTTGGCGCACTTCATCCACTTGCCCGCCCAGGCGTACTCCGGCCCGCGCGCGACGCAGCGGTCGCGCGGCCAGACGTAGAAGTAGTGGAAGCAGAAGACGCTCAGCGTGGCGCCGAGGAACACGGCGAAGAAGATCTTCTGCAGGCGGGAGATGTTGCTCTTCATGGAGCCGCCTCATACTGGGCCGCCGCCCAACTGGCCAGAGACTTCTGGCCAGAGGCTTCTGCGTCGCGGCCGGCGGCGCTGGAAAGCCGGCCCCGGATGCGCTTAGCTGCCCGCGAGCGCGAGGGTCCGCCATGCTGCAGCCGTTCGGTGAGGAAATCTGGCTGGCCGAAGGCTCCATCGCCGTGGTGGCGGGCTTCCGCTATCCGACCCGGACCGCCGTCATCCGCCTGCCCGACGGCGGGCTGTTCGTCTGGTCGCCCATCCGGCTTTCGGACGACCTGAAGGCGGCGGTCGACGCCCTGGGCGAGGTTCGGCACCTGATCGCCCCCAACTCCATGCACCATCTGTTCGTGACCGACTGGCAGCGCGCCTATCCGGCCGCCAGGCTCCACGCCACGCTGGGGCTGCGCCAGAAGCGCAAGGACCTCGACTTCGACGGCGATCTCGAGGACGCCCCGGCCCCCGGCTGGGCCGGCGAGATCGACCAGGTCCTGGTGCGGGGCAACAGGATCACCACCGAGGTCGTGTTCTTCCACCGGCGCAGCGGCACCGCGATCTTCACCGACCTGATCCAGCATTTCGGCCCGACCTGGTTCACCGGCTGGCGCGCCGTGGTCGCCCGGCTGGACCTGATGACGGCGCCCGAGCCCGAGGTCCCGCGAAAATTCCGCGTCGCCTTCGTCGATCGCCGCGCCGCCCGCATGGCGGTGGAAAAGATCCTGGCCTGGCCGACCCGAAAGGTGGTGATGGCCCACGCCCCGCCCGTCGAGACCGACGGCCAGGCCTTCATCGCCAGGGCGTTCCGATGGCTGTCGGCTTGAACGATCCCGCCCTTAAGTGTGCAGCGCAGCGGACGCGGGCGAGGAAGTATCGTACAACCGTTTGAACGTAGCGACCGTTTATGCGTTACGCTTACGTCAGGGGAAACTTGCAAACCTGCCGCAACGCGGTAAGTGCGTCTGCGCAGGCAGGAAAAACTAGCCAGGAGGCGGCGTAGACCGATGAAGGTTCTGGTCCCGGTCAAACGGGTTATCGATTACAATGTGAAGGTTCGGGTGAAGCCCGATCAGACCGGCGTCGACCTGGCGAACGTCAAGATGTCGATGAACCCCTTCTGCGAGATCGCGGTCGAGGAAGCCGTGCGTCTGAAGGAGAAGGGCGTCGCCACCGAGGTGGTGATCGTCTCGATCGGCCCGGCCCAAGCCCAGGAAACCATCCGCACGGCCCTGGCCATGGGCGGCGACCGCGGCGTGCTGATCACGACCGACGCCGATCCCGAGCCCCTGGCCGTGGCCAAGCTGCTGGCGGCCGTGGTCGCCGAGGAGCAGCCCAACCTCGTCCTGATGGGCAAGCAGGCCATCGACGGCGACAACAACGCCGTGGGCCAGATGCTGTCGGCCCTGCTGGGCTGGCCGCAGGCCACCTACGCCTCGGCCGTTGAGATCTCGGGCTCGACCGCCAAGGTCACCCGCGAAGTCGACGGCGGCCTCCAGACCCTGGACGTCGACCTGCCGGCCGTGGTCACCGCCGACCTGCGCCTGAACGAGCCGCGCTACGCGTCTCTGCCCAACATCATGAAGGCCAAGAAGAAGGAGATCGTCAGCAAGACGGTCGCCGACTACGGCGTCGACATCGCCCCGCGCCTCAAGGTCGTGAAGGTCGCCGAACCGGCCAAGCGCTCGGCCGGCGTCAAGGTGGAAACCGCCGCCGACCTCGTCTCCAAGCTCAAAACCGCGGGGGTGCTGTAATGGCCGTTCTCGTCGTCGCCGATAACGACAACGCGCACCTGCGCGACGGCACCCACAAGACCGTCACCGCCGCCCTGAAGCTGTCGGGCGACGTG
This sequence comes from Caulobacter sp. CCG-8, assembly GCF_037402475.1. Taxonomy (NCBI): domain Bacteria; kingdom Pseudomonadati; phylum Pseudomonadota; class Alphaproteobacteria; order Caulobacterales; family Caulobacteraceae; genus Caulobacter; species Caulobacter sp. CCG-8. Next base: position 197,175 of record NZ_JBBEUD010000008.1, read on the forward strand.
GACGTGCTGGTGCTGGGCAAGGGCGTCAGCGGCGTCGCCGCCGAGGCCGCCAAGATCGCCGGCGTCCGCAAGGTGCTGGTCTCCGAGAGCGAGGCCCTGGGCCACGGGATCGCCGAGGCGGAAGCCGACGCGGTGCTGGCCGTCGCCGGCGCCTATGACGCCATCCTGGTTCCGGCCACCTCGGGCGGCAAGAACTTCGCCCCGCGCGTCGCCGCCAAGCTGGACGTGGCCCCGATCAGCGACATCGTCGATGTCGTCTCGGCCGACACCTTCACGCGCCCGATCTACGCCGGCAACGCCCTGGAGACCATCCAGACCAGCGACGCCAAGAAGGTGATCACCGTGCGTCCCACCGCCTTCGCGGCGGCGGGCGAAGGCGGCTCGGCCTCGGTGGAGACCGTCGGCGGCGCCGACGCCGGCAAGACCCGCTTCGTCAGCGAAGAGATGGTCAAGTCCGACCGTCCGGAACTGGCCGCGGCCAAGATCGTCGTCTCGGGCGGCCGCGCCATGGGCTCGGCCGAGGAGTTCCAGAAGGTGATCGAGCCCCTGGCCGACAAGCTGGGCGCCGCCGTCGGCGCCTCGCGCGCGGCCGTGGACGCCGGCTACGCGCCGAACGACTACCAGGTCGGCCAGACCGGCAAGGTGGTCGCCCCGGCGCTGTACATCGCCATCGGCATCTCGGGCGCCATCCAGCACCTGGCCGGGATGAAGGACTCCAAGGTGATCGTCGCGATCAACAAGGACGCCGACGCCCCGATCTTCCAGATCGCCGACTACGGCCTGGTCGCCGACTACAAGACCGCCGTGCCGGAACTGATGGACGCCCTGACGGCGGCCGGTAAGTAAGGCTTTCGCGGTTTCGCGAATGGAGAAGGCCCGGGCGCGATCCCGGGCCTTTTTCTTTGGGCGCCGCGGGCGAAGGTGGGGACACACACTCACCCCGCCGCCTCGCCCCTTGACCATGAGCCGTGGGGTGAGTGTGTGTCCCCCGTGTCTGTCACCGATCCCACCAAGGACCCCGCATGCCCTACGTCACCCATCGCGGCCAGCGCATCCAATACACCGTCGAGGGCGAGGGACCGCTGGTGGTGCTGCAGCACGGGCTGTTCATGGACAGCGAGAGCTGGCGGGCCAACGGGATCGTCGACGCCCTGAAGGGCCGCCACCGCGTGGCCTGCGTCGACTCGCTGGGCCACGGCCTCAGCGACAAGCCGGCCGATCCGGCCCTCTACGCCCAGGACCAGCGGGCCGGCGACCTGGCGGCGGTGATCGACGATCTGGGAGAGTCCAGCGCGGCGGTGTTCGGCTATTCGATGGGCGCGTGGATGGCCGTGGGCCTGGCCAGGCATCACCCCGAGAAGGTCTCGCGCCTGATCGTCGGCGGCTGGGACCTGGTCAACGGCGTTCCCAAGGGACCGCAGGGCCCGCTGACCTTCGACATCTTCATGGCCTTCGCCCGCGCCACCGCCCCGGCCCTGGTGGGCTGGGTGACGCCGGAGATCGAGCCGGCCATGCGCGCCTGCTTCGAGGCCCTGGGCCAGCTGGACGGCGCGCCCGAGGCGGTGCTGGGCGGCGGCTTCCCGGTGCTGCTGTGGGACGGGCGCGAAGACCCCTATCACGCCCCGATGCAGGCCTTCGCCGCCGCCCAGGGCCTGCCGTTCCTGTCCAGCGACGGCGGCCACGTGCCGGCCATCGTCACGCCGGGGGCGGAGACCGTCCGTCAGTTGGTCGGATTCCTCGACACCCCTTGAACCCGCTCATCCCGGCATTCGCCGGGATGAGCGGAGGGTGGGGTTAGCGCGGGCTGTGGATCGGCACGCTGGCCGCCCAGGGGACCTCGGCGTTGGGCAGCGGGGCCGACAGCCTGTCGATCGAGGCGAACAGGAAGGTCAGGACGGCGACGCCGGAGATCAGAAGCAGCTTCATGGGAGCACCTGTGAGAATGGATGGCGGCCACGGCGGCCTTGCACAGGTAGAATGGCTCGACAGGGCTTGAATTACGAACGATGGTATCTGGCCTAACTTGTGAGCCAGACTAACGACCCCAATGGCATCCATGCGCCTGCCGCCGTTCCTGACCCTGACCGCCCTCGAGGCCGCCGCCCGCCATCGCAGCTACAGCCGCGCGGCCCGCGAGCTGTTCGTCACCCACGGCGCGGTCAGCCAGCAGATCCGCAAGCTGGAAGACGAGCTGGGGACCAAGCTGTTCGTCCGCCAGGGCAACGCCATGGTCCCCACCGCCACCGGCCAGCGCCTGGCCGGCCACGTCACCGACGCCCTGGCGACCTTGCGGGCGGGCGTCGACGAGGCGCGGCTGGCGGCCAACGGCCCGCTGGTGATCAGCAGCAGCGCCGCCTTCGCCCGGGGCTGGCTGGTCACCCGCCTGGAACGCCTGGCCCGCGACGTGGACGAGCCCGACCTGATCCTCCGCGCCGAGGACCGCGTCGCCGACCTGACCACCGACGGCGTCGACATCGCCCTGCGCTTCGGCCTGGGCGCCTGGCCGGGGGTGGAGGTGGCCACCCTGATGATCGAGCGGCTGTTCCCGGTCTGCAGCCCCGATTTCCTGGTGCGCCACCCGATCAGGGAGCCGCGCGACCTGCTGGACGTGCCCCTGCTGCGCCACGTCGGCCTGCCGTGGTCGATGTGGCTGACGGCCATGGGCGTGGACGAGGTCCCGCGCCAGCAGGGCCTGGGCTTCGAGGACACCGCCCTGATGCTGGACACGGCGGCGCACGGGGTGGGCGTGGCCCTGGCCCGCAGCGGCCTGGCCGAACGCGACCTGCGCGAGGGCCGCCTGGTCCGCCCGTTCGCCGACACCATGGGGGGCGAGGTGGCGGTCGAGACCGGCAACCACTTCGTCTGGCGCGCCGACAGCCCCAAGCTGGCGCGGATCCTCAAGCTGCGGGACTGGTTCCTGGCCGAGACGGCGGGGTTGCGGGGGTAGCTACCCCTCCTCCGTCATCCCGCGCATCCCGTCGGCGAACTTGCGCATCAGGCGCACCAGGTCGTCGAAGTCCCGCGCGTTCCAGTCCTCGAACAGCTGCACCGCCATGCGTCCGCGCGCGGCGTCCAGGGCGTCGGTGGCGGCGCGGCCCTTGGCGGTGACCACCGCCTCGCGGACCCGGCGGTCGACCTGGCCGGCCCGGCGCTCGACCAGGCCCAGCTCCTCCAGCCGCGCCACCTGGCGGCTGACCGTGGTGTGGTCGCGCCCCACCCGGCCGGCCAGGTCGACCACGCCGATCGGCCCCAGGCGCTGGATGAACACCAGCAGCGGGAACAGGGCGCGCTCCAGCGCCAGCCCGGCCTTTTCCAGCAGGGCGGCGTCGTTCTCGGGCCGGTTCAGCACGCTGGCGATATCGATCAGCGACCGATGCAGCTCGGGCAGCGAACGCAAGATATGTGTATTTTGCACATTATTTGTTGACATGGATCCCGCAGTCTCGATATGTGTGCGTAATACACACATTATCGAGGCGGCCATGAACAAGCAAGCTTCCACCAACACTCAAGTCCTGATCTGCGGCGCCGGCGCGGCCGGCCTGACCCTGGCGATCGACCTGGCCCGGCGCGGCGTGGCGATCCGGCTGATCGACAAGCTGCCCGCCCCGTTCGCCGGCTCGCGCGGCAAGGGGATCCAGCCCCGCACCCTGGAGGTGCTGGAGGACCTGGGCGTCATCGACCGCCTGGCGGCCGTGGGCGCGCCCTATCCGGTCCAGCGTCTGCACAAGGCCGACGGGACCTTCACTGACAGCCAGGAGGTCATGGTCTCGCCGCCGACGCCGGAAGAGCCCTACCGCACGCCCCTGATGGTCCCGCAGTTCCGCACCGAGGCGGTGCTGCGCGAGCGCCTGGCCGAGCTGGGCGGGACGGTCGAGTACGGCCGCGCGCTGACGGGCTTCGACCAGGACGCCGACGGGGTCACGGCCACGGTCGCCGGTCCGGACGGGGCCGAGACGATCCGCTGCGGCTGGCTGGTCGGCGGCGACGGCGGCCGCTCGTTCGTGCGCCACGTCCTGGACATCGGCTTCCCCGGCAAGACCCTGGGCGTGCGGGCCGTCGTCGCCGACATCGCGCTGGAGGGCCTGTCGCGCGACTTCTGGCATCGCTGCGGCGAGGGCGACATGGACCGGCAGATCGGCCTGTGCCCCCTGCCCCACACCGACCTGTTCCAGCTGCAGGCGCCGATCCCTCTCGAGGGCGAGATCGACCTGTCCGTCGCCGGCCTGCAGGCCTTCATCGACGATCGCTGGACCGCCGGTCGCCTGAAGGTGAACCGCGTGGACTGGGCCTCGGCCTACAGCATGAACGCCCGCCTGGCCGACCGCTACCGCGAGGGCCGGGTGCTGCTGATGGGCGACGCCGCCCACATCCATCCGCCGACCGGAGGCCAGGGCCTGAACACCAGTCTGCAGGACGCCTACAATCTGGGCTGGAAGCTGGCCGCCGTCCTGCAAGGCGCGCCCGACGCCCTGATCGACACCTATGAAGAGGAGCGCCGCCCGATCGCCGCCGGCATGCTGGGCCTGGCCACGGGCCTGCTGGAAAAGGCCAAGCAGGGCGAGATCAAGCGCGGCCGCGAGGTGCACCAGCTGGACCTGGGCTACCGGTTCTCGTCGCTGGCCCTGGACGCCGTCCGGCCGGAAGACCTGTTGCAGCCCGGAGACCGCGCGCCCGACGGCCGCCTGGCGGGCGCGGCCGGCGGCGCCAAGCGCCTGTTCGACCTGCTGGCCGGTCCGCACTGGACCCTGCTGGCGCGCGCCGTCGATCCGGCCGCCCTGCCCGCGCCGCGCCCCGGCCTGCACGTCCACCGCGTCGGCGGCGCGAGCGGCGACCTCCGGGACCCCGACGACGTGCTGGGCGTGACCTACGGCCTGGCCGAAGGCGAGGCGGTCCTGATCCGGCCGGACGGCTATGTCGCGGCGTTCCCGGCCGCGACGGACGGGGCGCGGCTGGAGGGCTATCTGGCGGAGGTGGGGCTGGACGCGCCCTCCCGGGCGGCGCGGGCGGCCTAGCGCCTAGCCGCCGCGCTCGCAGCCCAGCACGGCCCCGACCACCAGGGCCAGGGCGCCCGCCACCAGCAGGAGGAACTTGGCCCAGGTCGCGACCTGGGCCGCCCGCGCCGTCCCGTCCCGGGCGCCCTTGGCGATCATCCAGGCCTCGAGCCCGTCCTCGACCAGGTCGGCGAGCGCGGTCAGCAGCACCAGGCCGGCGCCGGCCCGGAACATCGGCGTCAGATAGGCGTGGACCGGGACGCCATGGCCGTAGACCGGCTGGTTGACGATCAGCAGCTGGGCCAGGACCACCGCGAAGGCCGCGTAGCCGGCGATGAACAGCAGGTCGAAGCCGAACGCGGTCCGGACATAGGCGAAGACCTTGGGCGGGTCCGCCGCCGCCCGCCAGCGCGCCACCGCCGCGTCGAAGGCCGCCGCCGTCCGCCGCCGCTGCAGGCCCAGGGTGGTGGGCAGCTTCATCCTGCGCAGCTTGCGGTCGGCCCAGCCGATGACGCCGCCGCCGACCGCCATCGCCAGGAGCGCCGCCGCCAGCCACCGCCACAGCTCCACGCCCTTGGCCTTGCCCGGCGCCGGGCGGGTCTGGCCGCCGACCGCCTGGAGGCCGACGTCGCCCAGGATGTCGCGCAGCCGGGTCTCGGCCAGGCAGGCGCTCTTCATCTTCAGGTCCGGCGCGATCAGAAGCCGCTGGGCGTCCTTCGGCTTCGGCTGGATGCCCAGGGCCTCGTCGGCGTGCTGCATGGCGCTCTTGGACAGCGCCCAGTCCATCGGCACCTGGCCGCTGCTGGGCTTGCACAGGTGCACCAGGCGATAGGTCGGCGACACGCCCCATTCCCCGGCCTCCTCGGGACTCGCCTTCGGCGCGGCCTCGCCGGGGGCGGGGCGGTCGTCCGGGGCGATGTCGCCGCCGTGGTTGCGCACGGTCTGGGCCAGCGACATGGCCGCCGCCGTGTCGTGCGAGCCGCGCGAGGCGGCCAGGCCCAGCAGCGGCCCCAGCACGTCGGGCGCGAAGTCCTGCGGCTTGGCCTTGAACAGCGGGTCGGGCTCGCAGCCCTCGGGCGGCTTGCCCCCCGGCGGCGTCTCGCAGACCTCGGCGCCCGCCCGGATCAGGTCGGCGGCCGTGTCGTCCTGGCTGGTGGCGTTGTTCAGCTCGATGAACACCGGCTTGAGCTTGTACCCGCCGGCGTTGGCCAGGCGCAGGGCCGCCGCGGCGACGTCCGCCATCGAGGTCACCCCGCCGCCGTCGAAATAGCCGCCGTCCAGCAGGTGGCCCTGGCTCTGGCGCTCGGCGTCGATCAGGGTCCCGCCGGGGCTGACCAGCGGGAAGCGCGCGCCGTTGTGGATCGCCGTGGAGATCCGCACGTCGCGGCCGGTCAGGGCGTGGAAGTCCACCGCGTTGGGGAAGTCCTCGGGCGTGATGGCGATGTCGGCGGTGATGATCCGCCGACCGTCCTCCTGCCGGGCGCCGTTGATGATCACGATGGGCAGCCAGGACGGGGCGGGCGCGCCGGCGGGCGGGCGCCACAGCGACAGGAACGGCCGGGTCCACAGGTCGGCCTCGGCGCACCGCGCCTGGCCCGCGCTCTCGTCGCCGGCGCGCCGGCAGTGCTGCCGCCAGCCGGACTCGAAGCCGGTCTCCAGGGTCTCGGCGCGGTCGGGCAGGACCGGCAGGGCCACGGGCAGGAAGCGCTGGGCCAGGTCGGGGAACAGCAGGCCCGAGACGGCCGGGCTGAGATAGTCGATCCCCGCCACGTCGGCCACGCGGTCGGCGAACGGCGCGCCGTCCAGGTCCGGCCGGTCGGCCAGGGTCGAGACATAGGCCATCACCCCAACCGAGCCGCCCGAGACGCTGCTGATGGCGAACACCCGGTCGCTGAACGGCCTGGGCTGGTCCTTGGTCTCGTACTGCAGCTTGCCCAGGACGTCGGCGGCCCAGTAGCCGGCGCGCGACGCCCCGCCCTGGGCGGCCACGAAGACGATCGGCGTCTCCGGCCCGCCGGGCTGGCAGGCCTGCGGTCCCTGGGCCCGGCACCAGGCGTCCAGCCGCATGGCGATGGTGTCCTTGCCGGTCTTGGGATCGGGACGATCGGTCGCTTCCGGCGGGACCGGTCGGGCGGGCGGCAGCGGCATGGCCGCGTCGGCGTCGGTCTGGCGCTGCAGCGTGCGGCGGCCGATCGCGTGGTTGTCGTTGATGAAGCTGAAGCCCAAGGCCAGCAGCACCAGCCCGGTCAGCACCGGCAGACGGGTCGAACGGCTGGCGTGCAGCATGGCGGCCAGGGCGGCGGTGATGAAGGCCAGGCCCAGGAAGACCACGCTGATGGCGCCCAGGAACTGCGACGGCCCCACCGGCCAGACGCACAGCACCGCCATCGACGCCAGGCCCAGGACGAAGGTGCCCCACCGGGTCAGCCGGCTGAGCCGGCGATTGTCCAGCCGGAAGTACATCGTGACGTGGCGCCGGGCCCAGAGCACGAACACGGCCACCAGGCCCAGGCCGAAGAAGATCCAGGGCAGGGCCCAGAGGTCGACCTCGGCCCGCCAGGTCGCCACCCCGGCGATGAAGAACGGCCCGCCGCCCAGGATGCGCGGCGTCCACTCGCGCAGCCAGTCGATCAGCCGCGACTGCCGGCGACGGGCGGCGAACGCCTGGGGCTCGCGCCGCCGGTGCTGCTCGATGATGTAGCGGGTCCAGAACCAGCACTGGAAGCCGTAGAAGGCGGTGGCCAGCACCATCCAGGCGGCCTTGCAGGTGTCCGACCCGGCGGTCACCGCCAGGTCCGCGCCCTGTTCCATGAACATCAGCGCCGCGCAGACCACCAGCAGGGCGGCCACGGCCGGCGCGCCGCGGATGGCTTCCAGGTCGGAGACGAGCGCGGCCCAGAACGCCTGGATCGGCGCGAGCCAGCGCCTGAGGCCATCGCGGGCGGTTCTCCAGGCCGAGGCCTTTTCCGGTTGCCCGGTTTCCGGTTGATCGTCCATCGCGCCCCAGCCCCCCGAGGTCGACGCTCCAGGGCGCCGTCGCCGGTCAGCCTAACCCAGAGTTGAAGGTTTTCAATCTATAGAGACAACCACTCTCGCCAAAGGCGCATGGCCGGTCGCCGCGATCCGCGCCCTCACGCCGTCCTGAACCCGCGCAGCACATTGGCCTCGGTGCTCAGCTGCAGCTGGGCGTAGTCGATGCGCGGCGTGTCGGAGAACAGCAGGTAGTAGTACTTCATCTGCTCGGACCACCAGTAGCCGGGGCAGTTGTCGCCCTGGGTCATCGGCCGGGTGGTGATGTCCTTCAGCGCCGTGTAGCCGAAGGCGGCGCGGCTGGTGGCCTTCATCTCGCGATAGTGGATCGCCGCCAGCCGGCGATAGCGGTCGTCGCCGTCGTCCAGCCACAGGTTCAGGCAGGCGTCGGGATATTCCGGACGCAGGCCGGTGTGCTTGCGGCGCGGCTGGGCCGTGGTCACGTCGATGGACTCGGGGATCACCCCGAACGTCTCCTGGAGGTAGGTGAACGAGGCCAGGTAGTCGTCGCCCTGGACCTTGCGGCCGATCTGGCTCAGCAGGCCGGCATAGTAGCAGGCCAGCTCGCTCTGGGCCGTGGCGGTCACCGCCCCGGTCTCGAAATCGACCATCGGGAACCACAGCCGGCCGTCGTAGCGCTTGGCCTGGTGGGCCAGCTGGGCGTCGATGCACTCGACCGCCCAGCGCTGGCAGTCGGCGTCGGCGAACAGCTCCCAGCCGTCCTGCAGGTACTCGTAGAAGCTGTCGGCATAGACGTCGATGCTGGCGTTGCGGCTGGTGAACTCGCCGGTCACCGCGTGGATGTTGGCGGCCATCAGGCCGATCTTCGAACGGCGGTCCAGGGCGTGGCGCATGGCCCGCTTGGCCATGTCGAAATACCTGCGGTCGCCGGTCAGCTGGCTCAGCACCCCGAACTCGGACAGGTAGGTGCCGATCTCGGCCAGGTTGGTCTCGGGGTCGCTGGACGCCCCGGTGCGCAGGTTCACATAGCGATACGGCAGGCCGTGCGGCGAGGCCTCGAAGGCCTTGGCCAGGCGGTCGGCCAGGTCGCGGGCCTTGGCCAGCAGCACGGGATCGCCGCAGGCCAGGTGGGCCGAGAGGAGGCCGCCGACCAGGCGGATGTTGGTCTCGAAAACCTGCGCATTGCCGTCGACGTCGAAGTCGAGGTTCTGCTTCACCCAGTCGACGCCCGCCTGGAACTCGGCGTCCAGCCCCATGATCCACAGGGTGTCCAGCGCCTCGACCAGCGACAGGCCCAGGTCGTGGCCCTCGACGAAGAACGACGATGACGTGCCGCTGACCGGATTGATCTCGTCCTTGCCCCAGGCCTTGGCGACATAGCCGCGCCAGGCCCACTGGAACTCGGAGCGGACGTCGGCGGCCAGGGTCTTCCAATCCTCGGCGGGAGCGGCGGCGGCGAAGGCGGGGGTCGCGGCGGCCGAGGCGACCAGGGCCAGGGCGCGACGGCGGGAGGGGCGGAAGCTGTGCATGGCGGGAGCCTATCTCATTGCTGTCGTCCCGGAAGCCTCGCAGAGGCTGTCCGGGATCCAGGGCGCCGGGCTGATGCTTTGCGGGTTCAGCTGGGCCCGGACAAGCGCCGCGCGCTTTCCGGGACGGCAACCGCATCCACAACCCTGGAGAATAGCCCCTGCGGCGTTTCCGCTGCGTCGCAGCAAAGCCTTGGCGACGACGGGGTTGGTCGTGCTAGAAAAGCCGGCATGAACTCGGGCACGGCGCGTGACGCCCTGCCTCGCCTCGAACAAGGCTAGTCTGAATGACGGATATCAAGACGGTCGGCGTGATCGGCGCGGGCCAGATGGGGTCGGGGATCGCTCATGTCGTCGCCCTGGGCGGCTACGACGTGCGCCTGCACGACGTCTCGCGCGAGCGCATCGACGCCGGCCTGGCCCTGGTCGAGAAGAACATGGCCCGCCAGGTGCATCGCGGCATCATCGACCAGGACGCGATGGACGCGGCCCTGAAGCGGATCACCGCCGCCGAGGACCTGGCCCTGGTCGGCGCGACCGACCTGGCCATCGAGGCGGCCACCGAGAACGAGGAGATCAAGAAGTCGATCTTCCGCGGCCTGCAGCCCCACCTGGGCCCCAACACCCTGCTGGCCTCGAACACCTCGTCGATCTCGATCACCCGGCTGGCCAGCGCCACCGACCGCCCCGAACGGTTCATCGGCCTGCACTTCATGAATCCCGTCCCGCTGATGAAGCTGGTCGAGATCATCCGCGGCATCGCCACCGACGTGCCGACCTACGAGCGCGCCGTGGCCTTCGCCAAGTCGCTGGGCAAGATCACCAGCAACGCCGAGGACTTCCCCGCCTTCATCGTCAACCGCGTGCTGGTGCCGATGATCAACGAGGCGATCTACACCCTGTACGAGGGGGTCGGCACGGTCGACGCCATCGACACCGCCATGAAGCTGGGCGCCAACCATCCGATGGGCCCGCTGGAGCTGGGCGACTTCATCGGCCTGGACACCGTGCTGAGCATCATGAACGTGCTCTACGAAGGCCTGGCCGACAGCAAGTACCGCCCCTGCCCGCTGCTAGTGAAGTATGTCGAGGCCGGCTGGCTGGGTAAGAAGACCGGCCGAGGCTTCTACGACTACCGCGGCGACGTGCCTGTGCCGACGCGGTAGGGGCTACCAGAGCGTCGGGACGCCGTAGGCGACGAGTTGCGGGTCGCGGGTGATCACGGTGGCGTTCTCGACCATTCCCTGGGCGGCGATCAGACGGTCGAACGGATCGCCGTGCTGACGAGGCAGCCGGCCCGCAGTCACGGCGTGGCGGGTCTCGACAGGTAACCAGGTGAAATCGAGCGCACGCACCGCATCCTCGATGTCGGCCGGCAATAGCTGGATTTCGGCGCTGCGGGGTCGCTTGAACTCGATTTCGTAGGCGCAGGCGGCGCTGACGAAGACTTCGTTGTCGATGTCCTTGAGCAAGGCGGCGAGTCTCGAAGGCAGACGCCGTGACTGGCTCAGCGCCCAGATGACAGCGTGGGTATCAAGCAGCAGCTTCATCGTCGGTCGGGAAGATCGGCCCGTCGACCGCGGCCAAGGTCTCGGGATCGGGCCCGATGAAGAGGTCTTCGGGCAGGTCGAGGTTCAGGTGGTCCCAGATCCCAAGTTGACGCTCGCGTTTCGGCGAGGCCGTGTCTGGGATCGAGGCATTGTCCGGGACCGGCGACGGCGTCGCGACCGCCAGCACCTCGCCGTCGCGTGTCAACTCCACGACTTCGCCAGCCTGAAGATGCGCCAGGAACTCGGCCAGATCGGCCAGTTCGTTGATGTCGACCCGGGTCGTCATGACGCGAGCATAACATCGGAACACAACCAGAACAACACCCGTTCCGCCCCCGCTCTTGGGGGACACGATGGCCTCGCGAACCTCGAGACCCGGAATGCCGAGACCGCCGAATAAGGTGTTTCCCCCGCGTCCGGAGGGGTTCGCCCAATGGCGTTTTTCCCGTGGACCGGCCGAATCCTCTCCCTGCCAGACGCCGTCAGGGAGCTTCGCCGTGTCCACGCCCGATCACCTTCCGCGCCCCGATTTCCGCTTCACCGGCCAAGTCGGCCGAACCTTCAAGGACTCCGATCCGGCCCAGTTCCCCCAGCCCGTGCAGCCGCCGCCGGGCGCGCCCAACATCGTGCTGATCCTGCTGGACGACGTGGGCTTCGGCCAGTTCTCGACCTTCGGCGGCGGGGTGCCCTCGCCCACCATGGACCGGCTGGCCAAGGAGGGGATCCGCTACAACCGCTTCCACACCACGGCCCTGTGCAGCCCCACGCGGGCGGCCCTGATCACCGGCCGCAACCACCACTCGGCCACCTTCGCCGGCATCACCGAGGCGGCCACGGGCTTCGACGGCTACACCTGCGTCCTGCCCCGGAACTGCGGCACGGTGGCCGAGGTGCTGCGCCAGAACGGCTACATGACCGCGTGGATCGGCAAGAACCACAACACCCCCACCTGGGAGACCAGCCCCGCCGGTCCGTTCGACCGCTGGGCCAACGGCCTGGGCTTCGACTATTTCTACGGCTTCAACGCCGGCGACATGAACCACTGGCACCCGGTCCTCTACGAGAACCACAACCTGGTCCCGGCCTCGGACGATCCCGACTACCACCTGACCGAGGACCTGGCCGACAAGGCCGTCGAGTGGGTCAGGCGGGTGAAAAGCATCGCGCCCGACAAGCCCTACTTCCTGTATGTCGCGCCCGGCGCCACCCACGCGCCGCACCAGGCCCCCAAGGCCTGGATCGACCGGTTCAAGGGCCAATTCGACGACGGCTGGGACGCCTATCGCGAGAAGACCCTGGAACGGCAGAAGGCGCTGGGCGTCGTGCCGCCCGACACCCAGCTGACCGAGCGCTCCAAGGGCCTGCCGGCCTGGGGGGGCCTGAACCCCGACCAGAAGCGCCTCTACGCCCGGATGATGGAATGCTTCGCCGCCTACGGCGCCCAGGTCGACGAGGCCATGGGCCGGGTGGTCGACGCGGTGAAGGACCTGCCCGACGCCGACAACACCGTCATCCTCTACATCGCCGGCGACAACGGCTCGTCGGCCGAGGGCGGGCTGGAGGGCTCGCTGAACGAGAACCTGTTCTTCAACGGCTTCCCGGAAACTTGGCAGGACAATCTCACGGCCATCGACGAGCTGGGCGGGCCCAAGCACTTCAACCACTTCCCCTCGTCCTGGGCCCACGCGATGAACACGCCGTTCCAGTGGACCAAGCAGGTGGCCAGCCATTTCGGCGGCACCCGCAATCCGCTGATCGTCAGCTGGCCCAAGAGGATCAAGGACAAGGGGGCCCTGCGCGACCAGTTCCTGCATGTGATCGACATCGTGCCGACCCTGTACGAATGGGCCGGGATCACCGCGCCCCTGGAGCTGAACGGCGTGGCGCAGAAACCCATCGAGGGGATCAGCTTCGCCTTCACCGCCGACGACGCCGAGGCGCCCAGCCTGCGCCGGACCCAGTATTTCGAGCTGGGCTGCAACCGCGGCCTCTATCACGACGGCTGGATGGCCTCGGCGCCGTCCTTCGTGCCCTGGCAGCCGACCCGCGACGAGAACTGGAATCCCGACAAGGCCGTCTGGGAGCTCTACAAGGTCGACGAGGACTTCTCCCAGGCCAGGGACCTGGCCAAGGACCACCCCGACAAGCTGCGCGAGCTGCAGGACCTGTGGTGGGCCGAGGCGTCCAAGTACAGCGTCCTGCCGCTGGACTGGCGCGCGACCATCCGCATGAACGCCGAGGCCATGGGCCGGCCCAGCCTGATCGGCAAGCGGACCAAAGCCGTCTACTACGAGGGCATGACCGCCCTGCCCGGCGCGGCCTGCCTGCCCATGCTCAACAAGTCCTGGACCATCACCGCCGAGGTCGACCTGCCGGACGACAAGGCCAGCGGCATGATCGTCACCCAGGGCGGCTCGGAGGGCGGCTACGGCCTCTATCTGCGCGAGGGCCGGCCGGTGTTCGTCTACAACTTCCTGGGCCAGGAGCGGCCCACCTTCGCGGGCGAGACGGCCCTGCCGGCGGGCAGGTCGACGATCGAGGTCGCGTTCAAGTACGACGGCGGCGGCATGGGCAAGGGCGGCGCGTTCACGCTGAAGGCCGGCGGCAAGACGGTCGCGGGCGGGCGCATCGAGCGGTCGGTCCCGATCCAGTTCGCCATCTTCGAGGGCCTGGACATCGGCCTGGACACCGGCTCGCCCATCGACTGGACCTACAAGCTGCCGTTCAGGTTCACCGGCAAGGTCGAGAAGGTGACGATCGAGCTGGGCAAGTGAGGGTTCTTTGAGTTGTCATCCCGGAAAGCGCGCAGCGCTTGTCCGGGACCCAGGGGCAGCCGCACCGCATCAGCCCAGTCTCCTGGGTCCCGGACAGCCTCTGCGAGGCTTCCGGGATGACAACGGTTTGGGTTGCGGGAATAGAAGCCCCTACCCCGCCCCCATCGCCACGGCCACGTGGTAGACGGCGAACGAGGCCAGATAGGCCAGGGCGGTCATGTAGACGAACATCACCGTCGGCCAGGTCCAGCCGTTGGTCTCGCGCTTGACCACGCCCAGGGTGGCCATGCACTGCGGGGCGAAGACGTACCAGGCCAGGAACGACAGGGCCGTGGCCAGCGACCACTGGTGCGACAGCAGGGTGCTGAGCGCCTCGTGGGAGTCGGCGTCGCCGCCCACGGCGTAGACCGTGCCCAGGGCCGCCACCGCCACTTCGCGCGCCGCGAAGCCGGGGATCAGGGCCACGGTCATCTGCCAGTTGAAGCCGATGGGCTGCATGACGGGCGCGATCAGGTGCCCGATGCGGCCGGCCAGGCTGTAGTCGATGGCCGGTCCCGTCGCGCCCTCGGGCGGATAGGGGAAGGTCGACAGCACCCAGACCACGATCATCAGCGGCAGGATGATGCGGCCGGCGCGGCTGAGGAAGATCTTGGCCCGGGTCCACAGGTTCATCGCCACGTTGCGCGGCTCGGGCCAGCGGTAGGTCGGCAGCTCCATCATGAACGGCTCGACCGTGCCCCGCCAGAACACCCGGCGGATCACGAACGACACCACCAGCGCGCTGACGATGCCGGCGGCGTAGAGGCCGAACATCACCAGGCCCTGCAGGCTCAGCACGCCCCAGACCTTGGTGTGGGGGATGAAGGCGGCGATGATCAGGGTATAGACCGGGATCCGCGCCGAGCAGGTCATCAGCGGGGCCACCAGGATCGTCGTGAGCCGGTCCTGCTTGTTGTCGATCACCCGCGTGGACATGATCCCGGGGATGGCGCAGGCGAAGCTGCTGAGCAGCGGGATGAACGCCCGGCCGTGCAGGCCCGCCCCGCCCATGATCTTGTCCATCAGGAAGGCCGCGCGGGTCATGTAGCCGCTGTCTTCCAGCAGCAGGATGAAGAAGAACAGGATCAGGATCTGGGGCAGGAAGACCAGCACGCTGCCCACCCCGGCGATCAGGCCGTCGGTCAGGAAGCTGGCCAGCAGCCCCTTGGGCATGTGCTCGCCGATGAAGCCGGCCAGGGCCTGGAAGCCCCCGTCGATCGCGTCGGCCGGCACGGTGGCCCAGGTGAACACCGCCTGGAACATCACGAACAGCAGGGCGAACAGGATGATCAGCCCGCCGACCGGGTTCAGCAGCACCGCATCGACCTTGCCGGTGACGGTGTCGGGGCGTTCGGGCGGCTTCACGCAGGCCTTGAAGATGCGCTGGGCCTCGGCGTGGGCGGCGCGGATCTCGCCGGCGGTCGGCTCGCGCCAGACGTTGTCGTGCGTGCCCTCGTGGCTGGCGGCCAGGGCGCTGGCCTTCTCGACCAGCTCGTCCAGGCCGCGCTTGCGGGTGGCCACGGTGGTGGCGATCGGCGCGCCGATCTCGGTGGACAGCCGCTCCAGGTCGATGCGCAGGCCCTGCCGCTGGGCGATGTCGAACATGTTGAGCGCCAGCACGAACGGGCGGCCCACCTGCTTCAGCTCCAGCACCAGGCGCAGCACCAGCCGCAGGTTGGTGGCGTCGGCCACGCAGATCAGGACGTCCGGGGCGGCTTCGCCCGACAGCTTGCCCAGCACCGCGTCGCGGGTGACGATCTCGTCGGGGCTGCGGGCCCGCAGGCTGTAGGTGCCGGGCAGGTCCAGCACGTGGGCGCCGCGGCCGCCGGGCAAGGTCAGCACGCCCTCCTTCCGCTCGACGGTGACGCCGGCGTAGTTGGCGACCTTCTGGCGGCTGCCGGTCAGGGCGTTGAACAGGGCGGTCTTGCCGGAATTGGGATTGCCGACCAGCGCCAGGCGCGCGGGGCCCTGGGGGGCTTTGGGGACAGCGTCGGTCAAGGCCTCAGATCTCTTCGAAACGGACGGTGACGGCGGCGGCCTCGCGGCGGCGCAGGGCCACGCGCATGTCGTCGATCCGCACGGCGATGGGGTCGCGGCCGAACAGGCCCTCGTGCAGCACCTCGAACGCGGCGCCCTCCACGAAGCCCATCTCCAGCAGGCGGCGCTCCAGCTCCTCCGGATCGATCGACTCCGACCGCCCCGTCTCGCCGCCCACCCGCACGATGACCCCGCGCTGCCCTTTGCGGGCCGTGCTGAGCGGGCCTTCCGCGCCGCGCGCGCCCAGGGGGGCGCCCGAGGCGGAGTCTGGGAGGTCGATGACTTCGGAAGCTAGGCTGAGAGCGTCGGACATGATCGCACCGGAAAAACTTGCGAACGATTATCAGTCCAAGGTCACGCTGTCATGCGGCGATTGGGCGGCGGGGGGGGGGGGGGGGGGGGGGGGGGGGGGGGGGGGGGGGGGGGGGGGGGGGGGGGGGGGGGGGG
>NZ_JBBEUD010000009.1:0-210998 GCF_037402475.1 Caulobacter sp. CCG-8
GATCCGATCTCAGCGACTAGCTGACTAAGCGAAGGCCCCGGAGGAGACTCCGGGGCCTTTTGCTTTGGTGGCTCACCCGAGGAGGGCCTTCACCGGTTCACGGCTCCGGACGAACACGTTATCCTGGTGTCCGAATTCGGGGTGAGCTCTTGATCCGCAAACGCCATATCGTGCTGGCCCTGGCCGTCCTGACGACCGCCTGCCAGAAGACGCCCGATCCGCCGTCCACGCTCGACGTCCCGCCCGGGCTGGGTGATCGCGTGCGGGTGCTCAGCGCCGACGCCCTGGTCATCGACGGCAAGCACGTGCGCCTGGCCAACGCCTATGCGCCCCAGGGCGTACCCGACGCCCGGTGCTGGGCCGAGGCCGCCGCCGCCAAGCAGGCCACGCAGTGGGTGCGCCAGCGCATGCACGAGGCGCGCGACGTGACCGTCCAGCCGACCGGCGGCTTCGACGAGTTCCATCGCGAGCTGGCCGTGGTCCAGCTGGACGGCGTGGACCTAGGCCAGCTGATGTTCGAGACCGGCCTGGCCAGCCGGCGCAGCACCGGCCGCGACAGCCGCTTCCCCTGGTGCGAGCCGATCAGCGCCAAGGCCCCGGACGCCCCGGTGGTGGGCTCGCTGCTGGACGACAGCAAGCGCTAGGACGGCTCGGCGCCGTCCGTCACGAACGGACGGACGACGCCGGCTTCATCACAGACGATCGACCGGCGACAGCGTCCCCTCGGCCTCGCGCGGGGTGGTCATGCGCGAGAGCTTGGGGGTCAGCCAGCGCTCGATGTCGTCGACGATCTCGTAGACCACCGGCACCAGCACCAGGGACAGCACGGTCGAGGTGATCAGCCCGCCGATCACCGCCACGGCCATCGGCTGGCGGAACTCCGAACCGGTGCCGATGCCCAACGCCGTCGGCAGCATGCCGGCCATCATGGCCAGGGTGGTCATGATGATCGGCCGGGCCCGCTCGTGGCAGGCGTCGAGGATGGCCTCGCGCTGGCTCATGCCGGCCCGCTCCTGCTCGATGGCGTACTCGACCAGCAGGATCGAGTTCTTGGCCGCCAGGCCCATCAGCATCAGGAAGCCGATCAGCGACGGCATCGACAGCGACTGGCCGGTGACCAGCAGGGCGAAGAACGCGCCGCCGATCGCCAGGGGCAGGGCCGACAGGATGGTGATCGGCTTGAAGAAGCTGCGGAACAGCAGGACCAGCACGCCGAACACCAGCCCCACGGCCGAGAGCAGGGCGACGGCGAAGCCGGTGAACAGCTCGACGAACGCCTCCTGGTCGCCGGCCGTGGCCGGGCCCACGCTGGCGGGCAGGTGCTTCATGGTCGGCAGCTTGCCCACGTCGCCCATCGCCTGGCCCAGCTGGGCGCCGTTGGCCAGGTCGGCCTCGATGGTCACCTGACGCTTGCGGGCGAAGCGGTCGATCTTGGCCGGACCGGCCTGGAACGACAGGTCGGCCACGGTGTCGAGCCGGGTGGTGCCGCCGCTGGCCGTGGGGATGCGCAGGGCGCCCAGGGCGTCGAGGTCGGCGCGGGTCTCGGCCGGCAGGCGCACGCGGATCGGGATCCGCCGCTCGCCCTGGGTCATCTTGGCGACGTTGGCGTCGATGTCGCCCACCGTGGCCACGCGGGCGATGGCGGCGATGTCGGCGGCGCTGACGCCCAGGCGGGCGGCCTCGTCGGGCTTGGGCCGGATGACGATCTCCGGACCGCTGGGCGGCGAGGAGGGGCGCGGATCGGCCACGGTGGCCAGGCCTTGCATCTCGCGCTCGATCTGGGCGGCGGTGCGCTCCAGCAGCGGGCCGTCGTCCGAGATCAGGATGGTCTGGACCTCCGACGTGCCCCAGTCGCCCAGCAGGTTGACCCGGGCGTCGGGGATGTCGTGCAGGCCGTTGCGCACCGCCTGCTTGATTTCGGTCACCGTCATGTCGCGCTTGCCGTTCAGCACGATGGTGACCGTGGCGTCGCGGATGTCGGCCCCGCTCTGGCCGCCCCAGCCGCTGCCGATGTTCGACCCGACCTGGGCGAAGACGTGGGCGGTCTCGGGACGCTTGCGGAACATGGTGGTCACCGCCTGGACGGTGCGGTCCATGTCGGCCGTGGTCGCCCCGGGCGGGCCCTGGACCTTCAGGTAGTAGTAGTTGGCGTTGCCGGCCGGCTGGAAGGCCGTGGGCAGGAAGGCGGCCAGGGCGAACGAGCCGATCAGGATCACCGTGCCGATGATGATGCTGAGGAAGCGGTGATCCAGCGACCAGTCCAGCACGCCGCGATAGAAGCCCTGGAAGTCGCGCCGCGGGTGCGGGTCCTTGGAGGGCTTGAGGAAGTAGGCGGCCAACAGCGGCGTCAGCAGGCGGGCGACCACCAGCGAGAACAGCACGGCCACGGCGACGGTCAGGCCGAATTCCTTGAAGAACTGGCCGGGCGTGCCGGGCATGTACGAGACGGGCACGAACACCGCCACGATGGTGAAGGTGGTGGCCACGACCGCCAGGCCGATGGCGTCGGCCCCCTCCATCGCCGCCATGAACGGCCTCTGGCCGCGCGCGACGCGTTTCTCGATGTTCTCGATCTCGACCACGGCGTCGTCGACCAGGATGCCGATGACCAGGGTCAGGGCCAGCAGGGTCACGACATTGAGCGAGAAGCCCATGATCGACATGAAGGCGAAGGTGGGGATCAGCGACACCGGCATGGCGATGGCGGTGATCAGGGTGGCCCGCCATTCGCGCAGGAACAGGAACACCACCAGCGAGGCCAGCAGCATGCCTTCCAGCAGGGTGTGCTCGGTGGCCGCGAAGCTGGCGCGGGTCTCGTCGACGGTCGAGAAGATCTTCACGAACGTCACGCCCGGCTGCTTGGCCTCCAGGGCGTCCACGGCCTTCTTCACGCGGTCCTCGACGGCCACGTCGCTGGAGTCGCGGGTCTTCATCACCTGGAAGGCGACCACGGGCTTGCCGTCGAGGCGGGCGAAGCCGCGCTCCTCTTCCGAGCCCTGGCCGACCTGGGCGACGTCGGTCAGCTTCACATAGCGGCCGCCGGCCACCGGGATGGTGATGGCGCGCAGCTGCTCGACCGTGGTGGCCGCGCCCAGCACGCGCAGAGTCTGCTCGCGGCCGCCGATCTTGGCGCGGCCGCCGGGGGCGTCGACGCTGAAACTGGCCAGGGCCTGGTTCAGCTGGGGCGCGGTGACGCCGAAGCTGGCCATGCGGTCGGGATCGATGATGACGTTGATCTCTCGATCCACGCCGCCGACCCGGGCCACCTGGGCCACGCCCTTCTCGCCCTGCAGGGCGCGGGTGACGGTGTCGTCGATGAACCACGACAGCTCGGTCGCGCTCATGCCCGGGGCCGAGACGGCGTAGGTGATGATCGGGGCGCTGGTGATCTCCAGGCGCTGGACGATCGGCTCGTCCACCTCGCGGGGCAGCAGCGAGCGGGTCTGGTCGACCTTGGAACGCACCTCGTCGGTGACCTTCTGCAGGTCCTCGCCGAGGTTGAACTCGATCGTCGTGGTCGAGGCGCCCTGGACCACGGAAGACCTGATGGTCTTGACGTTGGAGATGCTGGCCACCGCGTCCTCGATGGGGCGGGTGACCTGGGTCTCCATCTCGCCGGGCGCGGCGCCGCTCTGGGTGACCGTCACGGTCACGGCCGGGAACTCGACGTTCGGGAACTGCTTGATGGGCAGGCCCAGATAGCAGCCGACGCCGGCGATGATCAGGGCGATGAACAGGACCGCGACGGGGATCGGGTTCTTGATCGCCCAGGCCGAGACGCGGAGTTCGCCTGTCTTGTGTTCGTCGGCCATCAGCGCGCCGCCTGCTGAGTGGTGGCCGCGGGACGGATGACGTCGCCGTCGGTGACGAACGAGGCGCCGCCCAGCACGATTCGGGTCCCGGCCGGCGGGCCCTGGACCAGCTGGGCCCAGCCGCCGCCCTTCTGGCCGACCTTGATGGCGACCTGATGGGCCTTGTTGTTGCTGTCCACGGTCATGACGTACAGGCCGTCGGCCTCGTAGCGGATGGCGGACTCGGGGACGGCGGTCACCGACGCGCCCGAGGCGCCGAAGGTGGCGCGGCCGAAGCCGCCGGGGCGCAGGTCGGGCCGGACGGGCAGGCGCACGCGCACCTTGCCCAGGCGGCTGGCGCTATCGACCCGGGGGCTGACCAGGCGCACGACGCCGGACACGGCCTGGCCGCTGGGCAGACTGACCTGGACCGGCTGGCCGGCGCGGATGCCCGCCAGGTCGGCCTCGTTGACTTCGGCGTCCAGCTCGACCAGGCCGTCGCGGGCGATGGTGAACCAGGGCGTGGTCCCGCCACCGGCGATCTGGCCCGGCTGGACGCCGCGCTGCAGGACCAGGCCGCTGACGGGCGCGGTGATGGTCATGCGCGAGACGCGGGTGCGCAGCTCCTTCAGGGCCGCTTCCTGGGCCTTGGCCTGGTAGCGGCGGGTCTCGATCTGCTCCTGGCTGAGCACGCCCTGGCCGTCCAGGCCCGAGACGCGCCGGGCCTCGGCGTCGGCCTGGGCGGTGACGGCGGCCTGCTGGTCGACCTGGGCCCGCAGCAGGGTGTCGTCCAGCTGGGCCAGAGGTTGGCCGGCGCGGACATAGTCGCCCTCGTCGGCGTAGAGGCGGGCGACGCGGTAGCCGGAAAGCTCGGAGCCGACGGCGGCCTCCTCGCGCGAGACCAGCAGGCCCGAGGCCTCGACCCCGCCGCCCAGCGGCCGGGTCTCGACCGAGCCGACGCTGACGGCGCGGGCCGCGGCGGCGGGGGCTTTCGGAGCGGCTTTGTCCTTCTTCTCGCCGCAGGCGCTCAGGCCCGTCGCGGCGATCAGGATCATGGCGGCGAGCGCGGTGCGGGTCGTCATGGGGGAGGGGCTCATTTGGCGGAGACTTGGGTCGGGGTGGTGTTCTGGGGACTGTTCTGGGCGGACACGACGGCGTCGGGCGTCCAGCCGCCGCCCAGGGCCTTGTAGGTCTGGACGGCGTGCAGCAGGGCGTCGGTGCGCGCGTCGGTCAGGGCCGTGCGCGACAGGCGCCAGGACTGCTCGGCCTGCAGGGTGGTGGTCAGGTCGATCAGGCCCAGGCCGTAGCCCTTGCGGTTGGCCTGATAGGCGCGTTCGGCCCGCGCCTCGCCGGCGGTCAGCACCGCCACGCGGCGCTGGTCGGCGGCCAATTGCAGCATGGCGTTCTCGGCCTCGCCATAGGCGGTCTGGATCGACTTCTCGAAGGCGATCGCCGCCTGCTGGGTGCGGGCGTTCTGGGCGTCGATGTCGGCCAGCAGGGCGGGGATGTTCAGCACGGGGATCGAGACGTTGGCCCCTATGGTCCAGGCCGAGCTGGTGGTCGAGGTCTTGCCGCCGCCGCCGCCCGCGAACGGAAACGAGGGCTGGACGCTCTTGGTCAGGCCCACGCCCGGCGTGATGTTGAAGGTCGGCAGCAAGGCCAGTTCGTCGATCTTCAGCGTGCCGGAGGCCGAGGCCAGGCGGGCCTGGGCTTCGCGGACGTCGGGACGGCGGCCCAGCAGCTCGCCCGGGATGGTGGCGGGGACCGGCGGGGCCAGGTCCAGGCGGGCGTCCACCGGCAGGCTGGCCAGCGGATCGGTTCCACGCCCGATCAGGATCAGCAGGCTGCGCCGGGCCGAGTCCAGCTGGGCCTCCAGGTTGGAGACCCGGGCCTGGGTCGAGGCCAGGTCGGACTCGGCGCGGTCGGCTTCCGACGTGGCGATCAGGCCGGCGTTGGCCTTCTTGACCGCGAAGTCGCGCAGCGAGGCGTTGATGCGCTCGGTCTGGCGGGCGTCGTCCAGCTGGACGGCCAGGCCGCGCGCCTGGAAGTAGGACTGGGCGACATTGGCGGCCAGCGAGGCGCGGGCGCCCTCGTAGGCGAAGCGGGCGGCGGCGAAGTCGTTGTCGACGATGCGCATGCCGGCGCGCTTGCGGCCGAACAGGTCCAGCTCCCACGACACGTCGAAATTGGCGGCGTAGTTCTCGCTGTCGCCGCCCTGGGTGAAGCCGGCGGCGCCGCTGCTGTCGAGGATCTCGGTGTGGGTCTTGCCGGCGCTGCCGGTCAGCGGTGTGCCCGGGATCCAGATCTGGCGCACCTGGCCCTTGCGGACGGCGCGCGCCTCGTCCAGCCGCGCCGAGGCGGTGCGGGCGTCGGGGGCCTTCTCCAGCGCCGTCTCGATCAGGCCAGTCAGCTGGGGGTCGTTGAAGCTGGTCCACCAGTGGTCCAGGTCGGCCTGGGCCGCACCGGCAGGCGCCTCGTAGGCGGCCGGCAGGCGGGTGTCGGGCGTCGGGCGCGGGGTGTTCACGCAGCCGGCCAAAGCCAGACCCGCCAGGCTCAGCGCCAGAAGCGAGGCTCCGGATCGGAATGGCCGAGGGCGCTGGCGCTCTCCGGTCATGATTTCACTCATCAACTCTCACCTGAAGCGGGACCGAAGGGGGAGGACGGTCGGCGTGATCTCAACAAGGGGTCTCGGAAGCGGACGGGGTGGCGATGGCGCCGTAGACGTCAGCGACCTGGTCCAGGAAGCGCTCGATGACATGGCGCTCGCCCGGGGAGAGGCCGGCGATGACGCCGTCCAGGCCGTCCAGCATCGGCGCCAGCTGGGCGAAGGCCCGTTCGACCGAGGCCTCCACGGGTACGATGCAGACCTTGCGCCGGTCGTGGGCTCGTCGTTCGCGGGCGACGTGGCCGGCCCGTTCCAGGCGGTCGACGATCTGGGTGGCGGCGGCGGTCGTCACCTTCAGGTGCCCGGCCAGCTGGCCGGGCGTCATCGGGCCGTTGTTCAGCAGCTGCTCCAGGGCGGCCATGTCGGTGACGTTGACGCCCAGGCTTTCGCCGATCTTGCGGCCGATTTGGCGCGTCAGCATCGAGATGGTCTTCAGGCGCTGACCGATGGGGTCGCGGGGCACGTGTGAGGTGCGCCATACGCCTTTCGTCGAACCGGGATCGCCTGTCGTCATGGAGGCGATCCATATTGTTAAGTGATTTAATAGTCAAATCGCTTAGCGATATGATCGGCCGCAATGCGTGGGCCGCTCGCTCGGCCGCCAGGACAATCATGGCCAGATCCCCAAGAAGCCGAGCGCGGGACTAACGCGAACGACCGTCGTTCGTTCAATTGGGGACGAGGGCGGCGGGATGAAAGGGCGGGACGTCATCGCTTTTTTCTCCTGCCGGCGCCGGGGGATGCAGGGCCCCCATCCGGCGGTCGCGCATCGGTCCTTCCTGGAGATGACGAACGAAGGCGCAGCTTTGCGACACGGCGCGGCGATTATTTCGCCGACCGGTTCCAGCTGGGCCGTGCCGCGTGTTCGAAGGGGCGGCGCCGATGCGCGGTTGACGTGGCGTCAAAACATACCGCATCATCGAAACAGATGTTCGACTTCACGGTCGAGCTTCCGCCCGCGCGGAATTGCGGGCTTTCAGTCAAGCGTTTCCAGTATCCGGCCCAGGGGGACCCCAGAGTTGTCGGCGCGCGAATACGCATCTTCAATTTTCGAAACGCGTCCCCGCGACGACGTGGGGGCGAAGGCCGCCGCGAGCGCCGGGCGACGCGCGAGACGCGCCGCCGACTAGGTTTCCCGAAGCCCAAAAGACCTGCGTTCAAAAAAAGCAGCTCGGGAGGGAAGACCATGAAGAAAGCGATGTTCCTGCGCGGGGCCTCGGCCCTGACACTTGTCTTGGGCATGGGGGCCGGCGCCGCCCACGCCCAGACCAGACCCTCGAACGACCAGGGACCGGTCATGGTGGAAGAGGTCATCGTCACCGGTTCGTTCATCAAGGGCACGCCCGAGGACGCCTCGCTGCCGGTCGACGTGATCGGCGTCGAGGACCTGCAGAAGCAGGGCTCGCCCTCGACGGTGGAGATGCTCAAGGCCCTGCCGGTCTCGAACGGCGTGCTGGGCGACACCAATCAGTTCGACGCCCGAGCCCAGGGCTCGGAAGGCTCGGGCTCGGTCAACCTGCGCGGCCTGGGCTCGCAGCGCACCCTGGTGCTGCTGAACGGCCGGCGTCTGGCGATCAACCCGCTGGCCGCGGCCGGGGCGGGCATCGTCGACACCAACATCATCCCCGGCGCCGCCATCGGCCGGATCGAGGTGCTGAAGGACGGGGCCGCGGCGACCTACGGCTCGGACGCCATCGCCGGCGTCGTCAACTTCATCACCCGCAAGAACTTCAACGGCCTTGAGGCCGGGGCCGACTACCGGTTCATCGACGGCTCGAAGGGCGACTACGGCCTGAACGTCACCTACGGCAAGGTCTGGGACCGCGCCAACCTGCTGGCCAGCATCGGCTGGCAGCATCGCTCGAAGCTGACGGTCGCCGACCGCGACTGGGCCAACAAGCCCTATCTGGACAACCCCGAGGCGGGCTGGTCGGCGGCGGGCAACCCCTCGACCTTCATCCCGGCCGCGGCCTCGACCACGGGCTTCCGCGATCCCAGCTGCTCGTCCCTGGGCGGCTACGCCGGCTTCAGCGGCCTGACGCCGGTCTGCTACTGGCACTACACGCCGTTCGACAACCTGGTCGAGAAACAGGACGCGCTCCAGGCCTATGGCGAGATCAACGCCGACCTGTCGGACAAGACCAAGTTCCACATGGAGGCCCTGGTCAGCCACACCGACGTCCCCGACTGGAACACCTCGCCGTCCTACGCCGCCCTGGCGGTTCCGACGGCCGAGGTCGCGCTCGCGCCGTCGCTGGTCGGACGCTACTACGTGCCGGCCAACAACCCCGGCCTGATCGCCTTCATGGCCGCCAACCCCACCATCGTCACCACCAGCCTGGTGACCGGGGCCCAGACCACGGTGCCGTCGGCGATCCTGGCGGGCGGGGCGATCAACGCGGCCAACCGGCCCTACGGCCTGGGCGGCAATCCGGCCTTCGGCTACGGCCCCTCGATCGGCGCGCGGTCCTACAACGCCTATCGCGTGTCGGGCGACCTGTCGGGCGAGTTCGACAACGGCATCGGCTGGGACCTGGCCCTGACCTATTCCCAGGAGGTGGGCATCCGGACCGGCTACGACACGCTGGTCAACCGCTTCCAGCTGGCCCTGCGCGGCCTGGGCGGTCCGCGCTGCGACACCGACCCGGCCACCCCCGGCATCCAGGGCGTGCCTGGCGTCAGCGGCTGCCTGTTCTACAACCCGTTCGCCAACGCCATCCCCGGCAACGCCATCACCGGCGTGGCCAATGCGGGCTACAACGCCAACCTGGCCAACAGCGAGGAGGTCACGCGCTGGTTCTTCCAGAAGCTGACCACCAAGCAGGCCTCGCGCCTGTTCGTCGGCGAGGCGGTGCTGAACGGCAAGACCAACATCACCCTGCCGGGCGGCGACATCGCCTGGGCCGCCGGGGTGCAGTACCGCCTGACCTACTTCAAGTCCGACTACAACGACATCTCCAACGCCCTGATCAATCCGTGCGTCAACACGCCGGACTACGGGGTGACCAACTGCACCGGCTCGGTCCGCAACGGGCCGTTCATGTTCCTGGGCGTGAACACCCCGGCCGACAAGCAGAGCGACGTCATGGCCGGCTTCGGCGAGCTGTCGGTGCCGATCACCGAGGACCTGCAGATGCAGCTGGCGGCCCGCTACGAAGACTACGGCGGCCCGACGGGCTCGACCTTCAATCCCAAGGTCGCGCTCCGTTGGCAGGCCACGCCCTGGATGGCGCTGCGCGGCTCGGCGGGCTCGACGTTCCGCGGTCCGCCCGATCCGCAACTGGTCACCTCGTCGGTCACCTCGCTGCAGAGCATCCTGGGCGTGTTCCGCGCCGTCGACATCTACGGCAATCCCAACCTGCAGCCGGAAAAGGCCGACACCTTCAACGCCGGCGTCCTGTTCAACGCCGGCAACTTCAAGGCCAGCATCGACTACTTCCAGTTCGACTTCGACAAGCCGATCGTGGCCGAGCCGGTGGGCGGGATGGTCAACGCCCTCTATCCGAACGGCGCGACCGGGGCCAACAACTGCGGCAACCCCGCCTATGCGGCCCTGCAGGCCCGGTTCACCTTCACCACCGGCTGCAGCACGATCTCGTCGCTGGCCCGCCTGAAGACCTATTACGTCAATGGACCGTCGATCAAGAATTCGGGCGTCGACTTCTCGGCCGACTACATCTTCGAGGACGTGATCGGCGGCGATCTGCGCCTGGGCGCCAACGCCACCTGGATCTCCGAATACAAGATCGACGCCCAGACGGTGGAAGGCGTGGTGGTCACCCCCGCGTTCGACGCCGTAGGCCAGCTGAACTACCAGACCATCGCCGTGCCGATCCCGCAGTGGAAGGGCGACGCCTTCGGCGAGTGGACCCGGGGGCCGCACAACGTGCGTCTGACGGTCCACTACATCGACAGCTATGTCGATCAACGCACCGCGCCGTTCGCGGCCGGGGCCTACAAGGACTCCACCGGCGCGCCGGTGCAGGTGGCGGCCGGCAAGAAGATCGACAAGCAGATCCTGACCGACATCTCGTATCGGGTGTTCCTGCCCTGGGACACCACCCTGTCGGCGACGATCACCAACATCTTCGACCAGGATCCCTCGTACGCCCGCCTGGACCTCGGGTACGACCCGTTCACGGGCGACCCGCTGGGCCGGACCTACAAGTTCGGCATCAAGAAGAAGTTCTAGAGCCGTCGGCGGGAGGGGCGGCTCAGGCCGCCCCTCTTCTCGATCACGCCGTCCCGCGTTGTCGGATCGCGAAGGCCTCCGCCGGATTGGCGACCATCAGCGTGTTGATCTCCGCCGGGGTGAAGCCCTTGGCCCGAAGCGCCGGCAGGAATTGGGTGAAGATCAGCTCGTAGCTGCGGGCCTGACCGCCTCCAGCTTGGCCGACATTGTACCAACCCGCGTCCTGCGAGATGAGCACGCGGTTCAGCAGGCCTTCGTCCCGCAGGCGGGTCACCAGGCCGACGTGCTGGTCCATCGACTTGGCGTCGATCCCGTCGAACTCCACCCAGGCCTGGCGCCGCGCCGCCGCGATATGCCGCGTGACGTCCGGCTCGTTCTGGGCGTGGATCCAGATCCAGGCGGACGGGTGCACGCCTTCCTTCTCCAGGACCTCCAGCTGCTCGAACGCCGAAACGGCCGGACCGGTATGGGCGCCGATCGTCAGGCCCGTCCGTTTGTGAGCGATGGCGCCGGCGCGGATCAGCTTGCGCTCGACCTCGCTGAGCGGACCGCCGTTGAAGCCCAGCTTGATGAAGCCCGGCCGGACACGGGTGCCGTCGATCCCGTCCTTCCATTCCAGCACCCAGCGCTCGGCCAGGGCCTCGGCGGTGTCGGTGAACACCCAGGGCGGCAGGTGGGTGTTGTCGAAGGCGGCGTAGTTGCCCGTGACCGTCAGGATGTTGAGCCCGCTCTCCCGCGCCAGGCGCTCCAGCAGGATCGGGTCGCGACCCAGATAGGCCGCCGTGGCGTCGACGAAGGTCCGGCAGCCGCGCGCCTTGAGGCCGAGCAGGCGAGGCAGGACGACCTTCACCACCTCGTCGCGGTCATAGGGCAGGGGCGCCTTGGCCCACTCGGCATAGGTCTGGAAATTCGCCAGGATGTGTTCATGCACGAGCGTGACGCCCATCTGGTCGGCGTGCATCTGGCCTCGGACGGTCATGACCTGCGGCTCGGGTCCGTACTCGTCCCGCGCCAGGGCCCTCGCGCGGCCACCGACCACCAGGATCGCGGCGGCGCCGAAGATCCCCTGAACCAGGTCCCGCCTGTGCATGACCGCTCACCCCGTCCGACCACGGCCGCGAGTTGAGCTGGAAATTACGGCAATGAAAAGTCGTGGCGCGGCCTAGCGCGTGAACAGCCCCGTCAGCAGCGGCCGGGCGAACAGCCGGGCCGCTTCCTCGCGCTCCAGCCCGGGGACCCAGATGCCCAGCGAGGCGGCGGCGTTGAGCATCGAATTGATCATGTGGGCCGCGATCATCGGATCGACCGCCCGCACCGAGCCTTCGGCCACGCCGTCCGAGATGATCGCCGCGAAACGTTCGGAGCCGCGGGCGTAGCCCTGGGCCATCTCGGTGCGGATCTCGATCGGCAGGGCGCCCATCGACGAGGCGCGCAGCAGCGGGCCGTGGTCCGACAGCTGGTAGGCGACCAGGGCGGCGGTCGCCGACGACAGCTGCTGCCAGCTGTCCTTGGCCAGGTCGCGGGCGTCGATCTGGGCCTTGCGGGTGACGGCGAAGGTGCGCTCGAAGCATTCGACCACCAGGGCGTCCTTGTCCTCGTGGTGGTGGTAGAACGAGCCCTTGGTGACGTTCAGCTGGGCCGAGATGTCCTCGACCGAGGCGCCGCGATAGCCGCGCTGGTTGATCAGGCGGGTGGCGGCGACCAGGAAGGTCTCGCGCCATTCCTGGCCCTCGGGCGATTGCGGCGTCGGATCGGGCAGGGTCAGCGGCGCCCAGGCTTGGGTCGAGCCTTTCGGCGCTAGGCCGTTGACCAGGATGTCGTACATCTTGTCGCGCACGCGGCCGTAGTCGTCGACGTCGTAGCGACGCAGCCACGAACCCGACCAGAACACCTGCTCGAGCAGCAGGTGGGTGCGGGCGTTGCGGTCGCGCTTGTCCAGATGGTCGAACTCGGGCCCCTCGAAGAAGCCGCGAACCCGGCGGAAGAGGTCGTTGAACGCGCCCTGCACCGAACCGCGCAGCGGCTCCTTCAGGGCCCGCATCTCGGTGAAGCTGGTCAGGGGCGCGGCCTCGCCCAGGCGCACCCGACGGTTCAGGTCCAGATAGAGGTCGAGGAACTTCAGCAGCCGGCCGGGGGCGTCGGGCGCCTTGGCCGCTTCGGTCACCAGGGCGTCGAACCGCTCCAGGCCGCGCATGAAGCAGGCGGCCGCCAGGTCGTCCTTCTTGCGGTAGTAGTAGGTGACGCTGGTGGTGATCAGCCCGACCTTGGCCGCCACGTCGGCCAGGGTCATGCCCTTGACGCCCTGACGGTTCAGGATGGCGGTCGCGGCGGCGAGGATCGCCTCTTTCTTCTTCGCGTACCGCTCGGTGGCGGGGCTCGCGATCCGGCCGTCGTCCATGTGTCGCCCCCTAGTTCGCGGCCTCGCGCGCGTCCCTTGGACCCGCTGGTCCAATTTAGGAAGCCCTGACTTCACGACAAGGCGCGCGACTCGCTTCGGCGCCGCTTTCGTGGGCGCGGAATCTTGCGCCCGTGTTGCAGGATTGAGGCGGCGAGGTGGTTCGAAGGTCTAGGACGCCAGGGGAGTCCGCTCCGGGAGGGCCTCTTCGCGGTCGGTCTGGCCGAGCACGGCGGCGATGGCCTGGACCAGGGCGGCGGGCGACAGGGGCTTGGCCACCGCGCCGTCCATGCCGGCGGCGAGATAGGACGCCTGCTGGTGGGCCAGGGCGTTGGCGGTCATGGCGATGATCGGGGTCGCGCCCGCCTCGCCGCCCAGGGCGCGGATGCGCCGCGTGGCCTCGACACCGTCCATGCCCGGCATCTGGATGTCCATGAAGATCAGGTCGTAGCCGGGACCGCCGCGTTCGACGGCCTCGACGCCCAGGACGCCGTCCTCGGCGGTCTCGACGACCGCGCCCATGGCCTCCAGCAGCCGGCCGGCGATCAGGCGATTGGTGGCGTTGTCCTCGACGATCAGCACGCGCAGGCCGGCCAGCAGGCCGGTGTCGGCCTCGATCGGCGCGGCGGCCTCGGAGGCGGGCGGGGCGGCGATCTCCAGCCAGAACAGCGAGCCGCCCTCCGGCGGGCTGGTGAAGCCGACGTCGCCGCCCATCAGAATGGCCAGGCGCCGGGTGATGGCCAGGCCCAGGCCCGCGCCGCCGAAGCGGCGGGTGGTCGAGCCGTCGGCCTGGCTGAAGCGCTGGAACAGGCCCTCGGCCGTTGCCTGGTCGACGCCCACGCCGCTGTCCTGGATCTCGAAACGCAGGCGCCGCGCGCCGGGCGGACCGGCGGTGGTCAGGCGCGCCTCGACGCCGCCCTCCAGCGTGAACTTCACGGCGTTGCCCAGCAGGTTGAACAGGCCCTGGCGCAGCCTGAGGGGATCGGCGCCGACCCAGCCGATGCCGGGATCGACCGTGACGGTCAGGCTCAGGCCCTTCTGCTTGGCCTGGGGACGCAGCAGGTCGGCGACGCTTCGCAGCAGGGCGGCCGGGTCGATCGGCTCGGGATTCAGCTCCAGCTTGCCGGCCTCGATCTTCGAGAAGTCGATGATGTCGTTCAGCAGCTCCGACAGCATGGCGCCGCAGCCCAGGGCCTCGGTCAGCAGCTGGCGGCCGTCGTCCGACAGCTTCTCGCGCTTGAGCAGGTGCATCACGCCCAGCACCCCGTTCATTGGGGTGCGGATCTCGTGGCTCATATTGGCCAGGAACTGCGACTTGGCCTCGGCCGCGCCGAGGGCGGCGTCTCGGGTGGCCACCAGCTCGGTGACGTCCTGGCTGATGCCGATCACGTCCCAGGCCTTGGCGCTGGAGCCGCGCACGCCGCGCCAGGCGGCTCGCATCCAGATCCAGGACTGGCTGGAGGGATCGAGGTAGCGATAGGTCTGGATGTGGTGGTCGCCCGTGGCCAGGGTCCGGCTGAAGGCTTCCCAGACGGCCTGACGCTCTTCGGGATGGGTCGAGGCGGTCATCTCCTGGACCGTCATGATCCGGACCCCGCCCTGGGGCGAGGAGGGCGTGGGGATGTCCTGCTCGAAGATGTAGACGCCCTTGCGCGGGTCGAACCGCCAGACATAGACGCCCGCCGTGTTGCGCAGCAGCTCGTTGGCGCGCTCGGACTGCTGGCGCTCGATCCGGCGGGCGCGATCCTCGGTGAAGTCCTGGAAGACGATCAGCAGCGCCTCGCGCCCGAACGCCTCGGGCAGCAGCTTGGACTGCGAGCGGACCCACAGCCAGCCGCCGCCCTTGCGGGCCAGGCGGTGCTCGGAGCGGGCCTCGCCCTCGGCGCGCAGGGTGGCGCCGATGCCGCGGATGGTGTCGGTGTCGTGCAGGTGGAAGAAGTCGCGGATCGGGCGGCCCAGGGTCTCGTCGGGCGTCCAGCCGGTCAGGGTGGTCCAGGCCGGATTGACGCGGACGATCGCGTCGTCCTCCAGCACCACGAACATGTCGAGGCTGGTCTCGAAGAACCAGTCGGCGGCGGCCTGCTCGATACTGAGGCCGCCGGGGGTCTCGTCGCGCAAGTGCTTGCCCATCCCCGTTCCCTAGTTTTCAATCGATATGCGCACGAACGGGTAAAGGGCGGGTTTCGACGTACCGCCTCTTCGATCGCGCCAATGAAAAAGCACGCCGCCCGCCCGCGATCGTCCGGGCGGTCCGTCGCAGGAGGGATATCGTCTTGAGCACGCCTGAAGCCGTGGGTCTGTCGTCGGACCGACTGAAGCGCATCGACGCCTTCGTCCAGGACCGTTACATCGCGCCCGGAAAGCTGCCCTGCGCCTTGGTCCAGGTCTGGCGTCGCGGCCAATTGGCGCACACCACGATCCTGGGCTCGGCCGACAAGGAACGCGGGCGTCCGCTGCAGGCCGACAGCCT
Organism: Caulobacter sp. CCG-8; assembly: GCF_037402475.1. Taxonomy (NCBI): domain Bacteria; kingdom Pseudomonadati; phylum Pseudomonadota; class Alphaproteobacteria; order Caulobacterales; family Caulobacteraceae; genus Caulobacter; species Caulobacter sp. CCG-8. The sequence continues at coordinate 15,514 of NZ_JBBEUD010000009.1, forward strand.
GTTCCGCATCTATTCGATGACCAAGCCGATCACCTCGATCGCCTTCATGATGCTGGTCGAGGAGGGCAAGGTCGCGCTGGACGATCCGGTGCACCGGTTCATCCCGTCGTGGAAGAAGCTGGGCGTGTTCCAGGCCGGCGTGCTGGGCGCCTTCCAGGCCAAGCCGGTCGATCAGCCGATGCGGATCGTCGACCTGCTGCGCCATACCGCCGGTTTGACCTACGGCTTCCAGCAGCGCTCGAACATCGACGCCGCCTATCGCAAGCTGAAGCTGGACGGGGTCGACAGCGAGGGCGGGCTCGACGCCTTCGTCGAGGCCCTGGCGGCCCTGCCGCTGGAGTTCTCGCCGGGCGAGGCGTGGAACTATTCGGTGGCCACCGACGTGCTGGGCTACCTGGTCCAGGCGATCTCGGGCCAGCCGTTCGACGTGTTCCTGAAGGAGCGCATCTTCGACCCGCTGAAGATGATCGACACCGGCTTCTTCGTGCCCGACGACCAGCGCCATCGGTTCACCGCCTGCTACACCCTGAACCCCAAGGGCGAGGTGGTGCTGCAGGACGATCCGACCACCAGCCACTACCTGTCCGAGCCGTCGGTGAAGTCGGGCGGCGGTGGGCTGGTCTCGACGGCCGACGACTACATGCGCTTCTGCCGCATGCTGCTGAACGGCGGCGAGCTGGACGGGGCGCGGATCGTCAGCCCCAAGACCCTGAAGCTGATGACCATGAACCACCTGCCGGGCGGCCGGGAGCTGACCGAGATGTCGCGCTCGCTGTTCAGCGAGACGGTGTTCGAGGGACTGGGCTTCGGCCTGGGCTTCGCCATGACCATCGACCAGGCCCGGACCCGGAACCTGGGCTCGCTGGGCGAATATTTCTGGGGCGGCATGGCCTCGACCGCCTTCTGGATCGATCCGGTCGAAGACCTGGCGGTGGTGTTCATGACCCAATTGATCCCGTCCTCGGCCTATCCGATCCGGCGCGAGCTGCGGACCCTGGTCTATGCGGCCCTGACCGAGAGCAACGGCTAGGTCAGCATCATCTTCGGCAGCTCGGCCGCCAGGGCGTCGATCGCCGCCCGCACGCGCAAGGGCAGGTGCGGGGCCTGGGGCCAGATCAGGTGGGTGTCGAACACCAGGCCGGGCAGGTCGGTGAGCACCCGCTCGAGCCGGCCCGAGGCCACGGGCTCGCGCACCAGCCAGCACGGCAGCCAGGCCAGGCCGAGACCCGCCGCCGCCGCCTCGGCGATGGCCTCCAGGTCGTCGAAGCGGATGCGGGCGACGGGCGTGACCTCGCGGTCCGGTCCGCCGGGCGTGGGGAACAGCCAGCGTCGCGAGCGATCGCCGCGGCCGTAGAGTACGGCCCGGTGCCCGGCGATGTCCTCAAGGCGCTGGGGGCGGCCGTGGCGGTCCAGATAGGCGGGCGAGGCGCAGACCGTCATCCGCTGCCCGGCCACGCGTCGCCCGACCAGGCCGGCCCGGTCGGGCAGGCCGCCGTTGCGGACCGCCAGGTCGAAGCCGTCCTCGATCAGGTCGGCGGGGCGGTCGCTGAACGACAGGTCCAGCTCCAGGGCCGGATGGCGGCGGACCAGGTCCAGCAGGATCGGGGCGACGCAATGGCGGCCGAAGATCACCGGGGCCGTGACGCGCAGTCGGCCGGCCGGCTCGGCGCGGCCGGACTCCAGCGCCGCCTCGGCCGCCTCCAGTTCGGCCAGGGCGCGCACGCAGCGCTCGTAGAACATCTGGCCGTCCTCGGTGAGGCTCTGGCTGCGGGTGGTGCGATGGAACAGCCGCACGCCCAGGCGCGCCTCCAGCCGGGCGATGGTCTTGCCCACCGCCGAGCGCGTCAGCCCCAGGCGAGGGGCGGCGGGCGCGAAGCCGCCGGCCTCCACCGCCTCGACGAAGGTCGCGATCCCGCTCAGGCGTTCGCTCATGGCGTCGCTCCATTGGTTCCGTATAGGCTACAGTCATCGGACAAATGGCCGCCACCGTAGAATTCTGAAGTACATATGGTCCGCCTCCTCCCGGCCCGGCAAGGGCGAGATGTCGAGGAAGACGTGATGGCGAACCTGATGAAGCGGTGGACGATGGACGGCCTGGGCCGCGACCGCCTGGTGCTGAGCGAAGTCGAAATCCCCGCGCCCGGCCCGGGCGAGGTGCTGGTCAAGACGGGGGCCCTGTCCCTGAACTATCGCGACAAGATGGTGGTCGAAGGCGGCATGGGCCTGGACCTGCGATTCCCGTTCACCCCGCTCTCGGACCTGGCGGGGACGGTCGCGGCGGTCGGCCCGGGCGTGACACGGTTCGCGGTCGGGGCGCGGGTGATCTCGACATTCGTGCCGCACTGGATCGACGGCCCGGCGCGGGGCTCGGCGGCGGCGCCGGCCTATCCCACCCTGGGCGGCCTTCATCAGGGCGTGGCGGCCGAATATGTCGTGCTGTCGGAAGAGGTGCTGTCGGCCGCGCCGGTCGGCCTGACCGACGCCGAGGCCTCGACCCTGCCGGTCGCCGGCCTGACTGCCTGGTTCGCCCTGATCGAGGAAGGCCGCCTAGCGCCGGGCCAGACCGTGGCGCTCCAGGGCACCGGCGGGGTCTCGCTGTTCGGCCTGCAGATCGCCAAGGCGGCCGGCGCGCGGGTGATCGTCACCTCGGGCGACGACGACAAGCTGGTCCGCGCCGTAGCCCTGGGCGCCGACCATGGCGTCAACCGGCTGAAGGCGGATTGGGCCGGCGAGGTCATCGCCCTGACCGACGGCCGCGGGGCCGACCACATCCTGGAAGTGGCCGGCGGCGACAACTTCGACCGTTCGATCGCCGCCGCCGCCGTGCGCGGCCAGATCGCGGTGATCGGCCTGCTGGAAGGCAGCGAGTTGAAGGGCACGGTCTTCCCGATGCTGCTCAAGCAGCTGGCCGTGCGGGGTCTGGTGGTGGGCCACCGGCGGGCGCTGGAGGACTTCGTCCGCTTCGTCGACCAGCAGGGGCTCAAGCCGGTGATCGACCGGGAATACGCCTTCGCCGATCTGCACGCGGCCCTGGACCATCTGGACCGCGGGCCGTTCGGCAAGATCGTGCTGAAGGTCTAGACCGCACAAGAAAGCGGCGCGGGAGGCAGGCTCCCGCGCCGAGTGCGCTTCACCTAAGTCGACACGCCGAGGCGGCGCGCCACGTGCGTGCAGGATTGTCGGCTTAGAAGATTTGGGACGTGTGCAAGTCGCGTCCCGACGCCGACCCCCCTACGCGTACGCCCTCGACAATCGGAGCACACATCGGCGTTCCCGCTCGCTTTGCGGGCACATCCCTCGGCGGCTTCCCCCCGCCCGCACGGATTGGCTCCGGCTGAAACTTCTATTTTCGAATTTCAAGTATGAATGCAGCGGCGTCAATGGGCGGCGCCTAAAATCGCGGCGCCGTTACGGACCTCTGGACTTCGTCGCCGGGTCGTGCAGGGTTTGCTTCAAACAACCGTTCAAAAGAACGCAACCACGAACTCAGGGGTGGAGCACGCCATGGCCGCGATCAACAACGTCACCGATCTGACCGTCGAAGGCGACATCGGGGTCGTCACGCTCAACTCGCCGCCGGTCAACGCCCTGTCGGCGGCGGTGCGGGAAGGCCTGTCCAAGGCCTTCGACGCGGCCATCGCCGACCCGGCAGTCAAGGCCATCGTGCTGATCTGCGAAGGCAAGACCTTCATCGCCGGCGCCGACATCACCGAATTCGGCAAGGCCATGACCGGTCCGTCGCTGCAGGAGGTGCAGAACACCATCGAGAACTCGCCCAAGCCGGTGGTCGCCGCGATCCACGGCACGGTGCTGGGCGGCGGGCTGGAGGTGGCGCTGGTGGCGCACTACCGCGTCGCCGTGCCCTCGGCCAAGGCCGGCCTGCCGGAAGTTAACATCGGCCTGCTGCCCGGCGCCGGCGGCACCCAGCGGCTGCCGCGCGTGGTCGGCGTCGAGAAGGCGCTGGAGATGGTCACCACCGGCCAGCACGTACCGGCCAAGGCCGCCCTGGCGATGGGCCTGTTCGACTCGATCGTCGAGGAAGGCGCCCTGCGCGACGGGGCCATCGCCTTCGCCCGCGTGGTCCTGGCCGAGGACAAGCCCCTGCGCCGCATCCGCGACCAGAACGAGAAGGTCGAGGCGGCCCGAGGCAAGCCCGAGATCTTCAGCGAGTACCGCAAGGCCAACGCCAAGAAGTTCCGCGGCTTCATGGCCCCCGAGAACAACATCAAGTGCATCGAGGCGGCGGTGAACCTGCCCTTCGACGAGGGGCTGAAGGAAGAGCGCCGCCTGTTCATGGAGCTGATGACCGGCTCGCAGTCGGCCGCCCAGCGCCACGTGTTCTTCGCCGAGCGCCAGGCCGCCAAGATCCCGGACGTGCCGGACGACACCCCGCTGATCCCGGTCAAGAAGGTGGGCGTGATCGGGGCCGGCACCATGGGCGGCGGCATCTCGATGAACTTCCTCAACGCCGGCATCCCGGTGACGATCATCGAGGCGAAACAGGAGAACCTCGACCGCGGCGTCGGGGTGATCCGCAAGAACTACGAGAACACCGCCAAGAAGGGGCGCCTGACCCAGGACGACGTCGAAAAGCGCATGGCGCTGCTGACGCCGTCGATGAACCTGGAGGACCTGGCCGACTGCGACCTGATCATCGAGGCCGTGTTCGAGCTGATGGAGATCAAGAAGGAGGTCTTCGGCAAGCTGGACAAGATCGCCAAGCCCGGCGCGATCCTGGCCTCGAACACCAGCTATCTCGACATCGACGTGATCGCCGCCAGCACCAGCCGGCCGGAAAGCGTGATCGGCCTGCACTTCTTCTCGCCGGCCAACGTCATGCGCCTGCTGGAGATCGTGCGCGGGGCCAAGACCGACAAATCGGTGATCGCCACCTCGATGCAGATCGGCAAGAAGATCGGCAAGGTCGCCGTGCTGGTCGGCAACTGCCACGGCTTCGTCGGCAACCGCATGCTGGCCCAGCGCCAGCGCGAGGCCCAGAAGCTGATCCTGGAAGGCGCCATGCCCTGGGATGTCGACCGCGTGCTCTACGACTTCGGCCTGCCGATGGGCCCGTTCGCCATGAGCGACCTAGCCGGCCTCGACATCGGCTGGGACCCGGCCAAGACCTCCTCCTCGACCGTCCGCGAAGTGCTCTGCGAGATGGACCGTCGCGGCCAGAAGAACGGCAAGGGCTTCTACGACTACGACGAGAACCGCGTCGCCAAGCCGTCGAAAGAGGTCGAGCAAGTGATCCTCGACTTCGCCGAGAAGCGCCAGATCCAGCGCCGCGAGATCAGCGACCAGGAGATCCTGGAGCGCTGCCTGTATCCGATGGTCAACGAGGGGGCCAAGATCCTGGAGGAGGGCAAGGCCATCCGCGCGTCCGACATCGATACGGTGTGGGTCAACGGCTACGGCTGGCCCGTCTACACCGGCGGTCCGATGTTCTGGGGCGAGCTGGTCGGCCTGGATAAGATCCTCGCTAAGATGCAGGAGTTCCAGGCCAAGCTGGGCGACGACTTCAAGCCGTCGGCCCTGCTGGAGCGGCTGGTGGCCGAGGGCAAGGGCTTCAAGGACGCGTAGCGTCCGAAAGCCTCTCCGTTTGTGAGAGGCTATAAAACCTCCGCTGATCCCCGCGAAAGCGGGGGCCCAAGCTGACTTTCAGCTTGTGGCGCGGTCCAGGATCGATCGTCGGACCCGGCCTGGGTCCCCGCTTTCGCGGGGATCGGCGGGGTTTGGGAGATCAGAGTTAGAGGCGTTTCCATGACCACCATCGCCGCCATGATGACCGCCGACTACGGCGTGATGGGCGACATCCTGCGCCAGCGGGCCGCCGAGCATCCCGACCATCCGGCGGTGATCATGGAGACCGGCGAGGCGGTGACCTACGCCCGGTTCGACGCCCTGGCCGACCGGGTCGCCGCCGCCCTGCAGCGCGACGGGATCAGGCCCGGCGAGGCCGTGGCCGTCTGCGCCCTGTCGTCGATCGCCTATGCGGCGCTCTTCCTCGGCGCGCTGCGCGCCGGGGTGGCGGTGGCGCCGCTGGCCCCGTCGTCGACGCCCGAGGCCATCGCCGGCATGGTCGCCGACTGCGGGGCGCGATTGTTCTTCCTCGACGCGGGCGTCGCCGAGGCCCAGAAGCCGCATCCGATCGCGGTTCGCCAGATCGCCCTAGACGGCTCGGACTTCGGCGAGGCCTTCGACGCCTGGCTGGCGCCCGTCGGCGCGATCCCGGTCGCCGTGGCCATCGCCCCCGACGACCCGTTCAACATCATCTATTCCAGCGGCACGACCGGCGCGCCCAAGGGCATCGTCCAGTCGCACGGCATGCGCTGGAAGCACGTGTTCCGCGGCGACGCGGTCGGCTACGGCCCCGAGGCGGTGACCCTGCTGTCGACGCCGCTCTATTCGAACACGACCCTGGTCTGCTTCTTCCCCACCCTGGCGGGCGGCGGCACGGTGGTGCTGATGAGGAAGTTCGACGCCGGCCGCTATCTGGAGCTGGCCCAGGCCCATCGCATGACCCACACCATGCTGGTGCCGGTGCAGTACCGACGCCTGATGGACCGGCCCGACTTCGGCGACTTCGACCTGTCGTCGACCCATCTGAAGTTCTGCACCAGCGCCCCGTTCGCGGCCGAGCTGAAGGCCCAGGTGCTGGCGCGCTGGCCCGGCGGGCTGGTCGAGTATTTCGGCATGACCGAGGGCGGCGGCACCTGCATCCTGATGGCCCACGAGCACCCGGACAAGCTGCACACGGTGGGCAAACCCGCGCCCGGCCACGACATCCGGCTGATCGACGAGGACGGCGTCCAGGTCGGTCCCGGCGTGGTCGGCGAGATCGTCGGTCGCTCGGGCGGGATGATGAACGGCTATCACGGCCAGCCGGGCAAGACCGCCGAGGCGACCTGGACCTCGCCCGAGGGCTGGCGCTTCATCCGCACCGGCGACGTCGGCCGGTTCGACGAGGAGGGCTTCCTGACGCTGATGGACCGCAAGAAGGACATGATCATCAGCGGCGGCTTCAACATCTATCCCAGCGACATCGAGGCCGAGATCGTCAAGCACCCCGACGTGGTCGAGGCGGCGGTGGTCGGCGTTCCCTCGGACGCCTGGGGCGAATCGCCGGTGGCCTTCGTGGCGCTCAAGCCTGATGCGCGGATTGACGCGGAGGCCCTGAAGGCCTGGGTCAACGCCCGCCTGGGCAAGACCCAGCGGCTGGTCGACCTGCGTCTGGTCGAATCCCTTCCCCGCAGCCATATTGGCAAGGTATTGAAGCGTGAACTCCGCGATGGCTGGACGGCTTCTGCCTAGGTCGAAGATTCCGGCCCTATTTTTGCCGCGACGGCGCGCCGCATCTGGGGCGCCCGAGTCAGTCGATACGTTTGCTTAACCATAACGGCGCTGTCGTGTGACAGAGCTGGACTGTTCGGAAGCGACGTCTGATGCAAGCCCTCCCCAAAGTCTCGCCGGAAGCGCGCAAGAAGGCCAAGGCCGAAGCCGCTTTCGCGGCCGCCGGCGTCCCGATGGACTTCGCGGCCGTGGAGAAGGTGCTTCGACAGGGGCTGACGCCCGGCCTCGACGCCAAGCTGGCCGACCGCTTCGACCGTCCCACCGCCGTCCGCGCCGTCGCCGACCGCGTCTGCGCCCTGACCGCCGCCCTCGTCGCCTCGGGCGTCCGCCCCGGCGGCGTCTGCATCGTCCCCGCCCTGGCCAGCGCCGCCACCCTGGAGGCGGTCGCCGCCGCCGGCCTGCGGGCCTGGCTGGTGGACGTCGATCCCTACAGCTGGATGTTCGACCCGGCCCACCTGCGCGAACGCCTCGGCGAGGCCCCGCCGCCGATCGAGGCCATCGTCCCCACCTGCGCCTTCGGCCGCGCCCCCGACATGACCGCCTGGGCCGCCTTCCAGCGCGAGACCGGCCTGCCGATCGTGGTCGACGCCACCGACGGGTTCGACGTGATCATGGACGCCCCGGTCCCCGTGGTCGTCGGCCTGCCTGGCGGCCAGGGCGTGTTCGTCGCCAGCCAGGACGCGTCCTTCATCGCCCGCCTCGATGCGCCCGCCTTCGAAGGCGAGGCCGGGCTCGAGGGCTGGTCGGGCCAGCGCCTGCGCCTGGCCACCGCCGCCCAGCGCCTGCGCATGCTGCTGCTGGGCGCGCCGATCGGCTTCCAGCCGGGCTGGGGCATGAGCTGGGTGTCGGACGCCTGGGTCGTCAGCGTCTCGGAAGGCGCCGCTCCGATCGTGGCGGAGAAGCTGGCCGACCTGGGCTACGCCACCAACCCCGTCGGTCCGGGCGTCGTGATCCGCGACCAGACCCCGGTCGCCGACCGCCTGGCCCACTCGGTGCTGAGCCTGCCGTTCCACGCGGACCTGGGCATCACCGAGCTGGACGAACTGGCCGAGGCGGTGCGGAAGGCGCTGGTCTAAACTCCGCTCATCCCGGCGAATGCCGGGACCCAGGTCCCAAAGCGTTTGGGCTGACTGGAAGAGCGCGGAGCTTTTGGACCCCACCTCAAAGCCATTCCATCTGGGTCCCGGCATTCGCCGGGATGAGCGGATATAAAATCAGTTGGCCGCCGCGTACGCCTCGACCTGCGCCACGCGCCGGGCCTTTTCCGCCTCGTCCAGGAACGAGCCCGTGAAGCTGTTCTTGGCCAGGGTCACCAGCTCGTCGCGCGTCAGGCCGACCGCCTGCGCGGTCTGCAGGTAGTTCTCCAGCAGGTAGCCGCCGAAATAGGCCGGGTCGTCGGAATTGACGGTGGCCTTCAGGCCCAGCTTCAGCATGCGCTTCAGCGGATGCTCCTTCAGGTCGCTGACCCCGCACAGCTTCAGGTTCGACAGCGGGCAGACCGTCAGGGTCGTCCCGTCCTGCACCAGGCGAGCGGTCAGGCAGTCGTCCTCCAGGGCGCGGTTGCCGTGGTCGATGCGGTCGACGTCGAGGATGTCCACCGCCTCCCAGACATAGGCCGGCGGGCCTTCCTCGCCGGCGTGGGCGACGACCTTGAGGCCCAGGTCCCGGGCGGCCTGCATCACGCGGGCGAACTTGGCGGGCGGGTGGCCCACCTCCGAGGAGTCCAGGCCGACCCCGGCGATCTTCGACAGGTGCGGCTTGGCCTGCTCCAGCGTCACGAACGCCGAGGCCTCGTCCAGGTGGCGCAGGAAGCAGAGGATCAGCTTGGACGTCACGCCCAGCTCGCGCTCGGCGGCCTCCATGCCCTCGACCAGGCCGTCGATCACCGTCTCGAAGGCCACGCCCCGGTCGGTGTGGGTCTGGGGGTCGAAGAAGATCTCGGCATGGGTCCCGCCGTCGGCCGCCAGGCGCCGGAAATAGGCCAGGGCCAGGTCCTTGAAGTCGGCCTTGGTCAGCAGCACGCCCGCGCCCTGGTAGTAGATGTCCAGGAAGTCCTGGAGGTTGGAGAAGGCGTAGGCGGCGCGGATCTCGTCCACCGTCTTGAACGGCAGGGTCACGCCGTTGCGCGCGGCCAGCTCGAACATCAGCTCGGGCTCGAGGCTGCCCTCGATGTGCATGTGCAGCTCGGCCTTGGGCAGGCCGCGGACGAAGGTTTCGAGAGCGGTGTCGGTCATGGCCGGATTATGAGCGCCGGGGGCGGGGGTGTTCAACAGGGATCGTAGGGTAGGGGACATGCCCTTGGGCGTGTCCCCAAAACGCGCACTGCCTCTGCTGGGGACACGCGCGAGCGCATGTCCCCGACCGGGGAGCCCGGCGGGTGGGAGGCGGCGGAGCGTCCGGGCCATGCCCGGATGAGTGTGTTTGCAGAGTACCGTTTCGACAGGGTCTGGACGCTCCGCGCGGATCGTTTTCCGGTGAGCCTTCGAGGTGCGGGGTTTTAACCCGCTCCCGATGGAGGCCCCCGACGGGCGGGGAGTGGCTAGCTCCCCGGACCGCCCGGGCGATTTCAGCCCGGGCCTGCCGCGTCCGCCGATCCTTCGCCGCCTGGGCTTCGTCCCGATGTTTCAGGGAGCCTGCCCAGGACCGTCGCGAAGGAGGTCCGAAGACCACCGACGAACGCTTCCCGCTCGACCGCCCCTGTCGCACGTATCGGTCGCCGGCCGGACGTCCTCCCCACGACAGGGCGAGGACAAGTATGGGGTCGGTTTGAGCGCGGCGGCGGATGTGACGCTGCTTTTTCTGCAGGGTGTTGGATTGGCTGGAGTTTGTCAGGCCGTTCGTGGGGATGGAGCGGGCTGTATCCCCGTCGAAATTCCTTCGACCGGTCGAAGGGAGCCATCCTTACATCTCACGGCGAGACGATCGCCGGGCTGGGCAGGTCACTCAAGGACGACGCTGCGCGTCGCCGCGGAGCGGCCGCCCGCAGGGCGGTCCTTGACTGACCTGCCCAGCCCGGCACGCTGCAGCCTCCAAGAGATGTAAGGCTCACACCGACCAGAGGGTCGGTTTTCGACCCGTTGCAGGCGTTGACCGACAGAACGGCAGCGCTACAGCTTGCCCCATGCGCTTTCCTATCAATCCGCAAACTGGTGTTGGTCCGCTCCGGTTCGGAATGCTGCGAGACCAAGTCCGGTCTGTGTTAGCCGTTCCGGTGGAGATATTCAGACGCACGCCGAAAGATGTTGAAGCCGACCTTTTCAAATCGTTGGGCGCGTTCGCCTACTACGATGGAAATGGCGCCCTTGAGGCGGTCGAATTCTTTTCCCCCGCGAAAGTCACGTTCAATGAACTCGACATTTTGAACACTAGCGCCAGCGAACTGATTGGCGAAATGTCTGAAGTCGATCCCGACCTTGAGTGTGAGGGTTCGGGGTTCACTTCGAGATCGTTCGGCTTTGGTGTCTGGAGCGAAGATGACAGCGAACTCCCACCGCAGAGCGTCATCGTGTTTGCTCCGGGCTACTACGAGAGCCCGCAACGATAGGGCGCCTCACCACCCGTTGCGGGCGTTCCAATGGTCGGCTCCCGGCGCGGAAGCCAGCGCCCGGGTCCCCATTCTCCGCCCGATGGCCTAGAAACCTCCGGTGAGCCCCCACCTGCCCATCCCCCGCGAAGACCTCGGCCCCGACATCGGTTTCGCCGAGGCCCAGGCCGCCGAGCTCTACGGCCGCGACTATCGCAAGGCGCTGGCCAGCGACGACGGCTTCCAGCGGCTGGACGCGGTGGAGCGGCTGGCCGGGGCCCGCGCGGCGCTCAGCGTCCAGGAGGTGGCGGTGATGGACATGGCCGCCGGGCGCGGCCACGCCCTGGCCGAGATCGTGCGCCTGACCGGCCGCGAGACGGCCTTCGTCGAGGCCCTGGTCCTGGGCGCCTGCGCCAAGCTGGTGCTCCACTACCAGGCCGTGGGCGAGGCCGACGACGAGGTGGGCCCCGGGCCGCTCAGATTGCCGGGACCGTTCCTCTAGCCGCTAAGACATCGGCGGCGGCGGGGGCGGCGGCTCGGGCAGGGGGGTGAATTCCTGGTCGTCCAGGTCGGGCAGCTTCATGCGCTGGGCCTTCCAGTCGGCCTTGGCCTGCTCGATGCGTTCCTTGGACGAGGAGACGAAGTTCCACTCGATGAAGCGCGGCCCCACCGGTTCGCCGCCCAGCAGCATGACGGTGGAGGGCTCCAGCGCTTCGAAGGTGATCGTCTCGCCCGGCTTGAACACCGCCATCTGGCCGGCGTGCAGCACCTGGCCGGCGGCCTCGACCTTGCCGACGGCCACATAGGCGGCGCGCTCGGGATATTCGGCCGGCAGGCCCGCCTTGGCGCCGGCGGCCAGCTCCCAGTGCACGTAGAACAGCGGCGAGAACACCGGCACCTTGGCCTCGACGCCGAACGCCTTGCCGGCCACCAGGGCGGCCTTCAGGCCGTTGGCTTCATAGACCGGCATCTCGTCGCGCGGGTGGTGCGAGAAGCGGGGAGCGATCTCCTCCTGGCCGTCGGGCAGGGCCACCCAGGCCTGGATGCCGTGCATCGGGCCGCCGAACTCGCGCAGGGTCTCGAAGCGCTCGGAGTGGGTGATGCCGCTGCCGGCCGTCATCCAGTTGACCTCGCCCGGACGGATGGCGATGTCGGAGCCGACGCTGTCCTTGTGGGTGATCTCGCCCTCGAACAGGTAGGTCAGGGTCGACAGCCCGATATGCGGGTGCGGGCGCACGTCGACATTGCGCGGGAAGCCCGGCTCGAACTGGACCGGCCCCATGTGGTCGAAGAAGGTGAAGGGCCCCACCATCCGCCGGCTGTGAAACGGCAGCACGCGCCCGACCTCGAAGCCGCCGAGGTCCTTGCGGCGCTGGTCGATGACGAGGTCGATCATGGGAAGGCTCCGAAGCGATGGAGCCCTTACTCTAGAAGGGAAGGGCGGCTTGCCTCTAGAAGAAAACGGGTGGCGTCGACGTTCCGTCGGACGCCGCCGCGAGGTCCGCGCCGCCTAGCCCGTCGGCATGCCCTCGAACGCCTGGTGATCGGACGGGACCGGGTCCCAGGGAAAGCCGCTGGCGGTGAAGAAGGTCATGGCCGGGGCGTAGCGCTTGGGATCGTCCAGGCTGGCGGCGTGGATCGTGAACAGGTCGGCCATGGCCGGGAAGGCCAGGTAGATCGGCGCGCCGCAGGTCGGGCAGAAGGCGTGTGACTTCACCGTGCCCAGGTCGCCGACCGCCTCCCAGCGCCTCGCCTCGCCTTGCAGGGTCACGGTCGCGTCCTTGAAGGTCAGGTAAGAGCCGTGGCCCGTGCCGCTGACGCGCTGGCAGGTCCGGCACTGGCAATCGGCCTGCACCATCGGCTCGCCGACGATGGAATAGCGCACGGCGCCGCACGCGCAGCCGCCCGTGAAGGGGTCGCTCATCGAAGTCTCCTGGTTGTCGGATTGGGGTAGGGGAGGGCGACCCTAGTGCTGGGTCTCGTCCTGTTCGGCCGCGCAGGTCTCCAGGCGCTCCATCACCACCTGCCAGCCCTTGCTCATGCCGTCATAGGCGCTCTGGTTGCGCGGCAGGACGAAGCCCGAGTGGACCAGCCGCACCCGCGTCCCGGCCTCGCTGGCCGTCAGGGTCCAGGTGACCACGGTCTCCAGCGGCGCGCCGTAGCCGGTATTGGCCGCGTGGCCGCCCTTCCAGCCATAGACCAGGCGCCGGTTCTCGACCGCCTCCAGGACCTGGCAGTGGATCACCCCGTCCCATTGCCCGCCCGGCGTGGTCTGGAAGGTGAAGCGACAACCCTCGACGGGCTCGAACCCGGTCGGCGCCATCAGCCAGCGGGCCATCAGGGCGCCGTTGGTCAGGGCCTTCCAGACGGTGGAGGGGGCATGCGGGAAGACCTCGTCGACGACGATCTCGTGGGTCTCGGGGCGGGTCTGGAGAGCCGCGTCGCTCATGGGTCGATCTCCTGGAGAAGGTTGCGCAGGTCGGCGAACCGGTCGCGCCAGAACACGCCGTAGTGGGACATCCAGTCGACCAGCGGCGTCAGGCCGTCGGGCTGGGCGCGGTAGTAGACGTTGCGGCCTTCCGGACGCTCGGCGACCAGGCCGGCGGTCTTCAGCGACTTCAGGTGCTGGGAGACCGCGCCCTGGCTGACGCCGGCGTGGCGGGTCAGCTCGGCCACGGTGATCTCGTCGGACCGCGCGATGCGCTCGAAGACGGCGCGCCGCGTGGGGTCGGCCAGGGCGCGCATGACGCTGTCGATGGGGGCGGCTTCGATCATGGCGGATCAATTAGCAATGGCTAATGCATTAGTCAACGCTAATCTGTTTAGGCGAAGCCGAAACGAAAAACGCCGCGCTCGACCTTTCGGCGGAGCGCGGCGTCTTTGTCTCGCCGATTGGAAGTCGGGCCTAGCTCAGCGGGCTCACATACGGGCTGACGAGGCCCAGCGGCACGGCCGTGGAGTTCTTCACGCCGCGGATGACGATCCGGCTCTCGATGTTGCTGACCAGGCCCAGCGACAGCAGCTTGTCGCGCAGGAACTCGTCGAACGCGCGCATGTCGCGGGTGACGATGCGCAGCTCGTAGTCGGCCGCGCCGGTCACGGTGGCGCACTGGACGACCTCGGCCCATTTGCCCACGGCCTGCTCGAAGACCTCGAGGTTTTCCTTGGTCGGCAGTGACAGCTTGGCGGTGCAATAGACCTCGAAGCCCAGGCCCAGCTTCTCGCGGTCCAGGATGGTCACGCGGCGCTGGATGACGCCCGCGTCCTCCAGCCTTTTGATGCGCCGCCAGCACGGGCTGGACGACAGGCCGACTCGTTCAGCGATCTCCGCAACGGACAGACCGGCGTCGTGTTGGATGAGATCGAGGATCTTGGCATCCACGGCGTCGAGTTGTTCGGACAAGAATTCCTCCCCCCAGAGGGTGATTGACGCGTTGATCTTGCGCAAAGCGGCCTTGAGTCGGGCAAACCTTGGGCAAACAATTTCCCCGCTTCTATAAGATATTGCTGAGCGGGCAGGAAGACCCCGGAGGAAAATTTTTGCTATGCGGCACTCGGAAATCACGCTCGACGACAAATATCTGCTCGAAGATGGTCGTGCGTTCATCACCGGCGTGCAGGCGCTGATCCGGGTCCTCCTCGATCGCAAGCGGCTCGACACCCGGGCCGGCCTCAACACCGCGGGCTTCCTTTCCGGCTATCGCGGCTCGCCCCTGGGCGGGCTGGACCAGCAGGCGGCGCGGATGTCCAAGCTGCTCACCGCCCACGACGTGGTCTTCAAGGAAGGCCTGAACGAGGACCTGGCCGCCACCGCCGTGTGGGGCAGCCAGCAGGCGAACCTGTTCCCGGGCGCGACTCACGACGGCGTCTTCGGCATGTGGTACGGCAAGGCCCCGGGCGTGGACCGCACCGGCGACGTCTTCAAGCACGCCAATTTCGCCGGCAGCTTCCCGACCGGCGGCGTCCTGGCGGTGGCCGGCGACGACCACGGCTGCAAGAGCTCGACCCTGCCGTCGCAGTCGGAGTTCGCCTTCCAGGACTTCGAGATGCCGGTGCTGTCGCCGGCCGACGTGCAGGAGGTGCTCGACTACGGCCTGCTGGGCATTTCCATGTCGCGCTTCTCGGGCCTGTGGACGGGCATGATCGCCCTGGCCGACACCATGGATTCGGGCGTGACCATCGACGTCTCGCTGGACCGCCACAAGCTGGTGATCCCCGAGTTCCCCATGCCGCCCGGCGGCCTGGGCATCCGGCTGAAGGACCAGCCGATGGAGAAGGAGCGCCGGCTCCGCCTGCACAAGATCCCCGCCGCCCTGGCCTTCGCCCGCGCCAACGGCGTCGACCGGGTGGTGCTGGGCGCCCACCACGTGCGCGTGGGCAAGGCGCGGCTGGGCATCGTCTGCCAGGGCCAGGCCTACAAGGACGTGCTGGAAGCCTTCACCGCCATGGGCATGACCCTGGAGGAGGCGTCCGACCTGGGCGTCTCGATCTACAAGGTCGGCATGCCCTGGCCGCTGGAGCCGCTGGGCCTGCGGGCCTTCGCCGCCGGCCTCGAGACCCTGATGGTCATCGAGCACAAGCGCGGCCTGATCGAGCCCCAGGCGCGCGCCGCGCTCTATGACCTGCCCGCCCAGGCCCGGCCGCGCATCATCGGCAAGGTCGACGAGAAGGGCGCGCCGCTGCTGTCGGAACTGGGCTCGCTGTCGGTGGCCGAAATCGCCCTGGCCATCTACGACCGCCTGCCCGACGGCCCGCACATGGCGCGGGCCCAGGCCTATCTGAACCGCGTCTCGGCCGCCGGCGTCGCCGCCGTCAGCCTGGCCGCCGACCAGGCCCGCAAGCCCTTCTTCTGCTCGGGCTGCCCGCACAACACCTCGACCAAGCTGCCCGAAGGCAGCCGCGCCCTGGCCGGCATCGGCTGCCACTACATGGCCAGCTTCAACGACCCCTCGACCGACCTGAACACCCACATGGGCGGCGAAGGCCTGACCTGGGTGGGCGCCGCGCCGTTCACCACCGAGAAGCACGTCTTCCAGAACCTGGGCGACGGCACCTACAACCACTCCGGCTCGCTGGCGATCCGGGCCGCCGTCGCGGCCGGGGCCAACATCACCTACAAGCTGCTGTTCAACGACGCCGTCGCCATGACCGGCGGCCAGCGCGCCGAGAGCGGCTTCACCCCCGCCCAGATCACCCGCCAGCTGGCCAGCGAAGGCGTGGCCAGGACGGTGATCGTGGTCGACGAGCTGGAGCGCTATCAGGGCGTCACCGACCTGGCCCCCGGCGTCGAGGTCTTCCCGCGGTCCGAGCTGATGAGCGTGCAGAAGATGCTGCGCGACACGCCCGGAACGACGGTGCTGCTGTACGACCAGACCTGCGCCACCGAGAAGCGCCGCCGCCGCAAGCGCGGCACCATGGCCAAGGCGACCAAGCGCGTGTTCATCAACCCGCTGGTCTGCGAGGGCTGCGGCGACTGCTCGATCAAGTCCAACTGCGTGTCGGTGGAGCCGCTGAACACCGAGTTCGGCCGCAAGCGCAAGATCAACCAGTCGACCTGCAATCAGGATTACAGCTGCGTCGACGGCTTCTGCCCGTCGTTCATCACCCTGGAAGGGGCCGAGGGCGCCCAGGCCAAGAAGGCCCCGGCCCTGACGGCCGACTCCACGCCCCTGCCGGTGTTCGACGACTTCCACGGCGTGCGCCGGATCATCTTCACGGGCGTCGGCGGCACGGGCGTGACGACCGTGGCCTCGATCCTGGCCATGGCCGCCCACGTGGACGGCCGCGCCGGCAGCGTGGTCGACATGACGGGCCTGGCCCAGAAGGGCGGCTCGGTGTTCAGCCACGTCAAGATCGGCGAGACCGAGGAGACGGTGGTCGGCGGCCGCGTGCCCGCCGCCAGCGCCGACGTGCTGATCGCCTGCGACATGCTGGTGGCCGCCTCGCCCGAGGGTCTGTCGCTCTACGCCAAGGACCGCACCGCCGCCTTCGGCAACAGCGACTTCGCCCCCACGGCCGACTTCGTCACCAGCCGCGACATCCGCTTCGACAGCGGGGCCATGGCCCGGCGGATCAAGGGCGCGACCAAGGCGTTCGACGCCTGCCCGGCCCAGCACCTGGCCGAGACCCAGTTCGGCGACGCCATCTTCGCCAACATGATCATGGTCGGCTTCGCCTGGCAGCACGGGGTGATCCCGGTCTCCAGCCGCGCCATCTACCGCGCCATCAAGCTGAACGGCGTGGACTACGAGGCCAACCTGGCCGCCTTCGAGCTGGGCCGGAAGGTCGCCCACGATCCGTCGGCCATGGGGCCGCGCGACGCCGACGTCCCGACGCCGGAAACGATGCCGCTGGACGCGCTGATCGCCAAGCGCACGGCCGACCTCGTCGCCTACCAGGACCAGGCCTATGCCGACCGCTACGCCGCCAAGGTGGCCAAGGTCCGCGCGGCTGAAGTGGCGGCGGGCGGCGAGGAGAAGGGCCTGCCCCTGACCCGCGCGGCGGCCGTGAACCTCTACAAGCTGATGGCCTACAAGGACGAGTACGAGGTCGCCCGCCTTTATACCGACGGCCGGTTCGCGGCCGAACTGGCCGGGACCTTCAAGGGCGGCAAGGCCAAGGTCTGGCTGGCCCCGCCGATCATCGGCGCCAAGAACAAGGACGGCACGCCGCGCAAGATGGCCTTCGGCGGCTGGATGCTGGACGTCGCCTTCCCGATCATGGCCAGGATGAAGGGCCTGCGCGGCGGTCCGCTGGACGTGTTCGGCAAGACCGAGGAGCGCCGCATGGAGCGCGGCCTGGTCACCGACTACGAGACCACCCTGGATCGCCTGGCCGGCGGCCTGACTCCCGAGCGCCTGCCCCTGGCGGCCCGCATCGCGGCGGTTCCCCAGGACATCCGCGGCTACGGCCACGTCAAGGACGCCTCGGTGGTCAAGGCCAAGGCCGAGGCGGCGACGCTGTGGAGCCAGTGGTGATCTGATCCGGGGACATGCCCTTGAGGCGTGTCCCCAAGACTGGGTGCGGCGCTTGTAGGTGGGGACACGCCGCAAGGGCATGTCCCCGACTTGCGCCTACTTCTGCGCGGTCCCATCCGCCCGATCCGGCTTGATGCCGGTGGCGCGGATGTTGGTCACCGACTGCAGGGTGCCGAACCAGAACGGCGAGCCCAGGGACACCGCCAGGCCCGTGATCGCCAGGCCCAGCAGGCTGAGGAAGACCTTCACGGTGACGCCCCAGCCGTCGCGCTTGAGCGCCTTGCAGCTCTTGCTCCAGTCCTGCGGCCGCTGCCGCAGCTGGCCGGGCGTCGGCTTGGCGCGGGGGTCGGTCCAGAGGTCGCAGATCGCCTCGTGGGTCCAGCCGATCGGCAGGGCCAGCTTCTGGCCGATGTCGGCGGCGTCCTGGTCCTTGTCGCAGGCGCATTCGGCGCCGTCCGCGCCCGAGGCGTCCGACGAGGCGTCCGACCCGGAGGGGGCGGGGGTCGACAGCTGGGCCTGGAGGCCCTGGGCGGTCTCGGCGTCCTTGGCCGACTGCGAGGCCTGGGCCACCAGCCCGGCCCGGGCCACCGGGTCGCGCCACAGGTTGTCGATCAGCTGCAGCGAATTGACGTTGAAGGCGATGGCCACCGCGAAGCCCGCCCAGAAGGTCAGGCGATGAATCCAGCGCTTGTAGGCGCCGCTGGTGCGGTCCATGGCCCCGTCGAACCAGGTGGCCACGTTGGTCTGGAATTTCTCGACCTTGCCCTCGGCCTCGTCGAGCATCGGCAGCAAGGCGTTCTTGAGGGCGTCGTTGTTCTCGATGCCGGCGACGGCGGTCTTCAGCTGCTGGAAGCTGAGATGGGCGGTCTCCGACGGCTTCAGCGTCTCGGTCAGGGCCACCGCGAAGGTCTTGCCGGGGATGTAGGACGGCGCGTTCTTCAGCAGCGCCCCGCGCTTGGTGCAGTGGTCCTCGGCGGTCTGGTGCGACTTGAGGGCGCTGATCAGCGGGTGGTTCCACACCGAGCACATCTCGGGCGACCATTCGCCGGTCTTCTTCTCCGAGCCGTCGCCGCCCAGCAGGCTCTGCACCCGCGACAGCAGGTACTCGCTGCGCTTGTTGAGGAAGCTGGAGATGTATTCGTTGAGCGCCGTGACGAACAGGCTGACCAGCAGATAGACGAAGATCAGTCCGACCGCGACGTCGAGCGCTGCGCCGAAGTTCATGATGGCCCTTCCCTGAGGCGCCGACGCGTGACGACGGCGCGCCCTCAACCTTGTCGAGCAAGGGTTTCACAGCTCTCGAAAAAGGGCAATGAAGGTCGAGGCGGGGGCGGCCGCGCCATCTGGCGCGTCGCCGGGGCCGTGCTAGGCTGGCCGCATGAACAAGCCGGTTCCATCCAAGCCTGTCGTGGTGACGCTCAGACCCGAGGACGCCTTCGATCTCGGCCAGCGCGTCGCGCGGGGCGAGTTCTCGTCGCTGGACGAGGCGGTGGCGGCCGAGCTGGCCGATCTGAACTACCGGCGCGCTGTCGAGATCATGGGCGGCGACGACAAACTGGAAGCCTTGGTGACGAGGCTGGAGGCCGAGGGCGACCCCAGGGGAGACGTCGAGGCCAAGGGCTTCTTCGCCGAACTCCGCGCGGGGCTGAAGCAGCGCTTGGATGCATCGCGCGGGTGAAGCGGCGGCTGGTGACCTCGGAATGACCCAAGAGTTCGATTTCGACGCCGTCGTGGTCGGCGCCGGCGCCGTGGGCCTGGCCTGCGGCTACGCCCTGTCCCAGCGCGGCCTCGTCGTGGCGGTGCTGGAGGCCGAAGGGCACATCGGCCAGGGCGTGTCGTCGCGCAATTCCGAGGTGATCCACGGCGGGCTCTACTATCCCATCGGCTCGCTGAAGGCCCGGTTCTGCGTCCAGGGCCGGCGGCGGCTGTACGCGTTCCTCGACAAGCATCACATCGACTACAAGAAGTGCGGCAAGCTGGTGGTGGCCACCAACGAAGGCGAGATCCCGCAGTTGGAGGCGATCTTCCAGCAGGCGCTCGACAACGACGTCGAGGGCATGGAGCACCTGACCGGCGCCCAGGCCCGGGCGCTGGAGCCCGGCCTCAACGCCCACACCGCCCTGCTGTCGCCCGAGAGCGGCGTCTTCGCCAGCCACGACTACATGCTGGCCCTGCAGGGCGAGATCGAGGCGGCCGGCGGGGCGGTGGTGGTCAACACCCCGTTCGAGGGCGCCACGCCCCTGGCCGGCGGCGGCTTCACCGTGCGGATCGGCGGGGCCGAGGCGGCCAACCTTTCCTGCCGCCTGCTGGTCACCGCGCCCGGTCTTTCGTCCCAAGCCGTGGCCGCGACGATCGAGGGCTTCCCGGCCGACAAGATTCCCGCCGCCCACTACGGCAAGGGCGTCTATTTCCGTCTGGCGGCCAAGGCCCCGTTCCAGCGCCTGATCTATCCGCCGCCGATCCACGGGGCCCTGGGCACCCACTATCGCAACGATCTCGGCGGCCAGGCGGTGTTCGGGCCGGACCTGGAATATGTCCCGGCCCCCGACTATTCGGTCGACGAGGGCCGTCGCGCCGCCTTCGCCGCCTATATCCGCAAGTTCTGGCCGGACGTGCCGGAAGAGCTGCTGGTGCCCGACTACGCTGGGATCAGGCCTAAGATTCACGGGCCGGACGAGCCCCAGCCCGACTTCCAGCTGAGCGGCGCCGACGTCCACGGCCTGGAGGGGCTGATGGCCCTGTTCGGCATCGAGAGCCCCGGCCTGACCAGCTCGCTGGCGATCGGCGAAGAGGTCGCCGCGCGGCTGACGGCGTAGGGGTCAAACCCCAGTCCTGCCACCAACTCCCGCTTCGCGCGTTGCAATCTTGGCTTTTCAGGAGGGCGCGATGCTGGACGATTTCATCGACAGGCTGATCTCGCGGTTGATGGCGGGGGCGGGTCTGATCATGGCGGCGGCGATCGCCGCGGTGGCCGGGGCGATGGCGGTGTTCGCCTTCCTGGCCCAGTGGGTCGGTTCGGCCTGGTCCTACGCGATCGTGGCGATCACCGCCTCGGTGGTGGTCACCGTCTGGTCGCTGCTGCACAAGCGGCACCTGGCCCGCACCCGCCAGCCGCCGCTGGACAAGCGCGTCCTGGCGATGATGCAGGAGCACCCCACCGCCTCGTTCCTGGCCGGCATGGCGGCGGCGACCCTGCTGAAGGGCAAGCCCTCGCTGGCGGCGACGCTTTGGGAGGCGCGGAAGGGGAAGCCGAAGTAGGTCAACGGCTCACGCACTTGCCCCCACCTGACCGCTTCGCGGTCTGTCCGCCCCCATAGGGGGCGGAGCCTTCGCGCCGGCATCGGCTACAGCGCTCTTCCCCCTATGGGGGAAGACGACCGCGAAGCGGTCCGTAGGGGGCAAGTGTTCGCCGCTTTAGCGTTTGGGCGAAACCCGCAGCACCCGCCCGTCATCCTCGTCGGTCACCAGGTAAAGCGCCCCGTCCGGGCCCACGACCACGTCGCGGATGCGCTGGTTCAGCTCCGACAGCAGGCGCTCCTCGCCGACCACCTGCTTGTCCTTCAGCGTCAGCCGCACCAGGTAGCCCTTGAGCCCGCCGACGAACAGGCTGCCCTTCCAGGCCGGGAACAGGTCGGCGTTGTAGAAGGCCATGCCCGACGGCGCGATCACCGGGTCCCAGTAATAGATCGGCTGTTCCATGCCCTCGTGCTGGGTGATGCCGTCGCCGATCGGCTTGCCGGAATAGTCCTCGCCATAGGTGATGGTCGGCCAGCCGTAGTCCTTGCCGGCTTTGGGGGTGTTCAGCTCGTCGCCGCCCTTGGCGCCGTGCTCGACGGTCCACAGCTCGCCGGTCCAGGGATTGATCGTCGCGCCCTGCAGGTTGCGGTGGCCCTTGGACCAGATCTCGGGCTTGGCCTGAGGGTTGCCGACATAGGGGTTGTCGGCCGGGATCGAGCCGTCGGGGCGGATGCGGATCACCTTGCCCAGGGCCGCGTCCAGCTTCTGGGCCTGCATGCGGCCGGGGATGATCGAGCGCTCGCCCGTGGTGATGAACAGCGCCCCGTCGCGGGCGAAGGCCAGGCGGCCGCCGAAGTGGAGGGGCGAATCCATGGTCGGCATCTGCCGCCAGATCACCTGGACGTCCTCCAGCCTGGGCGCCGCGCCCAGCACCAGCTTGCCGCGCGCCGCGGTGGTGCCGTTGCCGCCCTCGCGGGGCTCGGCATAGGTCCAGTAGACCAGGCCGTTCTTGGCATAGTCGGGGTCAAGCGCCACATCGAACAGGCCGCCCTGGCCCTCGGCGAACACCGCCGGCAGGCCGGCGACGGCGGGCGACAGCTTGCCGTCGGTCCCCAGGACACGCAGGCGGCCGGCGCGCTCGGTGACCAGCTTGGAGCCGTCGGGCAGGAAGGCCAGGCCCCAGGGATGGTCCAGGCCCGTGGCCAGGGTCTCGACCTGATAGGCCACGCCCAGCTTCTCCTCGGGCGCGCGGGTCTGCTGCGGGAAGGCCGGCTTCTGGTCCGGCGCGTTGGGCGGGCCGGTCTCGACCGGCGGATTGGGCTGGGCCTGGACCGCGGGGGCGGGGCCGCACGCCGACAGGACCAGCGCGGCGAGGGCGAGATGGCGAAGACGCATGGAAACTGTCCTGACGAGAGGGGCGAGGGGGCGACGATTGGTCAGGTGACTACGTTGTCATCGTGACGCGCCGTTGTCATCCAGATCGTTTCACAGCTGTCATCCCGGCGGCGCCGGCGCGTTGACTTCCCGGCGTCGCCCGACGAAGGTCCGGCCTCGCCAGCCTCTGGCGTTCCTGGGGAGCTCGCCTTGACCGCCATCCTGCACGCCATGTTGGGCAAGGGCCTGGGCGGCCTGGAGCAGGTGTTCCTCGACTACCAGCCGATCCTGGAGGCCTACGCCGCCGCCGATGGCGGAACGGCGACGGGCGTGGTGCGGGCCGGCGGCAAGGTCGCGGTCCAGCAGGCCGGGCGCGTTCCGCCCCTGGCGGCGATGCCGGCCTATACCGACTGGGACCCGATCACCGTGGGCGCGGCCCGCAAGCTGGTCAGGGCCACGGCGCCCGACCTGATCCTCAGCCACGGCCAGCGGCCCGCCCGCCTGATGGCCAAGGTTGCTCCGGCCAAGACGCTGCTGGCGATCTGCGTGCACAAGCCGGCCTTCGACATCGAGATCACGCGCACCCACTATGTCTGCGTCGGCAAGCACCTGGCCGAACTGGCGGTCGAGCGCGGCGTGCCGGCCGAGCGCGTGCACTTCGTGCCCAACGCCGTGAAGCCGCCCGCCATCCTGGCCAGGCCCTTCGCCGACACGTCCCGCCCGCCGCGCATCGTCGCCGCCGGCCGGCTGCATCCCAAGAAGGGCTTCGACGTGCTGATCGCCGCCCTGGCGCTACTGCGCGACGGGTGGGAAGGATTTGGGGGCCTGGCCTTCGATTGCGAGATCGCCGGCGAGGGCGACGAGCGGGCCAGGCTGGAGGGCTTGATCGCCCAGCACGCCCTGGGCGAGCGCGTGCGACTGGTCGGCTGGCGCGACGCCCCCGCCTTCCTGGCCACCGGCGACGTCTTCGCCTTCCCCTCGTACCAGGAGGGCTTTCCGCTGGTGCTGCTGGAGGCCATGGCCGCCGGCCTGCCGGTGGCGTCCAGCGCGATTCCCGGGCCCGTGGAGATGATCGGCGAGGGCGTCGACGGCGTCCTGGTCCCGCCCGGCGACCCGGCCGCCTTGGCGCGAGGCCTGGCCGGCCTGATCGCCGCCCCGGAAAAGGCCGTGGCCCTGGGCGCGGCGGCCCGCGCCAAGGTGCTGGACGACTACGGTCCGGAAAGCCTGAAGCGGCGTCTCGACGCGGTGCTAAATCTGATGCTCGGACGGACTTGAAGCCGCCCCCGCTTTGCGCTTATAAGCCCGCCTCCGCTTCGTGCGGCTGGGTAGCTCAGATGGTTAGAGCGGTGGATTCATAACCCACAGGTCGGCGGTTCGATCCCGCCCCCAGCCACCACCCTCGGGTCCTGAAGGTCCCGCAAGCCGGGCGGTTTCTCAAAAAGTCGATGATTTCGCGCCGGCGTCGACCGATGCTCGGCTCAATCCTGGAAATACCGCCGCCTGACCCCGCGCCGCTTGCGGCGCATCGCGTCGATGCGGGGAGCGACGCTCGGCCAGGCCAGCATGCCGAGCAGGAACACGATGAAGAACGTCGAAATCCACAAACTCACGAACGGCTCCTGGCTTGCGAGCGTCTCCTCCCCTTTGCCGTTTTCTGTTTATGGTTTTGTGTCGGCGGGCTGACGATCAGGGAACGCCTGGGCGAAAATAGGGCTCCTTGACCGTGGCGAAAACAGCCGAGCCCGATTTTTAGCGGCCGTCGTGTCGGATTGCCGAGGTCCTGATCGTCCTGGCTACGACAAGGTGCGCAGCCGATGCTCTATGCCATTCTTTGCTACAATTCCGAGGACGTGGTCGGGGACTGGTCGCCGGCCGAGGACGCCGCGGTCATGGCCCGGCTGGGGACGGTCGAGGCCGGCCTGGCCGCCGTCCATCGGCTGGGCGCGGTGGCCCGGCTGCTGCCGACCACGGCCGCCGTCACCCTGCGCAAGGCGCGCGACCACCTGGTGATCGACGGCCCGTTCGCCGAGACCAAGGAGCAGTTGCTGGGCTTCTACGTGGTCGACTGCGGCGACCTGGACGCGGCGATCGCGGTGGCCCACGACCTGGCCGTGGCCAATCCCGACCGGGGCGCCTATGAAATCCGTCCGCTGGCCGTCTATCGTCCCGGCGGCCTGGGCGAGGCGCGTCCCCGGCGCGCTGTCAGCACGAGGGGTTGAAGGCATGACCATCGCCAACATCGACGCGGCCTGGATCGACGCGGCCCTGACGGCGGCCCGGCCCCAGGCGGTGGCCGCCCTGCTGCGCTATTTTCGCGACCTGGACACCGCCGAGGAGGCCTTCCAGGACGCCTGCCTGCGGGCCCTGAAGGCCTGGCCCAAGAACGGCCCGCCGCGCGATCCGACGGCCTGGCTGATCCTGGTGGGCCGCAACGCCGCCCTGGACGGGGTGCGCAAGTCCAGCCGCTCGGCCCCCCTGCCGGCCGAGGAGCTGATCTCGGACCTCGAGGACGCCGAGGCCGCCCTGGTCGACCGGCTGGACGGCGAGCACTATCGCGACGACGTGCTGCGGCTGCTGTTCATCTGCTGCCATCCCGACCTGCCGGCGACCCAGCAGGTGGCGGTGGCCCTGCGCATCGTCTCGGGCCTGTCGGTCAAGCAGATCGCCCGCGCCTTCCTGGTCGGCGAGTCGGCGATGGAGCAGCGGATCACCCGGGCCAAGGCCAAGATCGGGGCGGCCGACGTGCCGTTCGGCGCGCCGGGCCTGGAGGAGCGCGAGCAGCGCCTGAGCACCGTGGCGGCCATGGTCTACCTGGTCTTCAACGAGGGCTATTCGGCCGGCGGCAAGGAGCTGCTGACGCGCGGCTCGCTGTGCGGCGAGGCGATCCGCCTGGCGCGCCTGCTGCTGCGCCTGTTCCCCGGCGAGCCCGAGGTCATGGGCCTGACCGCCCTGCTCCTGCTGCAGCACGCCCGCGCCCCGGCCCGGTTCGACGCCGACGGGGCGGTGGTGCTGCTGGAGGAGCAGGACCGGAGCCTGTGGAACGGCCGGATGATCGCCGAGGGCCTGGCCCTGATCGACAAGGCCGTGCGCCACCGCCGGCCGGGGCCCTATCTGGTGCAGGCCGCCATCGCCGCCGAGCACGACCGGGCCGAGCGGGCCGAGGACACCAACTGGGCGCGGATCGACCTGCTGTACGGCGACCTGGAGCAACTGGCCCCGTCGCCGGTCGTCACCCTGAACCGCGCCGTGGCCGTGTCGAAGGTGGCCGGGCCCGAGGCGGCCCTGGAGATGATCGAGCCCCTGGCTTCCAAGCTGTCGGGCTATTTCCACTTCTTCGGCCTGCGCGGCGGGCTGCTGTTCCAGCTGGGCCGGCGGGACGAGGCCAAGGTCGCCTTCGACCAGGCCATCGCCCTGGCCAACACCGCCGCCGAGGCCGCCCACATCCGCCTGCACCTGGACCGGCTGCTGAAAGAAAGCGCCGGCTAGAAAGTTTTCCCGCCGGTGTCGGGACGGCGGGGGCGCGACCGTCCTTTGGCTGAACCGAACGGGAGCTCGCCATGATCGACGCCGCCGCCGAAGAGATCGCGATCCGCTGCGTGATCGACGCCTGGACGCAAGGCCTGCACGACAAGGACGCCGCGGCTGTCGCGGCCTGCCTGGGCGACGCGCCGGTCGTCTATTCCCTGGCCCCGCCCCTGATCGCGCCCGACGACCACGGCGAGGGGCTGGCGGCCTGGTTCGACACCTGGTCCAGCCCCATCGGCTACGCCTTCCGGAACCTGGCGATCGCCGCGGCCGGCGACGTCGCCTTCGCCCACGGCCTGGCCCACATGACCGGAACCAAGACGGACGGCGAGACCCCCGACCTGTGGTTCCGCTGCACCCTGGGCCTGCGCAAGCTGAGCGGCGCCTGGAAGATCGTCCACCAGCACGAGTCCGTGCCCTTCCTGATGGACGGCAGCTTCAAGGCCGCCGTCGATCTCCAGCCCTGACCCCGAAATCGGAGAGGAACGACCATGACCGACGCCCAGCAACCGCCGCCCAAGCTGCCCGCCGTTTCCGGCGGCATCGTGCCCTATCTGTCGCCCAGCAACGCCACCGAGGCGGCCGATTTCTACGCCAAGGCCTTCGCGGCCGAGGTGATCTACCGCATCCCGCCGGACGAGCAGGGCCGGACCATGCACATCCACCTGCTGATCAACGGCAATTCCCTGATGCTCAGCGACTTCTATCCCGAGCACGGCTATCCGTTCGAAAAGCCCGCCGCCTTCACCCTGCACCTGCAGGTCGACGACGTGGACGCCTGGTTCGAGCGCGCGGTGGCGGCCGGCTGCACGGTGTCGCTGCCGGTGCAGCTGATGTTCTGGGGCGACCGCTACGGCCAGCTCAAGGACCCCTACGGCTTCTCGTGGTCGATTGCGACGACGCCCAAGACCTGACCTCATGAAAGAAAGGGCGGGGCCGTCGGTCCCGCCCGCGACAAGGCGGGGAAAGCCATGCTCAAGATCATCGTCATCGTCGTGGTCATCGCGCTCGTCGCCCTGCTGGGCTACGCCGCGACCAAGCCCGACCAGTTCCGCGTCGCCCGCTCGACCGTGATCAAGGCGCCGCCGCAGAAGATCTACGCCCTGATCGAGGACTTCCACCAATGGGGCGCCTGGTCGCCCTACGAGAAGCTGGACCCGGCCATGACCCGCACCTTCGGCGGTCCGGCGCGTGGCCTGGGCTCGACCTACGCCTGGAGCGGCAACAACAAGGCCGGGGCAGGGCGCATGGAGATCATCGAGGCCGCCGCGCCGTCGAAACTGGTGATCCGCCTGGACTTCACCAAGCCGTTCAAGGCCAGCAACAGGGCGATCTTCACCCTGGAACCCGAGGGCGACGCCACCCGCGTGACCTGGGCCATGGAAGGGGACTCGCCGTTCTTCTTCAAGCTGATGGACGTGCTGTTCAGCATGGACAAGATGGCCGGCAAGGACTTCGAGACGGGGCTGGCGAGCCTGAAGACGGCGGCGGAGGGGTAGGGGAGGTTTCCCCGAGCTCGCAAAATCGTTGTCATCCCGGAAGCCCCGCAGGGGCTGTCCGGGACCCAGGAGCTGGGCCAAGGTTTTTGCGGTTCACCTGGGTCCCGGACAAGCGCTGCGCGCTTTCCGGGATGACAACCGTTGGGCGGTGTCCCCCTCAGCAATCCAGGAACTTCACCTCCGTGGCGCCGTAGCGCATGTCGCTGGGGGTGAACAGGCTGGACAGGCCCAGCAGGGCGGGCCGGCCGGGCATGCGGAACACCGGCACCTCGGCCAGGTAGTAGCTCATCCGTCCCTTGGCCCGGTAGCGGCGCGCGAAGGCTTCGCGGTCCAGCAGGCCGTCGATGGTCTCCAGCAGGGGGCTGTTCAGGAACACCCCGCCGCGGGCCGCGAACAGCAGGGCCATGTCGCCGGCGAAGCCGCCCAGCAGGGCGCTGAAGATCGAGATCGCCTCGCGGGCCTTGGCGTCGCCGGCGCGCGCCAACTCGATGATAACGTTGTCATTTTCGGGCACGACGAGGGGATCCCCGTCGCCGACCAGCGCGCAGTGGATGTCGCTGAGGCCTTCCTTGGACAGCAGGCGCTCGGCCGAGACCTCGCCGTGGCGGGCGCGCACGGCCGAGAAGACCGGCGCCTCGCGCGCCTCGACCGGGCAGAAGTCCATGTGGCCGCCCTCGCTGGGCACGGCCAGCCAGCCGTCGCCGCGCAACGGCGCCAGCCCCGCCACGCCCAGGCCGAGGTTCGGGCCCAGCACGGCGATGGCGGCGTTGCGGGCGGCCTTGCCGGGATGGATCACGGTCAGGTCGGCCTCGGGCACCTTGGGCGCGCCCATGGCGCAGGCGGTGAAGTCGTTGACCAGATAGACCCGGGGCGTGCGCAGGACGGCGCGCAGCCAGGTCAGGGACAGGCTCAGGCCGGTGGCGGTCACGATCACCGTCCCGTCGATCTCCGGGCCCGCCGCGGCGATCGCCGCGCCGACCAGGTCGTCGGGACCCACTTCGGCCAGGACCGACTTGAGGCCGGCCTCCAGCTCCAGCGGGGTCGAGCCGGGCAGGACGCGATGCTCGCCGGGACCGTCGCCGGGCCGGGCCAGGGCGACGATCAGATCGCGGCCGTTCACGTCGGCCAACAGCGCCACGCCGTGGGTCATCGGGCGGTCCTTTTTGTTTCCCCGGGGCGGCCGGTCTACGCCGGCCTGATCGCATCATAGCCCCAAGCGGGTTACTCGCTAAATAACCGCGTTCGCGGAGGGTTCCCCGCGCGGCGGCGCGATCGGCGCGAAACGGCGTTTTTGCTGGGGAAAACCGTGACTTCCGGCGTGGTCAGCGGGAAATAAACCTTGCCCCTGCACCGCCGATTAACGGCGCCGCGCGTTGTTAGGGGTATGTCGAAGTTTGGTTCCGACGGGATGACCGACCGCCGCGCCGGTCCCCGCACTGCGATGCAAACCCCCGCCAAGGTGCTGTGCGGCGCCTTCGCGTGGGACTGCGTCGTGCGCGACCAGTCGGACTCGGGCCTGCGCATCCAGATGCTGTCCAGCGCCATACCGCCGTCCAGCGTCCAGCTGGTCGACCTGGTGTCGGGCTATGCGCACGAGGTGAAGGTGGTCTGGCAGAAGGACCGCGAGTTCGGCCTGAAGATCCTGCGCAGCCACGATCTGCGCGGCCTGGCCCCCGCCTCGCTGCAGACGGCCAAGCGTATTTGGCAGGCCAGCCCGCGACGGGCCTCGGCCAGCTGAGGCCGGAAGAGCGCGCCTGAAAACGCGATCGGGCCCCGGCGGGGGGTGCCGGGGCCCGAACAGGCTACTTCGTCTTGGCCGGCGCTTAGGCGGCGGCGTTCTCGGCGCGGGCGGCTTCCTCGGCCATGGCGCGGACCAGGTCCAGGACCTGACGACGCACGCGGCCGCGGCCGATCTTCGGGAACACCTCAGCCAGTTCCAGACCCTCGGGGGTGGTCAGGAATTCCTGGACGATGCGTTCGGCCTGTTGACCGATCTCGTCGCCGTCGGAACCGTCCATCGGGTCGGCCAGGCCGTCGAAGAAGAACGACACCGGGACCTGCAGGGTCTTGGCGATCTCATACAGCTTGGAGGCGCTGACGCGGTTGGCGCCGCGCTCGTACTTCTGCACCTGCTGGAAGGTCAGGCCCAGCGAGTCGGCCAGTTGTTCCTGGCTGACGCCCAAAAGCTTGCGACGCATCCGGACGCGGCCGCCAACGTGCAGATCGACGGGATTCGGGCGTCGGCCCTCGGTTTCTTCGCTCAAGTTTCGCCTCCAAAGGTTGTCCAGGCACAATGCCACGTCCAACACGTTCGTGGAACGCTGATGCGGCAAAGCGCGGCGTTAGGTCGCTGAGGTTTAGCTAATTAACCCCATGCTTGCGCTAACGCACGGACGTACACGCCTAGATCGAGGCGATTTCCAGGCAAAATTGTTTCGGCGCCGCAGCAGGGGCTAGGCGTTGAGTCGCTCCGCGGGCGGAACAGCGTCGCGTTCGGCCCAGATTCGGCGGGCCTGTAGGGTGGTGTCGTTGAGTCGATACAGGGTCTCGGCCGCCAGGGCCTCGTCGCGCGGCGAACCCGGGTCGAACTGCGGGGTCTGGGCGCGGATCACCTGGTGCTGGACGGCCGCCAGGCCGCCGAACGCCCGCAGGTCCAACTCGTCGATGTGGTAGCCCACCGGCCCGTCGACGCCGATCGCCTCGCGCACCCGGTCCAGCAGGGCGTAGGAGAGGGCGATCTCCGAGCCGGCCACCACGCCGAACGCGTAGGGGCGGGGCAGGCCGACCAGCCGCGTGTCGATCGGCGAGTTCATGATCCCCGGATACAGCGACATGTCGATCATGCCGACGAAGCGCTCGACGCCGTTGACCAGGGCCAGCTCCATGGCCGCGGCCCAGACCTCGAACACCCGCAGGCCCCGGTTCGGACCCTTCCGGGCGCGATAGGCCTCGGTGGTGAACAGCCGCGTGGCTTCCCATACCGTCGGACCCTTCTTGGGCGTCTCGTCCGGCGCGATCAGGTGGGGGAACTTGTCGGCCAGCATGCAGCGGTCTTCGGTGGGATGCAGGCGCAGGCCCACCTCCAGCCGCATGGCCGCGTCGAAACCCAAGAGGTAGACGGCCTGGGAGTCGTCGTAGTCGTCGACCTCCCCGCCTTCCAGGACGACCAGGTCGACCCAGCCGTTCTTCTCGACGCACTGCTCGCGCCGCTGTTCGTGCATGGCCCACAGCTGGGGGCCGTAGAGATGTCGGTTCTGAGACGTGACGACGTGGATCATGGCCCGGCCCCCCGGCTGTCTGGATGGGGCATTAGGCGGCCGATCCTCCGCGCGACGCGATAGGCCAAACGGCCTATGCCGGGCCCGCGTGGCCCCTTGCAACCGGGCTCCGTCGGGCGGAACATCGGGTCCATGACCGCGCATGATCAGCCTGCTAAGGATGGGGAACGCTACCGCACCTTCGCGGCGTTCTACCCGTTCTACCTGACCGAACACGTCAACCGGACCAGCCGGCGGCTGCATGTGGTCGGCACGACCCTGGTCATCGCCGCCCTGGTCTGCGGTTTCCTGGTCGACTGGCGGTTCTTCGTCGCCGCGCCCTTCGTCGGCTACGGCTTCGCCTGGGTGGGCCACTTCGTGTTCGAGAAGAACCGGCCGGCCACGTTCAAGTACCCGCTCTACAGCCTGGCGGGCGATTTCCGGCTGTGGTTCGAGGTGGTGACGGGCAAGCGCCCCTTCTGAGTCTCACCTTCGCTCTTGCGATGTTGCGTTGCAGCAAAACCCGGTTCATGATCGTTGGTAATTAAGAACAACGATAAACGGGAAGCGCAGGATGTCAGCCAAGCCGTTCCAGCACGCGCCTGACGCGCCCTGGATCTTCCGCACCTATGCGGGGCACTCCACGGCCGAGAAATCCAACGCCCTCTATCGCGCCAACCTGGCCAAGGGCCAGACGGGCCTGTCCGTCGCCTTCGACCTGCCCACCCAGACCGGCTACGACGCCGACCACATCCTGGCGCGGGGCGAGGTGGGCAAGGTGGGTGTGCCGATCGCCCATCTGGGCGACATGCGGACCCTGTTCGACGGCATCCCGCTGGAGCAGTCCAACACCTCGATGACCATCAACGCCCCGGCCGCCTGGCTGCTGGCGATGTACGTGGCCTTGGCCGACGAGCAGGGGGCCGACCGCGCGCTGCTGCAGGGCACCACCCAGAACGACCTGATCAAGGAGTATCTTAGCCGCGGCACCTACATCTTCCCGCCGGAGCCGTCCTTGCGGCTGATCGGCGACATGATCGCCTGGTGCTACCGCGAGGTCCCCAAGTGGAACCCGATGAACGTCTGCAGCTACCACCTGCAGGAGGCGGGGGCGACGCCGGAGCAGGAGCTGGCCTTCGCTCTGGCCACGGCCATCAGCGTGCTCGAGACCGTCAAGGCCGGCGGCCAGGTCCCCGACGAGGACTTCGAGATCGTCGCCTCACGCATCAGCTTCTTCGTCAACGCCGGCGTGCGGTTCGTGACCGAGCTCTGCAAGATGCGCAGCTTCACCCGGCTGTGGGACCAGATCCTGTTGGAGCGCTACGGCGTGCAGGACAAGAAGGCCCGGCGGTTCCGCTACGGAGTGCAGGTCAACAGCCTGGGGCTGACCGAGCAGCAGCCCGAGAACAACGTCTACCGCATCCTGATCGAGGCCCTGGCGGTCACCCTCAGCAAGGACGCCCGCTGCCGGGCCCTGCAGCTGCCGGCCTGGAACGAGGCCTTGGGCCTGCCGCGTCCGTTCGACCAGCAGTGGTCGCTGCGGCTGCAGCAGGTGTTGGCCTACGAGACCGACCTGCTGGAATACGAGGACCTGTTCGACGGCAGCCACGTGGTCGAGGCCAAGGTGGCCGAACTCAGCAAGGGCGCGCTGGAGCAACTGGCCCTGATCGACGGCATGGGTGGGGCCAGCAACGCCATCGACTACATGAAGACGCAGCTGGTGGCGTCGAACGCCGCGCGGGTGCGCTCGGTCGAGACCGGCGACCTGACCGTGGTCGGCGTCAACCGCTGGACCGACACCGAGGCCTCGCCCCTGGCCGCCGGCGGCAAGGCGATCGAGACGGTCGATCCGCTGCTGGAGGCGGGCGTCGTCGAGCGGCTGAAGGCCTGGAAGGCGGCCCGCGACCCCGCCTCCGTCGAAACGGTGCTGGCCGATCTGAAGGCCGCCGCGCGCGATGGCCGGAATATCATGGAGCCCTTGATTTCCGCCGCGAAGGTCGGCGTCACCACCGGCGAGTGGGCCGGGGCGCTGCGCGAGGTGTTCGGTGAGTATCGCGGCCCCACCGGCGTGGCCGTGGTCGTCTCGACCGGCGAGGCCGAGGACGTCGAGGCGGTGAAGGCGCAGGTCGAGCGGGTGTCCCAGCTGCTGGGCCGCACCCTGACCTATCTGGTCGGCAAGCCGGGCCTGGACGGTCACTCCAACGGCGCCGAGCAGATCGCCACCCGGGCCCGGGCCTGCGGCATGGAGGTCATCTACGACGGCATCCGCTCGACGCCGGAGGAGATCGTTCGCCGCGCCAAGGAAGGCCGCGCCCACGTGGTGGGGCTGTCGATCCTGTCGGGCTCGCACCTGGACCTGGTGCAGGAGGTGATCCGCCTGATGCGCGCCGAGGGCCTGGGCCACATCCCCGTGGTGGCCGGCGGCATCATCCCCGACGGCGACGCCCTGATCCTCAAGCAGATGGGCGTGGCGCGCATCTACACGCCCAAGGACTTCAAGATCACCGAGATCATGGGCGACGTGGTGCGGCTGGTGGAGGCCGCGGCGCTGGCGGAAGCTTGAGCGGAGGGCCGTTACACGCCTAGAGTGCGCCCCATGGCGACCTTCGGCGCAGACTATACCCCCACGACGGCCGAGCGCTTCCGGACCGGCGCTTTCTGGGCGCTGCTGATCGGGTTCGGGATCGGGGCCACGTGGACGAGCCGGTGGCTCGACGCCATGAGGCCGCAGGCGATGGAACTCCCAAGCCTCGGTTCCGTGTCGCTCTTCGTCGTCTCCTGGCTGCTCTCGCGCCCGAAGGTGAAGACGTGGCTGGAACGAGGCCGCCCGGTCCAGTCGGGAAAGTGGCGCACCGCGCGGGCCCTTCGGATCGACGTCGGCCTATGGACTCTGGTGCTGGCGGGGTGGGGTTGCAGGTTCGCCGACCAGGCCGTTTACGCCTGGCGCATCGGCGACACGCCCAGGCTTCTCGGCGCGTGCGGCGTGGCGGCGGCCCTGACGGCGTTCGCGGTGGCCGCTTTCGCACGGCGGGGGAGGTCCGTTCTGGAGCTGTCCGTCGACCGGACCGGAGTCTCCGCGCGCGAATGGAAGGGCGTCGTCCCGTGGAGCGCCATCGACTTTGTCGTCCGGCCGGACAAGGCGGACTCGTCGTTGCGCCTCGTGCTGAGGCCCGAGGCTCTTGCGACCTTGCCGGACTACGTGCGTCGGCGGAACGGCTTCCTGGATCTGGACCTGTCGCCGACGGTCCTTTCACCGATCACGGCCGTGGACGCCCTGCGCGCGGCCTGCCCCGATCTGGAGGTCCGTCGTCCGCGCTCGGCCGGCCTGGTCCTGCCGGTGCGCGGCGCGACCGACATCGTCGAAGCCGATCTCTAGGCCATGAGCCCTTTGCGCAGGATCGCCGACGGCGCGGCTGTCCCTACCCGAGCGTTGGAGCTGGCGATCGAGGCCGCCCCCGCGATCCCCTGGGTCCTGCTGGTCACGGCCGTGGATCAGGGCACGCCCGGTTCGGTGGTGGGCGGCATGTTCCTGTACCTTGTCGGCGCGGCGCTGAAGCAGCCCTTGCCTTTGGGGCCGCGCCTGGACCGCGTCGCTTCGCCGAAGCCGGGTGTCTGGCTGACCAGCCCGACCCGCCGGTTCCGGCGCCTGGTGGCCTTGGTCCTGCCGCTGGCCGGGCTGGCGTGCGCGATCGGCATGGCGGTCGCGTCGTTCGACGCAGGCGACGCCTTGGCCTTGGCGCTGGACCTGTTCGTCGTGCTGGGCTTCGTCGCCAGCGTGGCGTGGGACGCCTGGCGCGGCCTGTCGGTCAGGGTGGAAACGCGGATCGACGCCGAGGGGCTCTACAGTCGCGCGCTGGGCGGAACGATCCGCCTCGACCAGATCCTGGAGATTCTGCCCCGACCCCGGGGAGAGAAATTCAAGCTGCGGCTGCGTGTGGGACCGGGCGCGGCGGGCCTGCCCTCGTACCTCAAGCATCGCGGCGGCGACGTGACGATCGACATGTCGGCCGCCTGCCTGACCTACGACCTGGCGGTGAACGCCCTGCGCGAGGCGGATCCCGCCGTGAATTTCCACCCCGACGCGGCCCCGCTGGACAGGCCTTTCGTCGTGCCGATCCGGGGTGTCGACCACGAGGAGAACGTCACCACCGCCTGGGAGGAGATGGAGGATCAGAGCCGGCGGTTCGACCGGGACCTGTCGGAGTTGCGCCTACCCCCGGAAACCTATGGCTATAGGCCCGTCCTGCTGGAAACGATCGATGACGCCGAGCCCGGCGCCGGGACCGGGTCCTAGGCGGCGGGTCGGTCCCGCCCCAGCCGCCACGCCGCCAGCAGGCCGATCACCGCCAGCGGCAGGAAGGCGTAGAACAGCAGCAGGCCGTGCGCCAGGCCGCCCTCCGGCGTCACCCCGTGGGCGAAGCCCAGGGCGTTGGCGAGGGCGCCGGCGGCGGCCGCGCCCGTGGCGCCGCCCATCAGCTGGGTGGTGGGCACGGCGGCCGAGGCCAGGGGCTGCTCCTCCAGCGGCGCGCCGCCGATCACCCGCTTGGCCAGGAAGGCCCAGCAGATCCCGAAGCCGGCGCCCAGCAGCACCATCGAGGCCGTGATTCCGACCAGGCCGCCCCGCACCATCTCGAACGCGCCCCAGGCCACGCCCGCGGCGATGACCACGGCGCCCAGGCGGATCGCCAGGCCCTCGTGTTCGGGCTTGAGGCCGGCCACCACGAACGACAGGGCCGTCCAGCCCGCCGCGATGCCGCCGATCACATAGCCGCTCAGCAGGGGGCCGGCGCCGTGCAGCGTCTGGATGAAGGTCGGGCCGTAGACCGAGAAGCCGACCGTCGCGGCCTCGCAGAAGAAGATCACCATCAGCCCCAGGCCCGTCGCGGTGCGCAGGTCGCCAGCGGCGCGCGGCAGCAGGCGCTCGGCCGTGCGGCCGTTGACCAGCAGCATGGCGGCCAGGGCCAGGGTCCCGAACGCCGCGCAGGCGGCGGCCGCGACCTGACCGGGCACGACGCCGGCGGCGGCGATCAGCGTGACGCCGACGGTCAGCAGGGCCAGCTGCCGCTTGGGGATGCGCCCGCCTTCCGGGGCTTTCGGCGCGCCGGGCACCATGACCAGCACCGCCCCGACGAAGATCACCGCCTGGACCACGAAGAACCAGAAGGCGCCGCGCCAGAAACCGGCCTCGGCGAACAGGCCGCCGCACAGCGGGCCCAGCAGGGTGGCCGCGCCCCAGACTCCGGCGATGGCGCCGTAGACGCGCGGCCACAGGCTTTCGGGGAACATGGCGCTGATGGCCACGTAGCACAGCGAGACGATCGCCCCCGCGCCCAGGCCCTGGACCAGGCGGCCGGCCACGAAGGTCAGGAATTCCGGGGCCAGGGCGCCCATGGCGCAGCCGACGGCGTAGACCACCCCCGCCAGGGCGGTGGCGCGGCGCAGTCCGAAGCGGATCGACAGCTTGCCCGCGCACGCCCCCGCCAGGATCGAGCCCAGCAGGAAGGCGGCGATCGACCAGCCGAAATACTGGAACCCGCCGATCTCCTTGGCGACGCTCGGCATGATCGTCACCGTCACCAGGGTGTCGGCGGCGTTCAGCCAGATGCCCAGGCACAGCAGGGCGAAGCGCGGGGCCAGTTCGGCGTTCAGCAGGCCGCGCCAGCTGTTGGTGGGGGTCATGGGCGTCTCCGGGACGCGGTAGATGGCCCTTTCCGGCCGCCAAGCCAAGCCTTGTGGTCTTCGCTCTCCGGAGAGGGTTGTAAGGCGCGCGCGCCTAAGGCAAGGCTTGGCCGTTAACCTTTTCGGGCGCTCCCCCCGCCATGGCCTACCGCGTTCCGCGCCATCAGAGCGTCGAGCACCGCACGCGCCGCCAGAACCGCCTGGCGGGGCTGACGGCGCTCGTCCTGCTGTGGTCGCTGGTGCTGGTCATGGCCCTGGTGGCCGAGCGCGGCATCGCCCGCCAGCACCTGCCGTGGAAGCCCCTCAGCATCGTCGACCCGGTGGGCATGGCCACGCGGATCAAGGCGGCCCGGGCCGGCGCCGATCCGGCCACCTGCCGGGCGATCCTGCGCAAGGCGGGTCTGTCCTACGAGGAGGTCCCGGAAAAGACCGACGGCGGCTTCTGCACGGTGCGCGACGCCCTGAGGATCGACGGCGGCATGGCCGGCCTGTCGCCCACGGACGCGCCGATGGTCTGCAAGGAGGCCCTGGCCCTGTCGATCTGGGAGCGCCAGGTGGTGCAGCCGGCCGCCTACGAGGTGCTGGGCCAGGGCGTGGTGGGCCTGGAGCACTACGGCACCTATTCGTGCCGGCGGCAGTACGGCAGGACGGCCGGCCCGGTCAGCGAGCACGCCACCGCCGACGCCATCGATCTGGCCGGCTTCAAGCTGGCCGACGGCCAGACGGTCTACGTGGCCCGCGACTGGAACGATCCCGGCCCCAAGGGCCAGTTCCTGCGCCGCGTGCGCGACGGGGCCTGCCGGGTGTTCATCACCACGCTGAGCCCCGACTTCAACGCCGAGCACCATGACCACTTCCACCTGGACATGCACGGGTGGAGCAAGTGCGCGTGAGATAGGGGGCGCGGAACGCGCACCCTATCTCCGTCATCCTCGGACTTGTTCCGAGGACCCCTTTGGCCGCCGGTTTGTCGGTTGGGTTCGGCCGCGCACGCGCCGCTCCCCTGGTCCACGTTCTTCGTGTCTGAACGAGGGGTCCTCGGAACAAGTCCGAGGATGACGAGCGGAGTGGATCAGAACGTCTTGGCCACCTCGGCCAGCTGGTCGGCGACGATGCCCCAGCCCTCGTGAAAGCCCATCTGCTCGTGGGTCTGGCGGTCCTCGACGGTCCAGTGGCGGGCGGTGGCGGTGTAGCGGGTCGTGCCGTCGCCCAGGTCGTCGAACTCGATGGTCGCGACCATGAAGGGCTTGCCGGCCGGGACCCAGTCCGAGGCGAAGGCGTCGGTGAAGACCAGGCGCTTGTTCGGAACGACCTCGAGGAAGAGACCCGGGTTGGGGACCTCCTCGCCGTTCGGGCCCTGCATGACGATCAGGCTGGCGCCGCCGGGGCGGATGTCCATCTCGGCGTGCGAGACGGTCCAGGGCTTGGGGCAGAACCATTCGTGCATGCGCTCGGGCGTGGTCCAGCACTTGAACAGCTTGTCGGCGGGCACGTCGAGGACGCGGGTCAGCACCAGTTCGCGGTCGGCGACGGGCGAAGGGGCGGGGGTGTCCATGGCGTTTCTCCAAGGGAGTGGGGTGTTGCGCCCGAAGGACGGCCCCGACGTCGGCGATCCGACATCGGGTGCGAACTTTTGTCGAGACCGCGAGTCGATGGCGGGAAGCCGAGGCCCGTCTCGGGTGTTCACCTGATTTACCCCTCGGCTGGACAGTTCAGGCTCTCCCCGGGTCGCCAGGGAGCGGGTTGATGAAGGTTGCGGTGGTTCTGGGCTGCGCCGCGGCGCTGGTCCTGGGGGCGACGGCCGTCCAGGCCAGGGCCGACGACGACGTGACGTTCCGCATGGGCACCTATGTCTGGCTGCCCACCGTCAAGGGGCCGCTGGGGCTGAACCCCGACCGGCCCACGCCCGTGCTGGGCGACGGCAATATCCTGGATAACCTGCAGTTCTTCGGTTTCGGCGTGGCCGAACTCAGCAAGGACCGGGTCGGGGCCCTGGTCGATTTCGCCTATGTCGACATCGGCTTCGGCGACGACGTCGAGCTGCCGCCGGCCTTGCCCCTGAAGCCCGACCTCGACACCAAGGCGATGGTCGGCAGCGTGAACGGCTTCTACCGCGTCGTCGACGGCGACAAATGGGACGTGGACCTGACCGCCGGCGTCCGGGGCTACTGGCTGGAGACCGACTTCACGCTCAGCGCGCCCAACACCGACCTGATCGACGCCAGCGCCGACACCAACTGGTTCGACGGCGTCATCGGCGCGCGGGCCCGCGGCCAGTACGGCAAGTGGGGCTTCATG
The DNA here is from genome assembly GCF_037402475.1 of Caulobacter sp. CCG-8. Lineage (NCBI taxonomy): Bacteria > Pseudomonadati > Pseudomonadota > Alphaproteobacteria > Caulobacterales > Caulobacteraceae > Caulobacter > Caulobacter sp. CCG-8. The sequence goes on from NZ_JBBEUD010000009.1 coordinate 54,236, forward strand.
GGCCAGATCGACAGCGGCTGGGGCAGCGACACCACCAGCTGGCAGGGCCAGGGCATGGTCGAGTACGACGCGTCCAGCCATTGGCGGCTGATGGGCGGCTATCGCTTCCTGCATTTCGAGAACGACAAGGGCCGTCGCAACGTCGACCTGGACCTGAAGGGTCCGCTGTTCGGTTTCACCTACCGGTTCTGAGGCCGCTTCGGCGAAGGCTTGACCTGGGCGGGCCTTCCTCCCAATGTGCCGGCAATTCAAACGATCGTTTTGATGTTTGCCGGGAGCCCGCCATGACCAACCTCTTCGACCTCGCCGGCAAGGTGGCGATCATCACGGGCAGCTCGCGCGGCATCGGCAAGGCCATCGCCCAGCGCATGGCCGAGCACGGGGCCAAGGTGGTGATCTCGTCGCGCAAGGCCGGTCCCTGCGACGAGGTCGCGGCCGAGATCAACGCCCGGCACGGCGAGGGGACGGCCATCTCGGTCCCGGCCAACATCGGCTCTAAGGAGGACCTGCAGCGGCTGGTCGACGAGACCCGCAAGGCGTTCGGGAAGATCGACATCTGCGTCTGCAACGCCGCGTCCAACCCCTATTACGGCCCGCTGTCCGGCATCGCCGACGACCAGTTCCGCAAGATCCTGGACAACAACATCATCAGCAACCACTGGCTGATTTCGATGGTCGCCCCGGAGATGCGCGAGCGGAAGGACGGCTCGATCATCATCGTCAGCTCGATCGGCGGCCTGCGCGGCAACGCCATCATCGGGGCCTACAACATCTCCAAGGCCGCCGACTTCCAGCTGGCCCGCAACCTGGCCCACGAGTTCGGCCCCGACAACGTGCGGGTCAACTGCATCGCGCCGGGCCTGATCAAGACCGACTTCGCCAAGGCCCTGTGGGACGACCCGGCGACCCTGGAGCGTTCGACCAAGGGCGTGCCGCTGCGCCGGATCGGCGAGCCCGACGAACTGGCCGGGGCGGCCGTCTACCTGGCCTCGAAGGCGGGCAGCTTCATGACCGGCCAGGCCCTGGTCGTGGACGGCGGCGCCACGATCTAGGGGCGCCGCGAGGTCGGGCGGACGACGCCGCGAAAGGGCGATATTTGCCCCTGGCGGAGTCATCTGGGGACAGAACGTCGCGCCGCGCCGATCTTAACTTTGGATACAGGCCGTTTTCGTACCTTGCCAAGGTTCACCAGGAAACCACGGCTTGCGGCGCTACGTCCTGTTCCTCGCGGCGATCGCAACCCTGTTCGTCGCGAGCGGCGGAACGGCGTTCGCCCGTTCGCAGCAGTCGGCCAAGCTGGACGCCCTGTACCGCGAGATCAGCCGCGACGAGATCAAGCCCCCCGCCCGCGAGAACGACGACATCGAGCGGGTCGGACGCCGGGCCCTGAAGCAGCACGGCGACAAGCGCCTCTACGGCCTGTGGTCGGTGCTCTATGCCTACAAGAGCAACCAGGTGCAGCCGCAGTTCGACGACTGGACCCGCCGCGTGCGCCGCCTGGCCAAGGAAGACAACGACGCCGAGCTGCTGAACCTGGTCGACCTGCTGACCACGGCCTATCGCCACGAGTCCGGCGGCTTCCGCACGTTCAACGACGCCGACTGGGTGCGCTATCTGGAGCGCTCGGGCCCGAACATCCGGATGATGGCGGCCATCGAGCGCATCCGCAGCCTGGGCCGCTCGGGCCATTGGGCCGAGGCCTCGCGCCTGGCGACCGAGGTCATGGGCCAGCTGGAACGCAAGGGCGCCGTCGCCCGGCCGATGCTGGCCGAGGCCCACCAGGTGCACTCCTACACCCTGTCCTACATCGGCGATAAGGAAGGCGCGCTGGACCACATGAGCGCCGCCGCCCGCCTGGACGAGGGCAACGCCTTCTACATGCGCAAGGTCGAGCGGATCTACGACATCGCCTACACCGCCGCCGAGGTGGGCGAGCTGGACGCCGCCGAGCACTTCGCCGGCGTGCACCACCACATGACCGAGGCCGCCGGCGATCCGGACCTGAAGACCTGGGATCGCTATCTCTGCGCCCGCATCGCCAGCGCGCGCCACGCGCCGGGCCGGGTCCTCAAGTGCCTGGAAGCGGGCGCGTTCGAGATCGACCATCCGACCAACCGCCTCACCGGCCTCAGCCTGCGGCTGCGGGCCCAGGCGCGGGCCGAGCTGGGCCAGGCCGCCGCCGCCCGGGCCGATCTGGACGTGGCGCGCGCCATCCCCCTGGAGACCCTGGAGCGTGATCCCCAGGCCGAGCTGCTGGTCAGCGCCTACATCGCCCTGGCCGAGCATCGCGGCGAGGAGGCCTTCCGCGACCTGGACCAGTGGCGGCGGCAGGACCACGAGAAGACCCAGGCCGCCCTGACCCGCAACGGCGCCCAGATGGCCTCGGCCCTCGAGACCGAACTGAAGTCCAAGCGCGACGAGAGCCGCCGGCTGACCGCCGAGGTCGAGCTGAACCGCCGCCTGGCCCACGCCTCGATCATCATCGCCATGCTGCTGGGCGTGCTGGTGCTGGGCGGCGTCGCCTGGGGCTTCTACCTGCGCCGGGCGTCGATGCGGCTGAAGGACGCCCGCGGCCGGGCCGAGGCGGCCAACGAGGCCAAGTCCGCCTTCCTGGCCGTGATGAGCCACGAGCTGCGCACGCCGCTGAACGGCATGCTGGGCATGGCCCAGGCCCTGCGCGGCGAGGCCCTGGACGCCCGCCAACGCGAGCAGGTCGAGCTGATGATCGACAGCGGCGACACCCTGCTGGTGCTGCTCAACGATATCCTGGACCTGTCCAAGATCGAGGCCGGCAAGCTGGAGATCGCCCCCACCGCCGGCGACCTGGTCGGGGTCTGCGCCCGCCTGGTGGGGGGCTACCAGCCGACCGCCCGGGAAAAGGGCGTCGAGCTGACCTTCGCCGTGGCGGGCGACCCGCCGCCGATGCTGCTGTTCGACGCCGTGCGGGTGCGCCAGTGCCTGGCCAACCTGCTGTCCAACGCCCTGAAGTTCACGGTGGTGGGCCGGGTGGAGGTGACCCTGGCCTGGGCGCCCGATCCGCAGACGGGGCGCACGGCGATCAGCCTGACCGTCGCCGACACCGGCATCGGCATGACCCCGGCCACCCTGTCCAAGCTGTTCGGCGCCTTCACCCAGGCCGACGCCTCGACCACCCGCACCTTCGGCGGCACGGGCCTGGGCCTGAACATCACGCGCCGCCTGGCCGAGCTGATGGACGGCGAGATCCGCGTCGACAGCCGCGAGGGCCACGGCTCGACCTTCATGCTGGACTTCCAGGTCGACCTCGCGGCCGCCGGGACGATCGAGACCGGGGCCCCGGCCTTTGGCGCCCCGGGCGAGGACGAGACGCTGTCGCCCCTGCACGGCCGCCGGGTGCTGGTGGTCGACGACCACCCGGTCAACCGCCGGGTCATCAAGCTGTTCCTGGCCCCGTTCGACTGCGACCTGGTGGAGGTCGAGAACGGTCGCGAGGCCCTCGACGCCCTGGAGGCCGAGGCCTTCGACCTGGTGCTGATGGACGTCAACATGCCGGTGATGGACGGGCTGGAGGCCACGCGCCGCCTGCGCCGCGACCCGCGCTGGACCGGCCTGCCGGTCATCGCCCTGACCGCCGACGTCATGCGCACCCAGATCGACACCTGCCTGGAGGCGGGCATGGACGCTCACATCGCCAAGCCGATCGACCTGCGCGACCTGCTGTCGGTGATGGTCCAGGTGCTGGGCCGGCGCGGCGTCGCGCCGGCGGTCGGCGAGACCGCGCTGGCCTAGGCGGCCACGGCGCGCTCGCGGCGGCCGCGCAGATACAGCTCGACCAGAAGCAGGTTCGGGATCCAGGCCAGGAAGGCCGAGGCGCGGTAGGCGTCGATCTCGGCCACGCCCATCATCGGCAGCACCACGATGTAGATCCGCAGGCTGACCGCGGCGAAGGTCATGGCGAACGATCGCAGCATCCAGGCGCGGTGGTCGTCGAAGCGGCGCGCCACCGCCAGGCGCCAGCCCTGGACGTTGGCCGTGATCCAGCAGACCGCCAGGCTGGCGAAACCGACCGTGGCGATCGGCCCGGCGGTCGAGCCGAAGGCCATCACCAGCCCGCCGACCCCGCCGGCCAGGCAGCCGATCACATAGACCCGCCCCAGCGTCCGGTGCAGGGCGGGGAACCGTCGGCGCACCCAGGGCAGGAACTGGAGCGGGCCGACCAGCAGCGCCGTCGCCGCGCCCGCCACGTGGACGTCCAGCCAGGGTCGCGCGAACAGGTTGGCCAGGATCTCGGGGCCCAGCGGCCCGATCCTCGGCAGATAGCGGTACGAGAAGATCGCCACGGCCGCGCTCAGCAGGGCGTACAGGGTCCAGAGGCTTCGGTTCAGCAGGCGGGTCATGTCGGTCTCCGAGGTTTGGCGGAGATTGCGAAGCTCGCCGACCGGCGCTAGGCGAGGTTGCGTGAGCGGCGCCGATACTGCGCGAACGGCGCCGCGCCATGATGAGAGGCTTTTGGGCGAGAGGCTTAGATCGGGGTGACGGACCTGCGGGCGATCCTTCAGCGCGGCGGCGCGGACCTGGCGCTGCTGCTGGCGATGGGCCTGTTCCTGGGCGCGGTCGGCCCGTTCGGCAGCGAGCACCTGGCGCCGCGCCAGGCCTACGCCTACTGGGTGCTGTGCATCGTCGGCGGCGGGCTGATCGGCATCCTGATCGACGAGACCGTCGGACGCCGGGCCGGCGTCTTCTGGCGGCGGCTGCTGGTCACCGCCGTGCTGATGACGCCGCCGACCGCCCTGTGGGTGCTGGTGTCCGATCGCCTCGTGGTCGGCGCGCCGATCGTCGCGTCGCGGTACTGGCCGCTGCTGTGGCAGGTGTTCCTGATCTCGGTCCCGGTCATGGCCGTCCGGGCCCTGGTCTGGCGCCGGCCGTCGGCGGTGGTCGAGACCCGGGTGGTGGTCGAGCCGCCCCTGCCCGAGGCCGAGGCGGCCTTCCGCCGGCGCCTGTCGGCGAAGCGGCGCGGCGCGCGGCTGATCGCGGTCGAGGCCGACGACCACTACCTGCGGGTCCACACCGACGCCGGGGCCGAGATGGTCACCCTGCGCTTCGCCGTCGCCCTGGACGAGCTGTCCGGCGCGCACGGCTTCCAGACCCACCGCTCGTGGTGGGTGGCGGCCGAGGCGGTGGAGGGCGTGCGCTGGCGGCGCGGCGGCGGCGAACTGCGCCTGGCGGGCGGCCTGGCGGCTCCGGTCAGCCGCACCCATGCGCCGACCGTCAAGGCGGCCGGCTGGTTCTGAGCGCTAGGCCGGTAAGGCCGCCGGCTCGGTGATCCCGAACAGCGCCCGCATCTGGTGGCGCTGATCCAGCAGGTCCTCCAGCGTGTACTTGTCCAGCACCGCGATGAACGCCGCCGTCGCCTCGTTGAGGGCGCGGGGCAGGGTGCAGGCGGGGGCGATCACGCAGCTGCTGCAGTCCACCAGCTGGAAGCCCTCCTCGGTCTGGCGCACCACCTGGCCGACGACGATCTGGTCGGCCGGACGGGCCAGGGCGATGCCGCCGCCGCGGCCGCGCACCGTGCGCACGAAGCCGGCCTTGCCCAGATCCTGCACCACCTTCATCAGGTGGTTCTGCGAGATCTTGTAGAGGGCCGCGATCTCGCCGATCGAGGACAGGTCGCCGTCGTCGCGCGCCGCCAGGTGCAGCAGCACCCGCATGGCGTAGTCGGTGTAGCGCGTCAGCCGCATCGGGACTCCGGGCACGCGCCCCGCCGAGACGGACTAAGGGCGAATACGTAAAACAGGCATTTTCATTGCATGTTTCGTCGCGGCCTTATAGATGCATTTTTGACGCATCAATTAGGCTCCCCCTATGGACCCGACCCAAGCCGCCGAGATCGAAGCCGCCCTGCCGGCGCTGCTGGAGCGCTTCTACGCCCGCGTCCGCGCCGACGCCGAGCTGGGCCCGGTGTTCAACGACGCCGTTCAGGACTGGGATCACCACCTGGGGACCCTGGCCGACTTCTGGTCGTCGGTGATGCTGACCAGCGGCCGCTACAAGGGCAATCCGATGGCGGTCCACCTGCAGCACGCCGCCCGCATCCCGTCGGAGATGTTCGGCCGCTGGTTGGCGCTGTGGACTCAGACCACCGACGAGATGATGTCGCCGCCGGTCGCCGCGGTCATGCAGGCCAAGGCCGCGCGCATCGCCCAGAGTCTGGACGCGGCCCTCCATTTCCGCCTGTCCAAGGCCGAGGCCGCCAAGAGCGAAACGATTCAGCGTGAGGTCTCCAAGCCCTATCGTTCGACCCCGGTCTTCGACGAGCGGACCCTGCCGCAAGGCCTGCGCCAGGCGCACACCACCAAGGACGGCGTCTGGGGCGTGATCCGCGTGCTCGAGGGCTGTGTCCGTTACCGGATCGAGGCCCACGACCAGGACGTCATCCTGTCGCCGGGCACGCCGGGCCTGGTGCGGCCCCAGGAACCTCATCACGTCGAGCCGGTCGGGCCGATGCGCATGCAGGTCGAGTTCTACAACCATCCTCCGGCGCTCTAGCCGGACCGAAACACCGAACCCGAACGAGGAGAGAGACAATGGCGGCTGCGCTCAGCGCGGAGACGATCGCGCGCGTCAAGGCCACGGTTCCGGCCCTGGCCGAACACGGCGAGGCGATCACCCTGGCGATGTACGCCCGGCTGTTCCAGGACGACCATATCAAGGCGCTGTTCAACCACGCCAACCAGGCGACCGGCGCCCAGCCCAAGGCCCTGGCCGGGGCGATCCTGGCCTACGCCCAGAACATCGACAATCTGGGCGTGGTGCTGCCGGTGGTCGAGCGCATCGCCCACAAGCACGTCGGCTATCACATCCTGGCCGAGCACTATCCGTTCGTGGCCAAGGCCTTGCTGGGCGCGATCAAGGACGTGCTGGGCGACGCCGCCACCGACGAGATCCTGGGCGCCTGGGGCGAGGCCTACTGGTTCCTGGCCGACATCCTGATCGGTCGCGAGGCGGCGATCCGCACGGAGATCGAGGCCTTCGAAGGCGGCTGGACCGGCTGGCGCGACTTCGTGGTGGCCGAGAAGGTCCGTGAGAGCGCGGTGATCACCTCGTTCGTGCTGCGGCCCGCGGACGGCGGCAAGGTGATCCCGCACAAGCCGGGCCAGTACCTGACCTTCCGCTTCGACTCCGCCGACCTCGCCGGCGAGAAGCGCAACTACTCGATCTCGGCCGGGCCGAACGGCGAGAGCTACCGCATCTCGGTCAAGCGCGAGGACCTGGGCGCGGCCTCGCGGTTCCTGCACGACCAGACCCGGATCGGCGACATCCTGCAGGCCACCCCGCCGGCCGGCGACTTCTTCCTGGCCGACCAGCCGGCCCGTCCGGTGGTGCTGCTCAGCGGCGGCGTTGGCCTGACGCCGATGGTCAGCATGGTCGAGCACATCGCCAAGGAACATCCGGAGCTGGAAGCCCACTTCGTGCACGGGGCGCTGAACAGCAAGGTCCACGCCCTGGACGGCCACGTCCGCGCCCTGGCCAAGGACCACGGCGGCGTCTCGGTGACCACCTTCTACAGCCACCCCTTGGCGGGCGACCGGGCCGGTGAGAGCCACGACGTCGACGGGTTCATCACCATAGACTGGCTGAAGGCCAACACCCCGTTCGCCGAGGCGGATTTCTACCTGTGCGGCCCGACGCCGTTCCTGAAGGCCTTCGTCAGTGGGCTGACGGACGCCGGCGTGCCGGCCGACCGGGTGCACTACGAGGTGTTCGGCCCGACGGCCGAGGCGATCGCGGCCTGAGGCTGAGCTCGGAGCGTCGCCGTGCTATTGAGGCGGCATGAGCGACCCGCCTTTCTCCAACGATCCAAACTCGAATGGCTGGGCTGAATCCGCGGCGGCCTGGATCGCCGACATGGGCGAGCACGGCGACTACGGCCGTCGCTACGTGCTCGATCCCGTGATCCGCCAACGGCTGGGCGAGCGCGGCTTTCGCAAGGCCCTGGACGTGGGCTGCGGCGAAGGACGGCTGTGTCGGATGCTGTCGGGCTTCGGCGTCGAAACGATCGGGCTGGACCCGACACAAGCCCTGCTGGACCAAGCCAGACGGTCGCACCCCGAGGGACGCTATGTGGAGGGCGTCGCCGAGGCCCTGCCGTTCGAGGACGCGGGCTTCGACCTGGTCGTCAGTTGCTTGAGCCTCATCGACATCCCCGGCTTCGAAGCGGCGATCGCCGAGATGGCCCGGGTGCTGGCGCCGGGTGGAACCCTGTTCGTCGCCAACCTGACCAGCTTCGCGACCGCCCGGATCGACGCCCCGATCCTGGAGCGCTGGGTCAACAGTCCGGGCGTGCGGATCGACCGCTATCTGGAACAGCGGTCCAGCTGGGAGGCTTGGCGGGGCATCCGGATCGTCAACTGGCACCGGCCCCTGTCGGCCTACATGGCCGCTTTCCTGGGCGCGGGCCTGCGCCTGACCCACTTCGACGAGCCGGCGCCGGTCGGCGGCGACCCGGCCAAGGCCGAGCGCTATCGCGGCGTGCCCTGGTACGTCGTGATGGAGTGGGAGAAGCCGGCCTAGCCCCGCGCCGCCGCCAACCGCCGCACCGCCTCATCCAGCGTGTCGTCCGCCTTGGCGAAGCACAGGCGCAGGATGTGGCGCACCGGGTCTTCCGCATAGAAGGCCGAGACCGGGATGCTGGCCACCCCGTGGTCGCGCACGGCGCGCAGGGCGAAGGTCCGGTCGTCCTCGTCGACCCCCGACGCCTTCAGGTCGACGTTGAGGAAATAGGTCCCGCCGCTGTCCAGCACCACGAAGCCGGCGTCGCGCAGGCCCGCCGCCAGGCGGTCGCGCGAGCGCTGCAGGCCGGCGGGCATGGCCTCGAACCAGTCGCCGGGGTCCCGCAGCCCGAACGCCACCGCCTCCTGCAGGTTGGGCGGGGTGGTGAAGGTCAGGAACTGGTGGGCGCCGGCCAGGGCCTTGGTCAGGGCGGGGGCGGCGCACAGGAAGCCGACCTTCCAGCCGGTCATGCCGAACATCTTGCCGGCCGAGCCGATCTTCACGGTGCGCTCGCGCATGCCCGGATAGCCGATCAGCGGCCGGTGCCGGCGACCGTCGAACACCACGGCCTCCCACACCTCGTCGCAGACGGCGACGGCGTCGTGCCTGACGCAGAACTCGGCCAGCAGCGCCAGGTCCTCGTCGGGCGTGACCACCCCGGCGGGGTTCAGCGGAGTGTTCAGCACCACCATCCGCGTCCGGTCGCTGAAGGCGGCCTCCAGCATGGCGCGGTCGAACCGCCAGTGCGGCGGGGTCAGGCGCACCAGCTTCGGAACCCCTCCCGCGCGCTTCACCATCGGCAGGTAGGCGTCGTACAGCGGCTGGAACAGCACCACCTCGTCGCCCGGCGAGATCAGGCTGAGGAAGGCCGCCGCGAGGGCCTCGGTCGCGCCGGAGGTGACGACGATCTCGCTCTCCCAATCCAGGTCCAGCCCCTGGGTCCGGCCGTAGTGCGCCGCCACCGCCTGGCGCAGGTCGGGCAGGCCGCGCATCGGCGGATATTGGTTCGTGCCCGTGATCAGCGCCTCGCCGGCCTTCCGGCGCAGGGCCATCGGACCCGCGTCGTCCGGAAATCCCTGGCCCAGATTGATCGCCCCGGTCTGGCGGGCCAGGCCGCTCATCTCCTCGAAGATGGTGGTGGGCAGGTCGGCGTAGACCGGATGGACCATGGGGCGCGTCTCCCAAGACACTCGAACTGGGAACCCTTGCCTAGCACAGGTCGCGCGGTGATAGCTTGGGTCGTCGCGTGGAACGATTTCCCCAAGGCGGAGCTTCCTCTGAAGTGACCGACAGCGCCGTCCCCGCACCGCCGTCTCCGCCGCCCTGGACCTGGTCGCATGGGCTGGCCTACGGCGCGGTGTCGATGCTGCTGGGCCTGACCCAGGGGCTGGGCGCCAACCTGATCAACAACAACCTGCCTTGGATCCAGGGCTCGCTTGGCGCCTACACCAACGAGTCGGCCTGGCTGTCGATCGCCTACACCGCCGCCAACGCCACCATCGGCCTGCTGGCCGTGAAGTTCCGCTTCCAGTACGGCCTGCGGCTGTTCGCCGACATCGGGCTGGGGCTGTTCATCGTGGTGGGCCTGGCGCACCTCCTGAGCAACGACCTGCGCTCGGCCATCGCGGTGCGGGCGGCGGCGGGCATGGCCGCCTCGGCCCTGTCGACCCTGACCCTGCTCTACATGGTCGAGGCCGCGCCGCCCGAGCGGCGCATCGTCGGCATCGCCTTGGGCGTGGGCTGGGCGCAGCTGGCCCTGCCGCTGTCGCGACTCGTTTCCTCCGACCTGCTCGACACCGGCCAGTGGCACGGCCTGTACCTGGCCGAGATCGGGCTGAGCGTCGTCTGCCTGTCGGCGGTGAACCTGCTGCGCCTGCCGCCGATCCCGCGCGTGCAGATGTTCGAGTGGCGCGACTTCCTTACCTTCGCCCTGTTCGCCCCGGGCATCGCCCTGCTGTGCGTGGTGCTGGGGCAGGGGCGTTACGTCTGGTGGTTCGACACCGCCTGGATCGGCTGGTGCCTGGCCGCCGCCATCGTGCTGCTGGCGGCCTCGGCCCTGGTCGAGCTGCACCGCAACAAGCCGCTGATCCACCTGCGCTGGCTGACCAGCGCCGACCTCTTGCGCCTGCTGGTGATCATCCTGCTGTTCCGCATCGTGCTGTCCGAGCAGGGCGTCGGCGCGTTCGGCCTGCTGCAGACCCTGGGCATGAACAACGACCAGATGGCCGGGCTGTCGTGGGTGATGCTGGCGGCCACCCTGGCCGGCATGGTCATCGTGGCCTTCACGATCAATCCCGAGCACGTCAGCACCCCGGCCCTGATCGCCCTGCTGATGGTGGCGGCCGCGGCCTGGATGGACAGCCTGTCCACCAGCCTGACCCGGCCCGAGCAGATGTATCTCAGCCAGGGCATGATGGCCTTCGCCGGGGCCCTGTTCCTGCCCGCCGCCCTGCTGGCCGGCTTCCCGCGCGCCATCCGCATGGGCCAGGAGTACATCGTCAGCTTCATCGTGCTGTTTTCGACCGGCCAGGTGATCGGGGCCCTGGGCGGCTCGGCCTTCCTGGGCACGCTGATGACGGTGCGCGAGCGGGTGCATTCGGCCGCTATCGTCGACCGGCTCAGCCTGACCGACCCGCAGGTGGCCCTGCGGGTGAAGCAGTTGTCGGGGACCTATGCCGGCGTCCTGACCGACCCGGCCCTGCGCAGCGGCGAGGGCGCGGCCCTGCTGGCCCAGCAGGCGACGCGCGAGGCCACGGTGCTGGCCTATGACGACGTGTTCGCCACCGTGGCCGTGATGGCGATGATGGTGTTCTTCTACCTGTTGTTCCTGCGCGTCCGGTCCGACCTGCGCCTGCGGCGCGCGGCGCGGCTGACGCCCGTGGAGGCCGCCTGATGTCCGACCCGCAAGCCGCCACGCCGACCGCCCCTCCGCCGCCGCCCCCAAAACGGATGTGGTCGCGCGCCGCGATCCCGGTGATCGTCGCGGGAATCGGCGGGGTGCTGCTGGTGCTCTACGCCTGGAAGCTGCCGCCGTTCACCGGCACGATGCAGAGCACCGAGAACGCCTATGTCCGAGGCTATGTCACCCTGCTGGCCCCCAAGGTGGACGGCTATGTGACGGCGGTGGCGGTCAAGGACTTCCAGGCGGTGAAGGCGGGCCAGGTGCTGGTCCAGATCGACGACCGCATCTACCGCCAGAAGCTGGCCCAGGCCGAGGCCAGCGTGCGCTCGGCCCAGGCGGCCCTGGACGCCAACACCCAGGCCCAGACCTCCAACGCCGCCCAGATCCGCCTCGCCGAGGCCCAGGCCGGCAGCAGCCAGGCGGCCCTGGCCAAGGCCCAGGTCGACATCAAGCGGGCCGAGCCGCTGCTCGCCCAGGGCTGGCTGGCCCCCAGCCAGCGCGACGTGCTGCAGGTGGCCCAGCGCCAGGCCGCCGCCGGCGTCGCCCAGACGGCGGCCAATATCGACATCGCCCGCCAGGCCCTGGCCACCACCAAGGTCAATCGCGAGGGGCTGGAGGCCACCCTGGCCAACGCCCGGGCCGCCGTCGAGCTGGCTCGCATCGACCTGGCCAACACCACCATCCGCGCGCCCGAGGACGGGGCGGTGGGCGAGGTGGGCGTGAAGTTGGGCCAGTACGTCGCCGTCGGGACCCAGCTGATGGGCGTGGTGCCACGCCAGACCTGGGTGACCGCCAACTTCAAGGAGACCCAGACGGCCCACATCAAGGTGGGCCAGCCGGCGACGGTCCAGGTCGACGCCCTGGGCGGGCTGAAGCTGCGCGGCCATGTCGAGCGGCTGGGACCGGCCACCGGCTCGGAATTCGCGGTGATCAAGCCCGACAACGCCACCGGCAACTTCACCAAGGTGGTCCAGCGCCTGCCTACCCGCATCGTGCTCGATCCGGACCAGGACGGTGTCGCCCGCCTGCGGCCGGGCATGAGCGTGGTCGCCCGTATCGACACCGCGCGCTAGGGTCTAGAGGTAGTACATCGCCACCGTCATGCACGCGCAGAGCAGCGCGCCGAGGCGGGTGAGGACCAAGAGCGCGCGCCGCTTCCGGGGAAATTCCTCGATCGCCCAGCGCCGATTGGCGGCCAACGCGATCCATAGGCGCGGCCATCGCGTCAGGCACAGCATGAAGATCGTGCACAGCGCGAAGAAGGCGACGCCGACAAGGTCTGGTCCATGGTCCATTCCAAAGTGTTCCACGGCGCTCACCGGCTGTCGAGCGACCGGCCGGTCGGCCGCGGCGCAACCTTTCCGGGGGTTCCGGTGTTCCAGCAGCAAATCTTGGCTGTGAGGATCTTCAGCACATGAACGGCGTGGGTTTCATCGGTGCGGTCATCATCGGCATCTTCGCCGGCTGGATCGCCGAACAGGTCATGGGCCGCAATCACGGTCTGATCACCAACCTGATCGTCGGCCTGGTCGGCGCCCTGATCGGCGCCTTCCTGGCCAGCATGTTCAACATCCACTTCTTCGGCTGGCTGGGCAGCCTGCTGGTCTCGACCGTCGGGGCGATCGTCCTGCTGTGGATCGTGGGCCTGTTCAGCGGGCGACGCCGGATCTAGGCGCCCTTGGCCGCCGCGGCGCTCTCGACGGCTTCGTCCAGCACAATCCGGCGCATCTGCTGCGCCGTGTTGTCCAGCAGGAAGCCGGGGATGTCGGCGATCGGCATGGGACGGCCGAACAGGTAGCCCTGGAAGTGATCGCAGCGCATGTCCTCAAGGATCCGCGCCTGGTCGGCGGTCTCCACGCCCTCGGCGGTGACCTCCAGGTTCAGGGTGCGGCCCAGCAGGGTGATGGTGCGCAGGATGTCGGCGATCGCCGGGTTGCCCGCCATCTCGGCCACGAAGGTGCGGTCGATCTTGATCTTGTCGAACGGGAACCGCCACAGATAGGCCAGGCTGGAATAGCCCGTGCCGAAGTCGTCCATGGCGATGCGCACGCCCAGGTCCTTCAGGGCCTTCAGCTGCTCCAGCGTGCCGGCGGTGTCGCGCAGCAGCAGGCCCTCGGTGATCTCCAGCTCCAGGCGCGAGGGCGCCAGGCCCGAGGCCTCCAGGGCCGCCCGCACCTGGTCCACCAGGTCGCCGGCCGCGAACTGGTTGGGCGACAGGTTGACCGCCACCTTCAGCGGCGCGGGCCAGGCGGCGGCCTGACGGCAGGCCTCGTTCAGCACCCACTCGCCGATCTTGCAGATCAGGCCCCACTGCTCGGCGCATTCGATGAAGTCGTCGGGCCCGACCAGGCCGCGGCGCGGGTGCTGCCAGCGCAGCAGGGCCTCGAAGCCGATGGTCTCGTGGGCCTTGGCGCCGATCAGCGGCTGGAAGAACAGCTTCAGCTCGTCGTTCTTCAGGGCCGAGCGCAGGTCGATCTCCAGGGCCCGGCGCTCCTGGGCCCACAGGTCCATGGTCGCCTCGAAGAAGCGATAGGCCCCGCGCCCGTCGCCCTTGGCGCGATAGAGGGCCAGGTCGGCGTTCTTCAGCAGGGTGTCGGCGTCGTCGGCGTCGGCCGGGGCCACGGCGATGCCGACGCTGGCCCCGATCGACACGTGATGGTCGTTCAGCTCGTAGGGCTGGGACAGGGCGTCGACGATGGCCTGGGCCAGGGCCCCCAGCTCGGCGGGCGCCAGGTGGTCGCGGACCACCACGGCGAACTCGTCGCCGCCCAGGCGGGTGACGACTCCGGTCTCGCCGACGCAGGCGCGCAGGCGGCCGGCCGCCTCGGCCAGCAGGGCGTCGCCGATCGGGTGGCCCAGGCTGTCGTTGACGCCCTTGAAGTGGTCCAGGTCCAGGCACAGCACCGCGCAGCCCGAGGTCTTGCCCTTGGCGTCCCAGGCGGCGCTCAGGGCCTGCAGGAACGACAGGCGGTTGGGCAGGCCAGTCAGCACGTCGTAGTGGGCCAGGCGCTTGATGCGCTCCTGGTCCTTGCGGGCCTGGGTGACGTCGGCCCCTACGCCCCGGAAGCCCGCGAAGGCCCCGTCCAGGTCATGGATCGGCTTGCCGCTCAGCGCCCACCAATGCAGTTCGTCGCCGACCACCACCGACACGACCACGTCGCGGAAGGCCTTCTGGTCGATCAGCAGTCCGCCCAGGTTGGAAAGGCCCTCGGGGGCCTCGGCCAGTTCGGCGCCCAGCTCGCTGACGCGGCGGCCCAGCAGGTCCTCGCGCGGCCGGCCGGCCGCTTCGGCCATGCGTTCGGAGACGTAGGTCAGGGCCCCGGCGGCGTCGACTTCCCAGAGCCAGTCGCTGGAGCCTTCCTCGAAGTCGCTGAGCAGCAGGCTGACCACCTGCTTCTGGCGCTCCAGCTCGTCGCCGGCCACCAGGCGGTCGACGAAGACCTTGGCGTGCGACAGGCACGACAGGCCCACGACCAGGTAGCAGAAGATCAGAAGGCCGGCCAAGGCCAGCAGGATGGGCTCGTGGCTGGTCAGCAGCACCCACAGCGAGCCGACGACCAGCGGCGTCGTGTAGGCCAGGGCCGCCACGGGCAGGGTCAGCAGGGCGAAGCTTCCCACGCCGATCATCCCGGCCATCAGGGCCACGACCAGCATGCTCATGTGGAGGCCGGCGTCGTGCAGGGCCAGGGCCGGCAACAGGCCCCAGATGAAGCCCAGTAGCCCGGCCTGCAGGGCCACGCGGCGCACGCCGCGGGCCGAGACGGTGTTCTTGCCGCTCTTGCGGCGGCGGGCGGCGACCCAGCCGCGCAGGCCCAGCAGGGCGTAGCAGGTGACCACGCCGGCCCAGACCAGCAGGGTGAGGCGATGCGTCCCGCCCAGGCCGGCCAGGCAGACCAGCTGGGCGTTGATGATGTTGGCGGCCATCATCACCGGCGTCAGGCGCTGGATGCTGGCCAGCTGCTCGAACCGGACGCGGCCGGCCATGGCCTCGGGCACGGCGGTCAGGTGGCGCGACAGCAGGGCGGCGGCTCGCGAGGCGGTTCCCGAAATGACGCCCGAAAAGAAGGAAGTCTGGCGCACGGCGCGGTCCTGCACTTCAGGACGCCCCCGCATCCCCCGCCTGCAACGTACCGTCGGTTCCTGAAACGCGGGTTAACCGTAAGCTGAGCAAAGGCGCGTGAAAAAGCCCGCCATCCCAAGAGATGACGGGCTTCTTGATCGTCTGTCCCAGAAGAGTCTGGGAAGCGACTATTCTTCCTTGACGCGACGCTTGCGGAACGACGGGTTCAGGACCTGCTTGCGCAGGCGGATGTTCTTGGGCGTCACTTCCACCAGCTCGTCTTCCTCGATGTAGGCGATGGCCTGCTCGAGGGTCATGCGGCGCGGCGGGGTCAGGCGGATCGACTCGTCCTTGCCCGAGGCGCGGACGTTGGTCAGCTGCTTGGCCTTCATCGGGTTGACGTCGAGGTCGTCCTGACGGGCGTTCTCGCCGATGATCATGCCCTGATAGGTCTTCTCGCCGGCGCCGACGAACATCACGCCGCGCTCTTCCAGGTTCCACAGCGCGTAGGCCGCGGTCTCACCGTCCGAGTTCGAGATCAGCACGCCCTTGCGCTGCTGGTCGATGGCGCCCTTGTAGGGCTCGTAGTGGCTGAACACGCGGTTCAGCACGCCCGAGCCGCGGGTGTCGGTCAGGAACTCGCCCTGGTAGCCGATCAGCGAGCGCGACGGGGCGGTCAGCTGGAGGCGGGTCTTGCCCGCGCCCGACGGGCCCATGTCCTTCAGCTCGGCCTTACGGAGCGACAGCTTCTCGATGACGATGCCCGAGAACTCGTCGTCGACGTCGATCATGACGTCTTCCATCGGTTCCAGGCGCTTGCCGGTTTCCGGATCGTTCTGGAACACCACGCGCGGACGGCTGATCGACACCTCGAAGCCTTCGCGGCGCATGTTCTCGATCAGGACGCCCAGCTGCAGTTCGCCGCGGCCGGCGACTTCATAGGCGTCGCCTTCGGTCGACTCGGTCACCTTGATGGCGACGTTGGACTCGGCTTCCTTCAGCAGGCGGTCGCGGATCACGCGGCTCTGCACCTTGTCGCCTTCGCGGCCGGCCAGGGGCGAGTCGTTGACCGAGACGGTCATCGAGATGGTCGGCGGATCGATCGGCTGGGCCGGCAGGGCCTCGGTCAGGTCCAGGGCGCACAGGGTGTCGGCCACGGTGGCCTTGGACATGCCGGCGATGGCGACGATGTCACCGGCCTCGGCGCCCTCGTCGATCGGCTGGCGCTTCAGGCCGCGGAAGGCCAGCACCTTGGTGATGCGGCCGCGCTCGATTTCCTTGCCGTTGCGGTCCAGGGCCTTGATGGCCATGCCGGGGACGGCCTTGCCGCTCTCGATGCGGCCGGTCAGCAGGCGGCCCAGGAACGGATCGGATTCGATCAGCACGTTCAGGATCTGGAACGGCTCGTCCTTCTTCTCGATCTGCTTGGGTTCCGGCACGTGGCGGACGATCAGGTCGAACAGCGGGGCCAGGTTGTCGTTGGGGACGTTCAGGTCGAGCGTGGCCCAGCCGGCGCGGCCCGAGGCGTAGATGTGCGGGAAGTCCAGCTGCTCGTCCGTGGCGCCGATGGCGGCGAACAGGTCGAAGGCGGCGTTGTGCACGCGGTCCGGATCGGCGTGGGCGCGGTCGACCTTGTTGATGCAGAGGATCGGGCGCAGGCCCATCTTCAGCGCCTTGGTCAGCACGAACTTGGTCTGCGGCATGACGCCTTCCTCGGCGTCGACCAGCAGGACGCAGCCGTCCACCATGCCCAGGATGCGCTCGACCTCGCCGCCGAAGTCGGCGTGGCCGGGGGTGTCGATGATGTTGATGCGGGTTTCGCCCGCTTCACCGTTCCACAGGACGCTGGTGCACTTGGCCAGGATGGTGATGCCGCGCTCGCGCTCCTGGTCGTTGGAGTCCATGGCGCGCTCGGTCGTCGCCTCGTTGGCGCGGAACACGCCCGACTGGGCCAGGAGCTGGTCGACGAGGGTGGTCTTGCCATGATCGACGTGCGCGATGATGGCGATATTTCGCATGGACATGGAGAAGGCGGACTTTCGGGGAGGAACAGATGGGGTTTGACGCGGGCGCGTCAGGCGCGCGGCTTTTACGCGACTGCGCGACGTTTATCCACCCCCACCCCTGCGCGTGGAATTGCCACGGTAACCGGTGTCACGCTCAAACCCCTTAAATTCATAGGGTTTGCGAAAGTTGCGGGCGGATGTCGTTTCTTCGGCAACTAATTGTGCAGTGCAGCATTGTCGCCAAAATCGGCCAAGCTTGGAGAGCGGCGTTCTCTGTCCCTTGTGTTACAAAGGATTTCACTCGGTTCGCGATATAAAAAACGACAACGTTGTCGAAGATTTCGCTTGATGCATTTCGCACCGCACCCTATAAGCAACCTGTGAGGCGGCGCTGCCGCCTCTGCCCTTCCTGGGCGTTTCCTCCCTAATGAACTGCCCGGCTTTCGAGCCGGGCTTTTTTTTGCCCGCAACCTGGGCGAACCCAAGGCGAACGGCCACGCTCGGGGTGTTTTCGCGAAAAACCCGAATTCGGAAGGGCTAGAGAAGCTCGGCCCAGTCGGTCGCGACCAGCCGGGCCGTCACCGACTCGATATGCGCCTTCAGCCGCGCCAGGCCTTCGGTCGGCTCGCGCGTCGTCTCGTTCATATAGAGCGCGCGGTTGATCTCGACCTGGATGGCGTGGGTGCGCCGGGCGGGGCGGCCGTAGTGCTCGGTGGTGTAGCCGCCGGCGTAGGGGGCGTTGCGGGCGACGCGATAGCCCAGCCCCTCAAGGGTCTTCTCCATCAGCGCGGTCAGCTTGGGACCGCAGGCGGCGCCGAAGCGGTCGCCCAGCACGATGTCGCACGGGCCGCCGCCGCGCGCTCTGTGGCCGCGGGCCGCCGCCGCCGGCATCGAGTGCCAGTCGACCAGGATCGCCAGGCCGTGGGCGTTGCGCGCCTGGGCCAGCAGGCGGTCCAGGGCGTCGTGATAGGGCCGGTGGGCGGTCTCGATGCGGGCCTTGGCCTCGGCGAAGGTCAGCTTGCGGGCGTAGATCGGGCGGCCTTCGCCGGCCACGCGGGCGATGGCGCCCAGCCCCGCCGCCACCCGCGCCGTGCGGGCCTGGGCGAAGTCGGGCAGGGCGTCCTCGAACATCGCCGGGTCCAGCTCCCAGGCGTCGCGGTTCAAGTCGATATAGGCGCGGGCCAGCCGGGCGCGGATCACGCAGGCCCCCTGGGCGGGCGCGCCGGCGATCAGGTCGTCGACGAAGGCGTCCTCGGATCCGCGCAGGTCCTGGGCCGTCAGCCGCGCGGCGGCCATCATGTCGGGCGGATACAGCCGGCCCGAATGGGGCGAGGCGAAGACCAGCGGGGTCGGGGGCGGCTCGCCTTCGGCCTGGGCCCGCGCGATCTCGAAAGCCGGCGAGAAGCCCTGCTCCGCCGTCGCCGGCGTTTCCGAAGCGATCGGCTCCCATGCGGTCATGGGCTTATTGTCGCGGCCGGACGGTTCCGGGTCAAACGCCAAGCGCCCGGGTGATAAGGAGCGGGGCCCGGCGCCAAAGCTTTACCTGTGGACAGCGCGGGGCCGGTTCATCCGCGATTTACCGTCCTTCTCTAGATTCCCGCTTTCCAATTCCGCCGATCGCCTGGAAACTGACCGCATGGCCCGCATCCTCCTCGCCGAAGACGATGACTCCCTCCGCGGGTTCCTGGCCCGGGCGCTCGAGCGGGCCGGATTCGAGGTCACGGCCTGCGCCGACGGCGAGGAAGCCGTCCAGCACCTGGACACCCCCTGGGACCTGCTGCTGACCGACATCGTCATGCCCGGCATGGACGGCATCGAGGTGGCCCGCCAGGCCGCCGCCCGCGACCCGTCCCTGCGCATCATGTTCATCACCGGCTTCGCCGCCGTGGCCCTGTCGGCCCAGGACCGCGCGCCGGCCGGCGCCAAGGTGCTGTCCAAGCCCGTCCACCTGCGCGACCTCGTCTCCGAGGTCGAGAAGATGATGGCCGCCTAATTTTTTGGGGACCCGCCGAAAGGCGGGTTGCGCGACGGCCAAGCCGCCGCTATACCCCCACACCTTCCCGGCCGGGACGCCTTTTAAGAGGCGCTTCGGATCGCTTCGGCGGACGCGTAGCTCAGCGGGAGAGCACTACGTTGACATCGTAGGGGTCACAGGTTCAATCCCTGTCGCGTCCACCATTCCCTTCCTAAAATCAGATCGACCCGACGCCTGTTCAGGCGTCGTCGTGACGCGTGGCCGTCGCCACCGCCTCCCACGCCGCCAGGTCGGCCAGCATCGCCTGGGCGTGGCCGCGCACGGCCTCGACCGCGTCGGCGCCCAGCTGCAGGCGTAGAGGGGTCACCTCGGCGTCCAGCGCCGTGACGATCGCGGCGGCGGCCTTGCGCGGGTCGCCGGGCTGGGTCCCGTGCATGTCGTGGGCGAAGGCGCGGGTGGGGCCGACCGTGTCCTGGTAGGCGGCCAGGATCGGCATGTGGCGCATGCCGGCGCCGGCCAGGTCGGTGCGGAACTGGCCGGGCTCGACGATCAGCACCTTGATCCCGAACGGCGCGACCTCCTGGGCCAGGGCCTCCGAAGCGCCCTCCAGGGCGAACTTGCTGGCCGAATAGGCCGAGAAGCCGGCGAACGACAACTGGCCGCCCAGGCTGGAGATATTGACGATCGCGCCCGAGCCTTGCGCCCGCAGCGTCGGCAGGGCGGCGCGGATCACGGCCAGGGCGCCGAAGAAGTTGGTGTCCATGATCGCCCGCAGCTCGGCGTCCGGCGTCTCCTCCAGGGCGCCGACCACGCCGTAGCCGGCGTTGTTCACCAGGATGTCGATGCGGCCGAAGCGGGCGACCGCCGCGGCGACGGCCGCCTCGGCGTCGCCGGCCTGGTCGACGTCCAGCTTGGCGGCCGACACCCGGGCCGGGTCCAGGGCGACCAGGCCGTCCAGCTTGGCGGTCGAGCGCGCCGTGGCCACGACGTTGTCGCCGCGTGACAGGGCGTGCTCGGCGAAGGCGCGGCCGAAGCCCGAGGCGGCGCCGGTGATGAACCAGGTCTTGGCGGAGGCGGTGGCGGTCATGGGAATCTCCGGTTCGGAACGCGTTCCGTCCGAACGCCGGGCGAAGATCGCAACCGAGGCATTGCGCGATAAGTCGGTTCAAATCGCATTGGCTGTTCGATATCGTGCAGGAATGGATCGAGACCTGATCGCGCACTTCCCCGTGGTCCTGGCTGTCGCCCGACGCGGCGGCTTCGCGGCGGCGGCGGCCGAGCTGGGCATGAGCCCCTCGGCGGTCAGCCATGCGGTCAAGACGGTCGAGGACCGCCTGGGCCTGCCGCTGCTGACCCGCACGACCCGCAGCGTCGCCCCGACCGAGGCCGGCGCCCAGTTCGTCGCCGAGGTCGGTCCGGCCCTGGCCGAGGTGGGCGAGGCGGTCGAGCGGCTGCGGGCGACCCGGGGGCGGGTGACCGGCGTGCTGCGTCTGAACGCGCCGCGGGTGGCGCTCGAGACCGCCCTGACCCCGGTGATCGCCGAAATGGCCTGGCGGCACCCGGACCTGGTGATCGAGGTCACTTCGGACGACGGCCTGGTCGACATCGTGGCCGGCGGCTGGGACGCCGGCGTGCGGCTGGGCGAGATGATCGCCCAGGACATGACCGCCGTCCGACTGACCCCGCCGTTCAAGGCGATCATGGTCGCGTCGCCCGGCTATCTGGCGGCGAGGGGCGAGCCTGGGGTCCTGGCCGACCTGGCCGATCACAACTGCATCGGCTTCCGCCTGATCTCGACGGGCGGCGACTATGCCTGGGAGGTGCGGGAGAACGGCGCCGACACGGCGGTGCGGGTGCGGGGCAGCGCCCGCGTCACCGATCCGCTCTACGCCCGCGACCTGGCCCTGGCCGGGGTGGGTGTGGCCTATGTGTTCGAGCCCCTGGTCCGCGAGGCCGTGCGCGAGGGACGCCTGCGCTGGCTGCTGCCCGACACCGCGATCGAGGAGCCTGGCCTGTTCCTCTACTTCCCGCGCCGCGCGGCCCAGGCTCCCAAGCTGCGGGCCTTCGTCGACGTGGCGCGGGAGGTCCTGGGGCCACGCCGCCGCCGCGACGGGAGCGATCGCTCGGGGACGACGTTTTCTTGAAAGGACAAGGGCCCGGGTTCCGGAGCGTTGAGTCGGTTCTTCGACGAAATGACCGGAATGTGGCGCCTTGGCCACACCTGATTTCAATCCTGGCGCGTTGTCGTCGTGAGGTCGCTCCCAGTGCCGATCTCGCGACATTCACGTAGAGGGTTACATCATGAAAATCGGGTTGCTGGCTGGTGTTGCGACGCTTGCGCTCTGCGCCGCGTCGGGCGCCTCCGCCCAAATGACGTTGAGCGGATGGTACGTCGCCGGCGACGTCGGGTACCATTGGCCCGACGGCGTCAAGGGGACCTCGTCCACCACCGGCTCGGAGTGGAGCTTCTCCCCCGATGACGATTGGGCGGGCTTTGGCCGTATCGGCTACAAACTGACGCCGAACTGGCGCGTCGAAGGCGAATACGGCTATCGCCCGGGCGACCAGTCGGGCGTCCACGGCACGGGTACGCCGTCGGGTCTCTGCACCCCCGGCGTCATGCGCACCACCGCCGCGCCGACCTGCGGCGGCGTGGATGGCGAGCTGAAGGCCTCGAGCCTGATGTTCAACGTCATCTACGACTTCATGCCGGACTCGACCTGGCGTCCGTTCCTCGGCGCCGGCCTGGGTACCGCCTGGGTCCACAACAAGGTCTACGGCCAACTGTCCAACGTGCCGGCCGGCGCCGCGGCGTTCCAGAACACCAGCATCGACGACGTCGACCAGGCCCTGGCCTGGCAAGGCATCCTCGGCGTGGCCTGGGACTTCGCGCCGAACTGGTCCCTGGACCTGACCGGCCGCTACCTGGCGACGGACGACCTGCAATGGGGTTCGCTGACCACCAACACCGGCGGTCCGGGCCGCTTCGGCGCGGTGACCGACGTCGGCACGTTCGAAGGCAAGTACAAGGACACCTCGCTGACGCTGGGTATCCGCTACACCTTCGGCTCGCCGCCGCCCCCGCCGCCGCCGCCTCCGCCGCCCCCGCCGCCTCCGCCCCCGCCGCCTCCGCCGGAGCCGCCCCCGCCGCCTCCGCCGCCGGCCTACGAGGCCAAGGAGTTCGTGGTCTACTTCCCGTTCGATCAGTACGTGCTGACGCCGGAAGCCCAGGCCGTGGTCTCGCAAGCGGCTGACTACGCCAAGGGCGGTAACGCGACGAAGATCACCGTGGTCGGCCACACCGACACCTCGGGGTCTCCGAAGTACAACGCCAAGCTCTCCGAGCGCCGGGCCAAGGCCGTCGCCGACGCCCTGGTGGGCGCCGGTGTCCAAGCCACCACCCTGGCGGTGGATTGGAAGGGCGAAAGCGAACCGGCCGTCGCCACCGGCGACGGTGTGAAGGAACCGCTGAACCGCCGTTCCACGATCTCGATCAACTTCTAAGATCGCGATCCGGTACTGAAGTCGAGGGCTCGGCCGAAAGGCCGGGCCCTTTTCTTTTGCGTCTTCCCTGGGAGCGAGGCGGCGGCGCGACCATCCGCAAAAGAAAGACGCCCCCGAGCGGTTCGGGAGCGTCATCGTCCGGAATCCCGAGAGGGCGTCGGGGGCCGGTCAGGCCGACGTTCTGGGGGTGTCGGCTCTCGTGGCGGGCGTCCGCGCCGTCAGGGCCTCTGCTTGTCCGGCAGGGCGGAGGCTTCCTCGGGCGTCAGGGCGCGGATGGACTGCACCGCGCAATGCAGCGGGCCCGCGCCGCTGCGCGTGATGACGGTGGCGGGGCGGCCGTTGCACATCTGGTCGGTGAAGTCGGTGTCGAAGGACAGGACGCGATAGGTCGTCAGGCCGGGGCAGTCGCCCTTCAGGGTCACCTGGAAGACCGCGCCGGTGTTGAGCTTCACATAGATGTTGCGGTCGTCGTCGGAGGCCCAGTTGGCCATCCGCTCGGTGCGGAAGCACTGCGACGGATCGACCTTCCTGGACGAGGCCTCGACGGCGGGGGAGGCGAAGCTGGTCAGGGCGGCGGCCGAAGCGGCCAAGACGAGGAACATGCGCTGCATGGCGTTCTCCTGTTTCCCCGTTTCGACGCCGATTATACCGCTCTAGGTTAAGGGCGCGATGAAAATCGCGCGGGCTCGACCAGTGCGGCCAGGTCGCGCGGCAGCGGCGAGGGCAGGGCCAGGATCCGGGCCGTCAGGTGCTCGGCCAGCAGGGGCGCCAGGCAGAAGCCGCGTCCGCTCAGCCCGCCCAGGACGAACAGGTTCCCGGGCGAGTCGGGGATCGCTCCGGCCAGCGGCAGGTGGTCGGCGGTGGTCGCGCGCACGGCGGCGCGGCCCCGTAGCGGCGCGTCGGCGAGCCCGGCGGCCAGGCCGGGCAACCCCTTGGCCAGGGCCGCGAGGTTGCGGCGGTCGTCGGCCTCGCGGGCGTCGGTCTCGACGACGCCGCGATCGTGGGTGGCCCCGAACAGCACCCCGTCGCGGGTCGGGATCGCATAGGCGCCGAACGCGGCGGGGGCGGGCGCGTGGTCGGGATCTGGGCGCTCGGCCCAGGTGGCCTGGCCGCGCACGGGGCGGATGGGGGCGGAAGGCCACAGGGCGGCCTGCTCCGCGCCGCCGGCCAGCACCACGGCGTCGGCCTCGGCCAGCAGGCGATCCTCCGCGTCGTACAGGCGCCAGGCGTCGTCCTCGCGCGCCAGCCGGGCCACGCGGGCCAGGATCGCCGGTCCGCGCCAGGCCTCCAACACCCTGGCCGGCTCGACGACCAGCGCCTGGGCCATGTCGAGGGCGGCCTCCGCCGGTTCGCCCAGACGCGCCGCGGCGGCGTCGGCGGCCAGCACGCGCATGGCGCCCGGTTCGAACAGGTCCTGGGCGGCGACGGCGTCGTGGCGCTCGCCGTCGCGCGGCGCGACCGCCAGCTTCAGCACGCCCCGGGCGATCACCGCTTCCGGCCAATGGGCTTCCAAGTCGGCGTAGAGCGCGACGGCGCGGGCGAAGGCCTGGGCCGGCAGGGCGGCGCGCGGGCCGCCGCCGGCGTCCAGGGCGGGGGTGACCAGGGCGGCGGGATTGCCCGAGGCCGGCGCCCGGCCGTCGTCGAGGATGGTCACGGCCAGGCCCTCGGCCCGCGCGGCGCGGGCCATGGCGGCGCCGGCGATCCCGCCGCCGATCACCGCCAGGCGGCGCGGACGGGCGGTCACGGACGGCGCGCCCGGAAACACCGCCTCCAGCCGTTCCTTCTTGCGGCCGAAGCCCGGACGCTTGTCGACCTGGAAGCCGGCGGCGGCCAGCCCGCGCCGCACGGCGCCGGCGACGGTGAAGGTGGCGGCCCGCGCCCCGGGGGCGCTGCGGGCGGCCACCGCGGCTAGGATCTCCTCGCGCCACATGGCCGGGTTCAGGGCGGGCGAGAAGCCGTCCAGGAACCAGGCGTCGGCCGCCCCGTCCCAGGCGGCCAGGGCGTCCTCGACGTCCATCACGGCCAGGTCGAAGGTGGCGTCGAAGCCGGGCAGGTCGATGCGGTGGAAGCCCCGCGCCCGGCCCGGCCAGTGGTCGAGCAGCACCTGGGCCGCCTCGCCCAGTTCTGGCCAGACCGCCAGGGCCCGGGCCGCCTCGTCGCGGGTGATCGGGTGGGCCTCGATCGAGAAGACGTGCAGGCGCTGGCCGGGGGTCTTTTCCCGCCGCCACAGGTCCAGCAGGGCGGCGATGTTGAGGCCGGTGCCGAAGCCCAACTCGCCGACGACGAGGCGGTCGCGCCCTCGCCAGGCGGCCGGCAGGTCGCAGCCGGTCAGGAACACCGCTCGGGTCTCCGCCAGGCCGTCGGTGCTGGAGAAGTAGACGTCGCCGTACAGCGCCGACTGCGGCAGGCCGTCGTCGCGCCAGACCAGCGGGGAGTCGGGGGAGGGGGCGGCCGGATCGCTCATGCGCCGCTTATAGGGCGCGCCCGACTCTTTCAGAAGAAGCCCGCAAAGAAGAAGGGCCGCCCTCGCGGACGGCCCTTCCGGATCGCTTGGAAGCGAACCCGCCTTAGTGGGCGGCCGGTTCGGTCTTCTTTTCGGTGGTGGTGGTCGTGGTGGTGGTCGTGCCGGGCGCTTCGGCGGCGGTCGTGGCGTCCGGGGCGGCCGGAGTCGCGGCGGCGTCGGCGGCGGCCTTGTTGGCGTCGGCGGCGGCGGTGGCGGCGTTCGCGGACGCGTCCTGGGCCGTGCTGGCCGAGGCGGCGGCGTCCTGGGCGGCCTTGCTGGCGTTGGCGTCGGCGGCGGTGTCGGTCTTCGGGCCGCAGGCGGCCAGCGACAGGGCCGAGACGGCCACGCCGGCGATCAGGAACGAGCGGAGAATCTTGGTGGTCATAGGGACTTCCCTTGCGACTGCTTTTTGGGCGATCGCGGCTCGTTGGGGCCGCGTCACAAGGTCACAGAACATCAGTTCGGTGGCAGGGGCAAGACAAATGTTCACGGATCCGTGATCGGTCCGTGATCGCCCGGATCAGACCTCGTTGGGGATGGCCTGCAGGGCTTCTTCCAGTTCCAGGAAGCTGGGTTGGGCCTCGCTGGGGACGTTGCCGCGGCCGATCTCGACGCTGATCTGGGCGGCGTTGCCGTGCAGGTGGGCGACCAGGACCGACTGGATGATCTTGTAGAACGAGCCCTCCTCGTCGACCACGGCGGTCAGGCGGGTGGCGAACGGGGCGACCAGGCCGTAGGCCAGGAACACGCCCAGGAAGGTGCCGACCAGGGCGCCGCCGATCATCGCGCCCAGCACGGCCGGCGGCTCGGTGATCGAACCCATGGTCTTGATGACGCCCAGCACGGCGGCGACGATGCCGAGGGCGGGCAGGGCGTCGGCCAGGCTCTGCAGGGCGTGGGCCGGGGCCAGGCCTTCGTGATGGTGCTTTTCGAGCTGCTTCTCCATCGCGTCCTCGACCTGGTGGGGATCCTCCAGGTTCATGGTCATCATCCGCAGGGTGTCGCAGATGAAGTCGACGGCGAAGTGGTCCTTGATGATCTTCGGGTAGCGCAGGAAGATTCCGCTCTCGTGCGGCCGCTCGATGTGGCTTTCCAGGGCGATGACGCCCTTGGACTTCATGGTCTTGGTCAGCAGGAACAGCAGGCCCAGCAGGTCGCGATAGTCCGCGGTCTTCCACTTGGGGCCCTTGAAGATCTTGCCGAAGCCGGCGCCGGTGGCCTTGATCACCGTCATCGAGTTCGAGATCAGGAACGAGGCGATGCCCGCGCCGAGGATGCACATCAGCTCGTGCGGGGCGGCTTCGATGATCACGTCCATCTTGCCGCCGGACATGATGAAGCTGCCGAACACGAGGCCGAACAGCAGAACGATGCCGATGATCTGGAACATGACGAAGGGCGCCCCGGGTAACTTCAGCCGGGATCATCGCCGTTAATGCTTAATCCAAGGTGAGCGGGGGTTTTCGGGCCTGTTGCGCCTTTCGCCGCACCCGCCTAACAGATGTTTGACGTCGCTGCTTCGACACGAGCCGGACCAACCGGCCAGGAGCGGGCGAGCCGTCGCCTGGAGGGGAAGCATGAGCGCAGCCAGCCCGGACGCTGATCTTTTCGGGCGCCTCGACGACCGTGCCAAGGGCCGCGCCTTCGCCATCCTGTTCGCCGTCCTGCTGTCCAGCGCCGCGGGCAACACGGCGCTGCAGACCGTGCTGCCGGCCATCGGCCGCCAGGTCGGCATCCCGGACGTCCTGATCAGCTCGATCTTCTCGCTGTCGGCCCTGCTGTGGGGCGTGATGTCGCCGGTCTGGGCGCGGATGTCGGACAAGCGCGGCCGCAAGCCGATGGTGATCCTGGGCATGGCCGGTTTCGCCGTGTCGATGCTGGGCTTCGGCTTCTTCATCCTGATGGGGCTGAAGGGCCTGATGGTCCCGCTGGCGGTGTTCGCCGGCGCGGCCCTGTCGCGGGCGATCTTCGGCCTGGTGGGCAGCGCCTCCAACCCGGCGGCCCAGGCCTATGTCGCCGACCGCACGGCGCCGGCGGACCGCACCAACGCCCTGGCCACCATGGCCTCGGCCAGCGGGCTGGGCACGATCCTGGGCCCGGCCGTCGCGCCGTTCCTGGTGTTCCCGCTGCTGACCCTCTCGGGGCCGATGTTCTCGTTCGCGCTGATCGCCGGCGTGGTGCTGATCCTGGTGATGCGCGGCCTGCCCGAAGCGCCCGAGGAGATCCCCGAGCGCGCCGGCGACACGGCGCGGAAACCCCGGGCCCGCGTGCGCTGGAACGACCGGCGGATCATGCCCTTCATCCTCTACGGCTTCCTGCTGGCCAGCGCCCAGACGGTGAACCAGCAGACCCTGGGCTTCATGGTCATCGACAAGCTCAACATCAGCCCGGCCAAGGCGGCGGCCTTCGCGGGGATAGCCATGATGGCCGGGGCGGTGGCCAGCCTGCTGGCCCAGTGGGGCCTGATCCGCATGCTGCGCCTGATCCCGCGCCAGCTGCTGTGGCTGGGCGCGGGCTGCGCGGGCCTGGGCAACCTGATCGTCGCCTTCTCGCCGGACTACCACACCCTGGTCGTCGGCTTCGCCCTGTGCAGCCTGGGCTACGGCTTCGCCCGGCCCGGCTTCACGGCCGGCGCCTCGCTGTCGGTGGGGCACGAGGAGCAGGGGGCGGTGGCCGGGGCGATCAGCGCCATCAACGGCGCTTCGGTGATCATCGCCCCGGTGCTGGGCGTGGCGCTGTACAAGTGGGCCCACCCGTCGCCCTATCTGATGAACGTCGTGGTGCTGGTCGGCCTGGTCGCCTACGCCCTGATCGACCCGATCATGCGCCGGGTCGGCGAGGCCGCGGCCCCGCGCGAGGCCCGCGACGAGTCCCAGGTGGTGGACGCCAGCTCGATCGACGCCACGGGACCGCACTGACGGCCGGCGACGCTTCCGACCTGCAATAGTCGTGAAATGAACCGAGCGCAGCGTCCCGAGGCGTCCGCCTCAGGGAGATCTACGGTGGGTTCCAAGCTGTTCATCCTGGCCTGCGCGGCGGGCCTGGCCATCGGGGCCGGCGCCGCCATCGCCGCCCAACCGAAGCAGTATGTCGTGACGGTCAAGCCGGCGGGGCATCCGTCCGGCTACGAGAAGCTGAACGTCGCCAAGGCCGTCGTCGGCAGCGCGCCGATCCGGGTCTGGGCCAACACCGCCATCGATCCCGACTGCTCGGCCCACGTTCCGGGCGCCGAACTGACCATCCTGCAGCCGCCGTCCCACGGCACGGCGGTGGTCAAGGACGAGCCCTATTTCGCCGCCTTCCCGCCGGCCAATCCGCGCTCGGCCTGCAACAACCGCAAGGTGCCGGGCCATCAGGCCTTCTACACCGCGGCCTCGGGCTATACCGGCCACGACCATATGGTGCTGCAGGGCTCCAGCCCCGACGGCGCGGTCCGGCGGATCGCGGTGGACATCACCGTGCGCTAGCCTCAGGTCGGCGGCGCGGCGGGCATCTTCAGGCTGAGCGGCACGGTCAGGCCCAGCCAGATCGAGTCGCCCTCCATCCGGTTGGTGGCGTCGAACTCGGTGAAGGCCCGAGCCCGCAGGGTGGCGGGCATGTGGCCGATCTTGAAGTTGTAGGCCGCCGTCGCGCCCACGCCGGTCACCTCGCCCTGGAACGGGCCCAGCACGGCGCCGGGGCCGCGGTCGGCGCTGACCTGGTCGAAATAGTAGCCGATCAGGCCCGCCGACCACTTCGGCGAGAAGGTCTTCTCGACCGAGGCCTCCACGTGCATCTCGGTCCCGGTGGTGTAGTTGGTGTATCGGTTCTCGCCGTTCCAGGTCAGGCCCGCCTTGCCGCTGACGTCCCAGCCGCTCTTGGGGTCGTGCCAGCTGACCGCGAACGAGGAATCGAACGCCCAGCGGTGGAAGGCCAGGTTGGCCAGCTCGTCCTTGCGGTAGTCGCCGATCGGGACGTTGAGCATGGTCGAGACCTGGTAGTGGACGTTCCCCTTGCTCCAGCCGAGCATCCCGGTGGCGATCGGGTCGCCGATCACGGTGGCGGAGTCGCTGGCCGAGCGGCCGATCTGGTTCCCGTGCGGGCCGGTGATCACCGCGTTGACGTCGACATCGGCGTTGCCCACGGGCAGGGCGGCGCCCAGCGCCACGGTCACGCCGTTGAGGTTGGTCGTCGGCACCCACAGGACCGTGGCGAAGTCGGCCAGGATCTTGGCGTCCAGGCCGGCCACGACGTTGCCGCCGACGGTGAACTGCTTTCCGGAGCTGGCCCCGCCCTTGTAGTAGTAGACCTCGTTGTCGAAGAACACGCCCCGCAGCGGCGGCATGATGGCGTTCCCCGGTCCGCCCGATCCCAGCAGGTAGAGGCTGGCCCCGCCCTCGGACGCCTGGGCCTGCTGGGCCCCCGCCGCCAGGACCAGGACGAGGCCCGCGCCCAGCGCCAGGGCGGCTGGACGGGCGGCGGATCGGATGTTCGGCGTGAGGCCCATGACCCAGGTCTCCGTGGCTTTAGGCCTCGAAGAGTGGTCGGGCGCGATCCCAGCGGCCATAGGGCGGATTGCTGAGTGGCCTTTGCGGCGCGACGGTAATCCCTGGCCGGGAACGGCCCAGGGCGGGTCTAGCTGATCCCGGCCTGGGCCTTGAGCCGCGCCACCATGTCGGACGACAGGTAGCCGTCGGCGGGCAGCTTGCGGTCGGTCTGCCAGGCGCGCAGGGCCTTGCGGGTGCCCGCGCCGATCACCCCGTCCGCCGGACCCGGATCGAAGCCCAGGCGGGCCAGCGCGATCTGGGCGGCCATGCGGTCGGCCAGGTTCAGCGGCGTCTCGACCGGCCAGCTCGCGACCAGCGGCCCGCCGCCGCCGAAGCGGTCGGCCAGCAGGCCGATGCCCAGGGCGTAGGAGGTGGAGTTGTTGTAGGTGCGGATCGCGAAGTGGTTGGGCAGCACCAGGAAGGCCGGGCCCGACCAGCCGGCGGGCAGGATCAGCCCGGCCGGCGAGGCGGCGTCGGCGGCGGTCCAGGGCAGGCCGTCGGCGCGCCTGACGCCCTTGGCTTCCCACCAGGCCGGGATCTCGCGCGGACCTTCCGCCAGGCCGTAGTCGAAACCGGCCGGCAGGATCACTTCCTTGGCCCAGCCCACGCCGGGCTTCCAGCCGCCCTTCTTCAGGAGGTTGGCGGCCGAGGCCAGGCTGTCGCTGTCGCTGCCCCAGATGTCGCGCCGCCCGTCGCCGTCGTTGTCGACCGCGGTGGACAGGTAGTTCGAGGGCAGGAACTGGGTCTGGCCCATGGCCCCGGCCCACGAGCCGCGCAGCTGGGCGCGGGTGACCTCGCCCGAGGCGATGATCTTCAGGGCGGCGATCAGCTCGCCCTCGGCCCAGTTCCGTCGGCGACCGTCGGCGGCCAGGCTGGCCATCGAGCGCACGACGTCGAAATTGCCCTGGATCTTGCCGAACGCCGACTCCATGGCCCAGACGGCCAGCAGGATGTCGCGCGGCACGCCGTAGCGCTGCTCGACATCCGGCAGGAACGCCAGGGTCTGGCGCTTGTCGCGGCCCACGGCGATGCGGTCGTCGCCGACCACGCCCTGGATGTAGGCGCCGACCGGCTTGGAGAACTCGGGCTGGCGGCCGTCCAGCGAGATGACCTTGGGATCGGGCGTCACGCCGTCCAGCTCGCGGTCCAGCAGCTGCTGGGTCAGGCCGGCGGCCAGGGCCTTCTGCTTGAAGGCGGCCAGCCAGGTGTCGAAGCCGACCGACTGGCCCGAGGCCCCCGGATCGGCCGACGGGGCGGCGGGCGCGGGCGGCGGCACGGCCGGCGGCTTGGGCGGCGTCACCGACGGCGCGAGCGGCGCGTTGGCCGAGGTGTCGGCGCACCCGGCCAGCAGCAGAACGAGGAAAACGCGTCTATCCATGGGGTCAGGCTACCGGGGTTCGCGACAGGGCTGCAATCACAAGGGCGACAGAGCGGCGAAGTTCCCGCCGATACGCGTCTAAACTGTGGAGCTTTTGACCTTCTGGAAGGCCAGGATCGTCCAGGTCACGCCGGCCAGGCGGTTGGCGGCCTGGATCGAGCCGCGTTCCTGGTGAAGTCGAACTTCCAGGCCCTCGGCCCGCGCCAGGTCGATCGTTTCCTCCGCCGCCACCTCGAACATCCGGCGGCCGGGCGGGACCGGGCCGTGGCGCAGGGACAGAATCAGCGTCCCGCCATCGGCCAGCAGCCCCGCGACGTTCGGCATGGCGCGACGGCGCTGGCCCGCGTCCAGGTGCATCCAGACCGCCGACAGCAGGATCAGGTCGAAAGCCTGGCCCCGCGCCCGCGTCGCGGCGAGGTCGGGCAGGCCGTCGTCCAGCCAGGCGATGGCGGGATGGGCGTGGCGGGTCATCGCCTCGGCCAGCAGGGCGGGGGTGGGCTCGGCGGCCAGCACCCGATGGCCCTGGAGCGCCAGATCGAACGCGTCCTTGCCCGATCCGGCCCCGATATCGAGGATTTCGGCCGGGGCGGCGGGAATCAGATGCGCGACGTCGGCGTATTTTTCGGCGAAGGCGATCGCGTCGGCCCGGGCGAAGAAGGCCTCGACGTCCTGATCGTAGCCCTGGGTTCCGTCGAGGCTGGCGGTCGTCATGAGGTCGCTCTAAAACCAGGGGAAGGGCGCGGAACCCTGCCGTTCCGTGCTTTTGGAGCCAAGGCGCGCATTGACTCCGGCGGTTGTCCTGCTTATACGCACGCCCTCCGAAACATCCCGGATGTTCCTTTCGCCCTCATGGCGGCCGCGAACCTCTCCGCTGAGTATAGAGACGGTCATGAAGGTTCGTAGCTCGCTGAAGTCGCTGAAGTCGCGTCACCGCGACTGCAAGATGGTCCGCCGCAAGGGCGTGATCTACATCATCAACAAGACCGACCCGCGCTTCAAAGCCAAGCAAGGCTAATGACGCCCGCACGGCCTCCCAGGGCGCTGCTCTGGGATGTCGGCAACGTCATCGTGCGCTGGAATCCGCGCACGCTCTACGCGAAGATCTTCAAGGAACCGGCCGATCTCGACCGGTTCCTTTCGCATGTCGGGACCCTGGATTGGCACGCGGCCACCGACCGCGGCGTGACCTTCGCCGACAACATCGCCGCCCGCAGCGCCCAGCATCCCGAACACGCCGAGCATCTGGCCGCCTGGTGGGACCGCTGGGACGAGATGTTCTCCGGAACGATCCCCGAGACGGAAAGCCTCATCGAGGACCTGGCCGCGCGCGGCGTGCCGCAGTTCGGCCTGACCAACATGTCCCACGAGACCTGGGACGGCGTGCGGGCCCGGAGCCCAACCTTCCGCCATTTCCGCGACACCGTGGTCTCGGGCCACGAGCGGGTGATCAAGCCCGAGCCGCGCATCTACCAGATCGTCCTGGAACGCACCGGGCTCGAGCCCGCCGACCTGCTGTTCGTCGACGACAGCGCCGCCAACATCGCCGCGGCGGACGCCCTGGGCTTCCATGTCCACCACTTCACCGACCCGGCGGCGCTGCGGCCGGTGGTGGAGAAGCACGGGCTCCTCTGATCCCTTCTCCCCTTGCGGGAGAAGGTGGCGCGAAGCGCCGGACGAGGGGTTGAAGATCGGTTCCGCCGCGACCAGTTGTGCCGTCACGCAGACGTCTGACGTCTGTGCGACCCTTCATCCGTCGGCTGCGCCGACACCTTCTCCCGCAAGGGGAGAAGGAAGACCGGAGACCTTCCCATGAACATCGGTTTCATCGGCCTGGGCGCCATGGGCAAGGCCATGGTCGAGAACCTGCTGGAGAAGGGCCACGCCGTGACGGTGTGGAACCGCTCGCCCGGTCCGGCCGCCGAGCTGGCCGCCCTGGGCGCGACCGTGGCCGACGGCGTCGAGGGCGCGCTGCAGGGGGATCTGGTGCTGTCGATCCTGGCCCACGACCAGGCGATCCGCGACGCCCTGCTGGACGCCCTGCCCCGCGCCCGACCGGGTCTGGTGCACGTCAACCTGGCCACCATCTCGACCGCTTTCGCCCGCGAACTGGCCGACCGCCATGCCGAGCTGGGCCTGGGCTACGTAGCCGCGCCGGTGTTCGGCCGTCCGCCGGTGGCGCGGGCCGGCGGGCTGAACGTGCTGGCGGCCGGCGCGCCCGAGGCGGTGGCGGCGGCGACGCCGGCGTTGGAGGTCCTGGCCGGCAAGGTCTGGCCGATGGGCGAGGACCCGGTCCGCGCCAACGCCGTCAAGATCGCCGGCAACCTGATGATCGTCTCGGCCGTCGAGGCCATGGGCGAGGCCACGGCCCTGGGCGCGGCCCACGGCGTGCCGGCCGCCGACCTGCTGGACGTGCTGACCAGCACGATCTTCGCCTCGCCGATCTACAAGATCTACGGCGGCATGATCGCCGAGGGCCGCTACCACCCGCCAGGCTTCGCCGCCGACCTGGCCCTGAAGGACGTGCGCCTGGCCCAGGCCGCCGGCGACGAGAAGGGCCTGGCCCTGCCGCTGGCCGACCTGGTCGAGGGCGGGCTGGAGACCCTGCTGTCGGGCGAGGGCGAGACGCCGGACCTGGCCGCCCTGGCCGAGGTGTCGCGCGGACGTGTGGAAGGGCGCTAAAGAAAAAAGAGGGGGGAATCGGCCTTCCGTTCGCGCGCCGTTGCCACTAGGTTCCGCGCCTCTGTTTTCCCGCCTTTTCGCGAGCATTCTCCATGGCCGACGACGCCGCCCCGCACGCCGATGTGCTGAACTCCACCGCCCAAGGTCAGCTGAAGAGCATCGTCGACCGGGTCGAGCGCCTCGAGGTCGAGAAGACCGAGATCATGGAGCAGATCAAGGAAGTCTACGCCGAGGCCAAGGGCAACGGCTTCGACGTCAAGGTGCTCAAGAAGGTGGTCCGCCTGCGCAAGATGGACCGCGCCAAGCGCCAGGAAGAGGACGCGATCCTGGACCTGTACCTGTCGGCCATCGGCGAGATCTAGGACGCTGGCGATCGGGGACGCCCGCATGCGGGCGTCCCCGGCCGCAACCGCGATTTTTCCGCGTGCGTCCCGCCCTCGACGCCCGCTAGTCTCCCCGCATGCGCGCCAAGAAGCCGCCCGATCCCAGAGCTCAGGCGCGCAAGGCGGCCCTCAACGCCCTCAAGCGCGCCAAGCGCACGGCGGACAAGGCCGGGATCGAGCTGTCGGAGTGGGAGAACGAGTTCCTGGGCTCGGTCGCCCAGCGCATCGAGACCTACGGCCGGGCGTTCGGCGATCCCGAAAAGGGCGGCGCCGGCCAGGCCATGTCGGGCAACCAGACCATCAAGCTCAAGGAAATCGCCGCCAAGGCGAAAGGCGAGCGCAAGCCCATGTCGCGCGGCAAGGGCTTCGGCCGTCGCGACTCGCCGCGGCGCGGGCGCGAGCCCGAGGCGCCGGCGATCGAGTCCGACGACGAATGAGCGGCTACAGCCAAGTTTCGGCCTAGGGTGAATCCCTGAGACGGCGGGCGGCGAACCCCCGAATCCGCCGAAAATGGTCCCCGTTTCTCACCAAACACGCGAGTCCAGAGAACGGCGTTAGGTTTTCGGTAACGAAACGGGCGGACATTTGGGGCTCGCGTAAAGTATTGCTTTTAATCGCTTTTGTCGTCTGTCCGCGCCGTAGAAAATGGCTGCGACCGACGCCGCGACAGCGTGACCGCGGTGGGGAGTCTCACGCCTTTCTGGGCAGCCCGAAGATGGCGACCACGATCTACGACTACCTTTTGCGACGGAAGGCCGACCTGGAGGCGCGCATGCTGGAAGCCCAGCGCCGCGCCCAGGCGCCGTTCGAGGACGAGCTGCGGGCGCTGAGCCTGGCCCTGGGCGCCATCGAGCGCGGCGGCCTGGCCGACGGCGCCCATGGTCACGTCGGGCTGGAGGGCGAACCCGCCAGCTTCGCGACCGGCGCGTCCCGGCGCGGCCGCAAGCCGCGCTCGGCCCGCGAGATGATCCTGCTGGTGCTGGGCAGCGGCGATGCGGCGATCGCGGCGTCCGAGATCTCGCGCAAGCTGACCCGGCGCTGGGGCCGCGCTATCCCGCTGGCCGCGGTGATGCTGGAGCTGCAGGGCCTGGAGCAGACGGGCCTGGCCCTCCGGACCGAGGCCGGATGGGTGCGGGCCGATCAGCCGGAAGTCGAGGTCGAGGCGGAGGCCGAAGCCTCGCCGCCCCTGGCGATCAGCGCCTGACCCTTACGACGCTTCCTTGAGATCGACGTCGATGCCCTGCTCGCGGACCTTGCGGTAGAGGGTCGAACGGCCGATGCCGAGGCGGCGGGCCACTTCCGACATGTGGCCGGCATAGACCTCGATGGCGTGCTGGATCAGGTCGCGCTCGATCTCCTCCAGGGTCCGCAGGTGGCCGCGGTCGTCGAGGATGCGCACGGGCGCGTCCTGGGCCGGGGCGCGGGCCATGGCGGCGTGGGCGGCCTGCAGGGCGGCCGACAGATCGGGCTGGGCGGCCTGGACCGGCGCGGCTTCCGGCGGCGGCGCCACGATCCCCGAGATGGCCGGGAAGTCGTAGGGCTGCAGATAGGGCGCGTCGGCCAGGATGATGGCGCGATAGACCGCGTTCTCCAGCTGGCGCACGTTGCCGGGCCAGTCGAAGCCGGTGAGGACCTGCAGGGTCTCCGGCGCGGCGCCGACCACCCGCTTGCCTTCCTCGACGTTGAAGCGGCGGATGAAGGCCTCGACCAGGGCCGGGATGTCCTCGCGGCGTTCGCGCAGGGACGGGGCCTCGATCGGGAAGACGTTCAGGCGGTAGTAGAGGTCCTCGCGGAACCGGCCCTGCTGCACGGCGTGGGCCACGTCGCGGTTGGTGGCCGAGACGATGCGCACGTCCACCTTCTGCGAGCGCTTGGAGCCGATCGGGTCGATCTCGCCTTCCTGCAGCGCGCGCAGCAGCTTGACCTGCATGTCCAGCGGCAGCTCGCCCACCTCGTCCAGGAACAGGGTGCCGCCGTCGGCCTCCTTGAACTTGCCCAGGTGCTTGTCGGTGGCGCCGGTGAAGCTGCCCTTCTCGTGGCCGAACAGGATCGACTCGACCAGGTTCTCCGGGATGGCGCCGCAGTTGACCGCCACGAACGGCTTGCCGGCGCGG
This sequence comes from Caulobacter sp. CCG-8, assembly GCF_037402475.1. Lineage (NCBI taxonomy): Bacteria > Pseudomonadati > Pseudomonadota > Alphaproteobacteria > Caulobacterales > Caulobacteraceae > Caulobacter > Caulobacter sp. CCG-8. The sequence goes on from NZ_JBBEUD010000009.1 coordinate 90,795, forward strand.
TCGGACCCGCCGTGCACGGCGCGGGCGATCAGCTCCTTGCCGACCCCGCTCTCGCCGGTGATCAGGATGGGGATCGACGACTTGGCCGCGCGCTCGCCCATGCGCTTGACCAGGGTCATGGCGGGCGAGGTCCCGATCAGGTCGGCGAAGGTGGTGCGGTTGCCGGCGCGCTTGGTCAGGCGCTCGACCTCGCCCTTCAGCTCGCCCATCGACAGGGCGTTGCGGATCGAGACCGTGATGCGCTCGGGCGAAGCCGGCTTGATGAAGAAGTCGGTGGCGCCGGCCTGCATGGCCTTGACCACGGTGTCGACGCCGCCCGAGGCGGTCAGGACGATCACGGGCTGCGCATAGCCGCGGGCGCGCATTTCCTTCAGGGTGTCCTGGCCCGACAGGCCCGGCATGACCAAGTCCAGCAGGACCACGTCGACGGGCGCGCCGCTGGCGAGATGCGCCATGGCCGCGTCACCGTTCTCGGCGTGCGAGACCGAGAAGCTTTCGCGCTCGAGGACGGCCTGGATCAGCCGCCGTTGAGTCGGATCGTCGTCGACGACGAGAACCGTCTTGGTCATTGCAGACACCCGTTAGAACCGGCCGCGTCCGACATGGGACAGGGCTCTTGTTGGTTCAGAGTGATACAGGCGCGGGGTAAAGACCGGGTTTCGGAGACGTGAGTCAGGGGTTAACGGTCGCCCTTAACGAGGTGTGACGATTGGGCGCGCGGGGGCCTCGTCGCTGATCGTGATCTTCCCGATGGGTGTTCCCGGCGGCAGGGCCTTGATCTGCCGATGCAACTGGCCCGCGATGTTGACGTTGACGACGAAGCTCCCCTTGGTGATCGCCTCCACCGAGCATCGGCCGCCGAGGATGGGGGCGATGGTCCAGTCGAAACTCTCGCCCGGAGCAAGGACAAGTCCCCGCCGGCTGACCGCCTGCACCCAGACGTCCCCGAGAATCTCGTCGCGATAGTGGTCCTGGTCCAGCGCCTCGACAAAGGCCGCCGCGCTGTCGGCCACAACGTTCAAGGCGCCCTCCATCGTGTCCAGCATGATCACGCCCCGCGGCGTGTCGAAGAACATGTCGCCGAAAGGGACGATCAGGTCAGGGAGCGGGGCCGGTGGCTCGAGCCACGCCCAGGCCTCGAGCGCCTGCGCGATATCCGACACGTCGACGTCCAGCACCAGTCGCGGATAGAGGGCGCGTACGGTCTGGCCCAGCGCGCCGATCTTGCGCGGCGGCGAGCCACCGAACAGCTTCTTGAACATGCTTGCGGCCCTCCCGATCGGCGAGAGCTTGCCCCGGACGCGCGGGCGGGGCTAGCCCGAGATCCGGCTCGGCGGCACGCGGCGGATCGGGCCGCCGTCCTGGCTGACCAGGCGGGCCTCGACGCGGGTCTCGCCCTCGCGGCCGATGTGGCAGACGCCGACGAAGTGGCTGCGGCGCTGGGTCTTCTTCTCGGTGGTCGTGGCCGAGAACTTGACGTCCACGGCGCCCGACAGGTCGCCGCCGCCGGTGTCCATGTTGGTGATGTCGATGTCGTTCAGCGGCCCGATGTTGAACCTCTCCTTCAGGCGCTCGGTGCAGCTGTGGAACACCACCACGCTGCGCAGGGTCAGGGACAGCCAGCCCATCGGCTGGGGCTTGTCCGCCGCCATCGCCGACGGCGCGGCGACCAGCCCCACGGCCAGGGCGACGGAAACGGCGGCCTTGCTCATCGATGTCTGCCCTCGCCGACAACCCCTCGTCGACCGGCGATATCCTAAGGGGCGACTCGCCGGCGCGCCCTTTAATTCGCGGTAATGCGAACGGCTGTTCAGGCGTGCCGATCCGACCTAGCCTCCGCTCGTGTTGCGTGGGAGGGGATGATGTTCGTGGGGCACTACGCGGCCGCCCTGGCCGCCAAGGCCGCTCAGCCCAAGGCGCCGCTCTGGACCTATGTGCTGGGCGCCCAGGTGGTGGACGTGGCGTGGGCCGTGCTGGTCCTGGCCGGGGTCGAGCGGATGAGCCTGGACCCGCATCTGGCCGGCAGCCCGCTGGTCCTGTCGCACATGCCCTACACCCACAGCCTGCCCGCCGCGCTCCTGTGGGCGCTGGGCGCGGGCCTGGCCGCCTTCTTCCTGCTGAAGCTGCCCCGCGCGGCGGCGATCGCCGTGGGGCTGGTGGTGGCGTCGCACTGGGGACTGGATTTCCTGGTGCACCGGCCCGACCTGGCGCTGGGGTTCGGCGGTCCGAAGGTGGGGTTGGGCTGGTGGGACCACGCCGTGCCCGAGCAGGCGCTGGAGATGGGCCTGCTGGCCATCGCCGCCACGGCCTGGGGCTGGCGGCGCGGCCTGCAGGGGCACAGCGGCTGGAGCACGCCGCTGTTCCTGGTCCTGCTGGTGGCCCTGCAGCTGGTCAGCATCGTGGCTCCACCGACCGGCGGCGTCCCGCAGATGGTGATCGCCTCGCTGTCGGCCTACATGCTGGCGACCCTGTTCGCCTGGCTGATGGACCAGACTGAGCGGCGAGGGCGCTGAGGAAAGCCACGGCCACGATTGCGTGCGTCTTTCGACAGGGCCATATCCGTGGGCCATGAACGCGCCCTTCAAGACCGACGCCCTGCCCGAGTGGAATCTCGCCGACCTCTACGCCGGCCGCGAGGATCCCAGGATCGAGACCGACCTGGCCGCCGCCAAGGCCGCCAATGACGAACTGGCCAGCCTGGAGGGCCTGTTCCTCCAGGCCCGCGGCGAGCCCGAGCGCCTGGGCGTGCTGCTGGATCGCGGGATCCGCCTCTACGAGCAGGCGACCAACGGCCTGTGGGGCGTGGGGGCCTATGCGGGCCTGGCCGCCTCGACCGCCCGCGACGACCCGGCCTGGGCCAAGTTCGAGGCCGACCTGCGGGCCCGCTCGTCGCAGATCGCCTCGGAAAGCCTGTTCTTCTCGCTGGAACTGAACCAGCTGGAGGACCACGAGCTGGAAGCCGCCCTCGAGGTCCATCCCGCCGCCCAGCGCTGGCGGCCCTGGTTGCGCCGCCTGCGCCTGTCGCGTCCGCACGAGCTGACGCCGGACCTGGAGCGCTACATCGTCGATCGCGGACCGGCCGTGGCCAACTGGGTGCGGCTGTACGACGAGACCCTGGCCAAGCTGACGGCGAGCGTCGGCAAGGAAAGCCTGACCCTGCCCGAGGCGCTGAACCGCCTGTCGGACCCGGACGGCAAGCGCCGTAAGGCCGCCGCCGACGGCCTGGCCAAGGCGCTGGAAGAGCGCGCCTCGACCCAGGGCCTGGTGATGAACACCCTGGCCTTCGAAAAGCAGGTCGAGGACCGCTGGCGGCGGTTCGACAGCCCCGCCCAGTCGCGCCACCTGGCCAACGAGGTCGACGCCGACGCGGTCGACGCCCTGGAGCAGGCGGTGGTCGAGGCCTATCCGCGCCTGTCGCACCGCTACTACGCGCTGAAGGCCAAGGTCATGGGCCGCAAGACCCTGGACTACTGGGACCGCAACGCGCCCCTGACCGCCGCCGCGCCCAGGAACTACGACTGGACCGAGGCCCAGGGCATCGTGCTGGAAAGCTTCCAGGCCCTGGCCCCGAAGTTCGCCCACACGGCCCAGACCTTCTTCGACAAGCCGTGGATCGACGCCCGGCCGCGCGCGGGCAAGCAGTCGGGGGCCTATTCCCACCCGGTGACGGCCGAGCGGCACCCCTACGTCTTCATGAACTACATGGGCGAGCGGCGCGACGTGTTGACCCTGGCCCACGAGCTGGGCCACGCCGTGCACCAGACCCTGTGCGCGCCGCTGGGCACCCTGCTGGCCGACACGCCCCTGACCCTGGCCGAGACCGCCTCGATCTTCGGCGAGGGCCTGGTGTTCGACCGCCTGCTGGCCGAGGCCGCGCCGAAGGATCGCATGGGGCTCCTCGCCGGCAAGATCGAGGACGGCCTCAACACCGTGGTCCGCCAGATCGCCTTCCACCGGTTCGAGCGCCGCTTCCACGAGGCCCGGAAGGACGGCGAGCTGTCGCCCGACCAGATCGGCAAGCTGTGGCTGGACGTGATGGGCGAGAGCCTGGGCCCGGCCGTCGTGCTGAACGAGGGCTACGAACACTACTGGGCCTATGTCAGCCACTTCGTGCACGCGCCGTTCTACGTCTACGCCTATGCGTTCGGCGACCTGCTGGTGCGCGGCCTGATGGAGAAGCGCCGCGAGGACCCGGAAAGCTTCGCGCCGCTGTACGAGGACCTGCTGGCGGCAGGGGGCACGCGCACCTATGTCGAGGCGCTCAAGCCCTTCGGGCTGAACCCGCGCGAGAAGGCGTTCTGGGCCGCGGGCTGCGCCCAGCTGGAACGCCTGGTCGACGAGTTCGAGGCCCTCGTCTGATCGGAGCTGGAATGCCCACCAAGGACCGCCTGGCCGACTTCATCGCCACCGTCGAGCGCAACGAGCACGTGGAGGCGATCGAGCGCTTCTATGCGCCGAACGCCTCGATGCAGGAGAACAACGCCCAGCCGCGCGTCGGTCGCGACGTCCTGGTCGCGCACGAGGCGGCGGCCCTGGCGCGGCTGTCGAAGATGGACACCCAGCCGGCGGCCATGGTCCTGCACGACGGCGACAATGTCGTCATCCAGTGGGTGTTCCTGATGACCAACCAGAAGGGCGAGACCCTGCGGTTCGAGGAACTGACCCACCAGGTCTGGGAGGGCGACCGGATCGTCCGTGAGCGGTTCTTCTACGACTCCCGGCAGTTCGGCTGATGGCCGACGACCCCCGCGATCCGGAACGCAATCGCCTGGCCGGCCGCGTGTCGCGCTTCGCCAAGGTCGGGGCCGGCCTCTCCGGCGCGGCGGTCAGCTACGGCGCCAACAGCCTGTTCGGCGGCGAGGGCGCCGACGCCCGCAACGCCAAGGCGCTGAAGGCGGCCCTGGGCGGGCTGAAGGGCCCGCTGATGAAGGCGGCCCAGATGTTCGCCACCGTGCCGGACCTGCTGCCGCCCGAGTTCGCCGCCGAGCTGGCCGAGCTGCAGACCAACGCCCCGGCCATGGGCTGGCCGTTCGTCCGCCGCCGGATGGCCGCCGAACTGGGGCCGGACTGGGCCTCCAGGTTCCAGAGCTTCGAGCACGAGGCCGCCGCCGCCGCGTCGCTGGGCCAGGTGCACCGCGCCGTCGGCCCCGACGGCCGCGCCCTGGCCGTGAAGCTGCAGTATCCGGACATGCAGAGCGCGGTCGAAAGCGACCTTGGCCAACTGCGCGCCCTGATCGGCCTGTTCAAGCGCATGGACGGCTCGATCGACCCCAGCGAGGCCATCGTCGAGATCGGCGACCGGCTGCGCGAGGAGCTGGACTACGAGCGCGAGGCCAAGCTGATGGCCGTCTATGGCGGGTTCTTCACCGGCCGCGACGACATCCAGGTTCCCGAGCCCGTCCCGTCGCTGTCGACCAAGCGCCTGCTCAGCATGACCTGGCTGGAGGGCCGGGGCCTGCTGGCCTTCAAGGACGCCCCGCAGGAGACCCGCGACCGCATCGCCGCCCTGCTGTTCGAGGCCTGGTGGAGCCCGATGACCCACCTGGGCATCATCCACGGCGACCCGCACCTGGGGAACTACACGTTCGGCGGAGAAGGCGCGGCGCACCTGAACCTGCTGGACTTCGGCTGCATCCGCATCTTCCCGCCGAAGTTCGTGGGCGGGGTGGTGCGGCTCTACCGCGCCCTGTCCAACGACGACCGCGCCGAGCAGGTCGAGGCCTATCGCAGCTGGGGCTTCGCCAACCTGACCGACGACCTGGTCGACGTGCTGAACGTCTGGGCCCGCTTCATCTACGGCCCGCTGCTGGACGACCGCGTGCGCAGCGTCGCCGACGACACCCCGCCCGGCGAGTACGGCCGCCGCGAGGCCTTCAAGGTGCGCCAGGCCCTGAAGGACAAGGGTCCGATCACCATCCCCCGTGAATTCGTGTTCATGGACCGCGCCGCCATCGGCCTGGGCGCGGCCTTCCTGCACCTGGGCGCGCGGCATAACTGGAAGGCGCTGTTCGAGAAGTCGCTTGAGGGCTTCTCGGAAGAGGGCCTGGCCGCGCGGCAGGCGGCGGTGCTGAGCGCGGCCGGAGTTTCCTGATGAGCCCCAGAACCCTGAAGCGCCTGCACCCCGCCCATCGCGACGACATCGGCGACCTGGTCACCCGGCGGCCGCTGCCCGGGCCGGCGATCCCGCAGCTGGACCCGTTCCTGTTCCTCAACCACCACGGCCCGCAGGTCTATCCGCCGAACAACCGCGGCCTGCCGTTCGGACCGCATCCGCATCGCGGCTTCGAGACCGTGACCTTCATCCTGGACGGCGAGCTGTCGCACCTCGACAGCGGCGGGCACGAAAGCATCATCGGCCCCGGTGGCGTGCAGTGGATGACGGCCGGCAGCGGCCTGGTCCACGCCGAGCTGTCGCCGGAGAGCTTCAAGCGCGCGGGCGGGCCGATGGAGATCCTGCAGCTGTGGGTCAACCTGCCCGGCCGGCTGAAGATGACCACGCCGAACTATCTGGGCCTGCAGGGCGCGGAGATTCCCAAGGTCGAAGCCGGCGGCGCGACCGTGGAGGTGATCTCGGGCGAGGTCGCCGGCGTGACCGGTCCGTTCCCGTCGCTGATCGGCATCGAGATGAGCGTCGTGCGCCTGGCTCCCGGCGGCGCGCTGGACCTGCTGGTGGCGAAGGGCAGGGCGGTGTTCCTGTACGTGGTCTCCGGCGGGATCGTGGTCGGCGGCCAGGCGGTCCCGAAATGGAGCCTGGTCGAGCTGAACGACGACGGCGACGCGGTGGCCTTCACCGCGCCGGAGGGGGCGGTGGTCTTGCTGGGCCATGCCGAGCCGATCGGCGAACCGGTCTTCGCCCACGGCCCCTTCGTGATGAACACCCGGGAAGAGATCATCCAGGCGATCGACGACTACAACGCCGGCAAGTTCGGGGCCGTGCCGGGGTAACGGACGGGCGTTTCAAGCTTCCCAAATCGTTGTCATCCCGGAAGCCTCGCAGAGGCTATCCGGGACCCAGGGGGCCGGGCTGATGCGGTGCGGCTGCCCTGGGTCCCGGACAAGCGCTTCACGCTTTCCGGGATGACAAGAGATGGTTTGACCACCGGTCCTTCAGCTACTCCCGATATTCCTTCAGCAGCCCCTCCAGCCGCCGCTGCTCGGGCTTCAGCACCTTGAAGAACCGCAGGGCGTTCCAGCCGAGGCTGGCGGCCAGGGCCACGCCGAACAGCAGCAGCATCTGCCAGACGTTGCGGTCGGTGGCCTTGCCCACTTCGTTCAGCTGGAACACGCCGATCAGGGTGGGCAGGATGAACACCGGCAGGCTCATCCAGAAGATCCGGTAGTTGATCCGCGCCCGGCGGTTGGCGGCCAGCATGGCCTCCAGGGTCTGGCGCACCGGCGAGCCGTCGCCGCGCGGCCGCCTGACCAGCAAGGCGGCGAAGAACACCGCCGCCAGCACGGCCCAGCAGACCGCCAGCATGGCCAGGGCGCCCCATTCGTGGGCGAGATCGCTGCGGCCGGTCAGGAACGACCGCGCGGCGATCGCCGTGAACAGGGTCATGGCCGCGACCGGGATCGCGAACAGCAGGGTCTCGCCGCGACGGCGGGCTTTCAGCATCTGCATCATCTGCTCCATCAGATAGGCCTGAGCCCGGGCGTCGGGGGTGTTGGCCTCCGATCGCCAGGCCTGTTCGAGACGGTCAAACTCCATCGCCGTCCTCCTTCACCAGGGTCGTCAGCCGGGCGCGGATGCGGGTCAGTCGCGCGCCGACATTGGTTTGCGTCAGGCCGTGCAGCCCGGCGATCTGCTCGTAGGCCAGGCCGTCCAGCGACAGCAGGATCAGCGACCGGTCCAGCGGCGGCAGGGTGCGGATCGCCGCGTATAGGCGCTCCAGAAGGCCCGCCTCGGGCGTGTCCGGGTGGTCCGCCCGCACGGCCAGTTCGGCCGCCGCAGCGTCCTGGCGTCGCCGCCGCCGGGTCTCGCCGCGCCGCCAGGTGAGGGCGGCGTTGTGGGCCACGCGGTGGACGAAGGTGGCGTCGGCGGCCTCGCCCCGGAACCGCGGCCGGGCCTTCCACAGGGCCACCGTCAGCTCCTGCATCAGGTCGTGCTGGTCGGCCGGCTCGGCGAAGGCGCGGGCCACCCGGCGCAGGGCGCCCAGGTGCGACGCCAGCCACGCCGCGAAAGCCTCGTCCTCCTGTCGTCCAGCCGCCATGGTGCGCCCCGTTTTCGAAAGGTTAGACGCCGGCAGCCGCGCCGTCCTTACACGGGTGCGGACAGGCTTCCGTTCGGGGCATGCTTGCCACGCTTCAAACGCTCGTTAGACTTTGTCCCATGTCCGACGATCTCACAGACGCCCAGGCCGCCGCCATTCCCGAGGGCTACAGCCAGCTGAACTGGTCGCGCGGCTTCGGCCGGCAGATCGGGCCGCTATACGAACAGCGCGCAGGGCCCGGCGAGGCGACCCTGGGCTTCCGCGTCGAGGAGCACCACACCAACGGCCTGGGCAACTGCCACGGCGGCATGCTGATGAGCTTCGCCGACATGGCCTGGGGCCGGATCATCTCGCTGCAGAAGTCCTACAGCTGGGTCACGGTCCGCCTGAACTGCGACTTCCTGTCGGGCGCCCAACTGGGCGATTTCGTCGAGGGCGCGGGCGAGCTGATTTCGGAACAGGACCTGGTCTTCACCGTGCGCGGCCGCATCTGGGCCGGCGAGCGGACCCTGATGACCGGCACGGGCGTCTTCAAGGCCCTGTCGCCCCGCGCTCCGCGCCCGGGCGAGGTCGCCTACAAGGCGGAGGCCTAGCGATGGCCGACGACCGTCCCGCCCCCGTCTCGCTGCTGGGTCCGTTCAACGGCGAACGGCCGCCGGCTCCGGCCTGGTTCGAGGCCGCCGTCGCCGTCGCGCCCGAGCGCTCGCGCATCCCCGTCGAGGGCGCGGAGATCGAGCTGCTGACCTGGGGCGAGATCGGCAAGCCGGGCCTACTGTTCCTGCACGGCAACGGCGCCCACGCCGATTGGTGGAGCTTCATCGCGCCGTTCTTCGCGAAGGATTGGCGTTGCGCGGCCATCTCGTGGTCGGGCATGGGCGGCTCGGACTGGCGGCCAGCCTATTCGGCGCAATCGTTCGCGGCCGAGATCTTCGCGGCGGTCGAGGCGGCGGGCCTGGAGGCGGGCGGCGTGAAGCCGATCCTGGTCGGCCACTCGTTCGGCGGCTTCCCCACCCTCTATTGCGGCGTCGAGCACGCCGACCGGCTGCGCGGCATCGTCATGGTCGACAGCAGCATCCAGCCGCCCGAGAAGCGCTGGAAGGGCCCGCCCTCGCGTCCCGACGCCGCCAACCGGGTCTATCCGACCCTGGAGCAGGCGCTGAGCCGCTTCCGCCTGGCCCCGCCGCAGGGCTGCGAGAACCTCTACATCGCCGACCACATCGCGCGCGGCTCTCTGAAGGAGGTCGAGGGCGGCTGGACCTGGAAATTCGATCCAGCCATCTGGCAGCGGTTCTCGATGCCGGACCTTGGCCTGCTGCTGCCGCGCATCGCCTGCCCGGCGGCGGTGATGTGGGGCGAGCGCTCGGCCCTGATGCGCGAAGACACCCTGGCCTACATGTTCGGCGAGATGCCGGGCAGCGTCCTGCGCGTCGCCATCCCCGACGCCGATCACCACGTCATGGTGGACCAACCGCTGGCCTTCGTGGCCGGGCTGCGGGGACTGCTGGCGGGCTGGGAGTAGGGCGCACGCGGGGCTTGTCCCGCCGCCGGTCCGCTGGCTAGCCTGTGGCCACGCTTTTGGGGGACGGTCATGGGCAAGCCAATCGATGTCGGGATCAGCACGCAGGTCGGGCCGCGGACCATCGAGGCGTCGCGCCTCAAGATGTCGCTCTACCTGGCGGGCAGCCTGGTCTTCTTCGCCCTCGCGGTCTGGATGGTCAGGGATCCGTCGACCGGCTGGAAGGGATGGCTCGCCCTGGGCTTCGTCACGCTGTGCATCGCGAGTTTCACCTGGATGCTGCTGCGTCCCCAGGTCCTGGAGCTGGACGCCAAGGGCTTCACGCTTCGCGGAGGTTTCGTCCGGTCCCCCAAGACCGTGCTCTGGCGCGATGTCGAGAGCCTCTTCGTCTACAAGCTGCCCCGGGGCGGCAAGATGATCGGCTACAATCTCGTGCCCGCCGCCCGCAAGCAGACGGCCCTGGGCCGGATCGCGCGCGGCTTCGGGGCCGACGGAGCCTTGCCCAAGGGCTGGCCCGGCTCGCCCGAGAAGATGGTCGAGGACCTGAACGCCTACCGGCTGTGGGCGCTGGGCGGCCGTTGACGACCGGCCGGGATGACAAGGCCCGCGCCGCCCGTTAAGCCCCCAAGGGCCTTAGTCGGGGCCTAGTCGGGAGCCTGATCCTTCGTGAACGCGAAAAACCCTGCCGGTCCCGTGCTGGTCTACGCTCCCGACCGGGGCATCGGCGACCTGATGTGGCACCTGCCGACCTTCCGGGCCATCGCGGCGACCACGCCTGAGGGGACGGTGGTGCTGGCCGCCCGGCCGTCCAGCCGCGCCGCCGAGGTGCTGGCGGTCGAGCCGACGATCGCCGGCGTGATCTATGCCCGCCACTTCGCCGGATCGCTGAAGGGCGTGAAGGAGGTCCTCGACTTCTGGCGCATCTGCCGCGCGGTGAAGCCGCGCGCCGTCTGGATCCTGGAGAAGATCGGCCGTCCCGCCCAGGCCGCCTGGCTGGCCGGGGTGCCGGACCGGCGCGGCTTCGGCCTGGGCCATTCCAGCCAGGAGCAGTGGCTGCGGGGGCCGTTCCTGCCCAAGGCCATGCGGCCCGAGCATCGCCTGGCCAAGCTGGCCGCCTTCGAGGCCCTGCATGGGCTGAAGGTCGACAGCCGCGAGCCGGGCCTGTTGCTCGACCCCAAGGCCGTGGCCGCCGTCAAGGCGCGGTTCGGCGACCGGCCCGGGCCCTGGCTGGTGCTGGGCGTGGGGGCCAGCGAGCCGGCCCGCACCTGGCCCGCCGAGCGTTTCGCCGCCGTGTCGACGGCCCTGGCCGACCTATTCCCGACCGTCTTCTGGCTAGGCGGGCCCGGTGACGCCGCGCGGGCCGCGCCCGTGATCGAGGCTCAGCCTCCTGGCCGCGACGTGGCCGTCTTCGACCTGCCGCTGGACCAGGGCGCGGCCCTGATCGCCCTGTCGGCCGGGTTCCTGGGCAACGACTCGGGACCTCTGAACGTCGCCGCCTCGGTCGGCCGCCCGGCCGTCGGCCTGATGGGCACCAGCCCCGTACCGGCCTATTCGCGCTGGCTCTCGCGGCTGGACGGTGGGGAAGGGCGGATCGCCGACATTTCGGTCTACCAGGCCGTCGCGGCTGTGCGAACGCGGTTCACCGACGAGGCCTGGGCCAACCGCGACATCGCGGCGGCTTGAGCCCACGCGCCGCACGTTGTAAGCGGCGGGGCGTTTTTTTAATTCCACCTAGGAAACAGACATGGCCGGCGACTACCAACGCGGTTCGATGGACATTCAAGAGCAGGCCGCGACCTTCGAGGGTTTCGGCAAGATGACCAAGTGGGGCTCGCTGGCCGTGGCCGTCCTGCTGCTGACGATCACCCTGTGGTTCTGCACCGCCGCCGGCTTCATCGGTGGTCTGGTCCCGGGAATCGTGCTGGCGATCGTGGGCGTCGTGTTCCTGCGCGAAAAGCCCGCCTCCGCCCACTGACACCGGTAGACATCGGAATTTTTTTGCCTCTGACGCGAGCGTAAGGCTCGACATCGGGCAAGAACATCCCCTAGAGAGACGCGCAAGCTCGTCGGAGCAAGCAGCGTCCTTGGGAGGGGTATGCCGATGGCCGTCATCGCCGTCACGAAAGAGACCCGCGCGGGTGAAACGCGGGTCGCGGCCACGCCCGAGACCGTGAAGAAACTGGCTGCCGCCGGCTTCACGGTCGTCGTGCAGGCCGGGGCGGGGATCGCGGCGTCGTATCCGGACGCCGACTACGAAGCGGCCGGCGCCAAGCTGGCCAAGACGGCGAAGGACGCCCTGAAGGACGCCGACGTCCTGTTCAAGGTCCGCGCCCCCGAAGCCGCCGAGATCGCCGCCCTGAAGAAGGGCGCGATCGTCGCGGCCGCGCTCAATCCGCACCAGGACAAGGAAACCCTGGACGCCCTGGCCAAGGCCGGCGCCAGCGCCATCGCCATGGAGTTCATCCCGCGCATCACGCGGGCCCAGGTGATGGACATGCTGTCCTCCCAGGCCAACCTCGCCGGCTATCGCGCCGTGATCGAGGGCGCCGAGGCCTACGGCAAGGCCCTGCCGATGATGATGACCGCCGCCGGCACCGTCGCCGCGGCCAAGGTCTTCGTGATGGGCGTGGGCGTGGCGGGCCTGCAGGCCATCGCCACCGCTCGCCGCCTGGGCGCGGTGGTCACCGCCACCGACGTGCGTCCGGCCACCAAGGAGCAGGTCGAGTCGCTGGGCGCCAAGTTCCTGGCCGTCGAGGACGAAGAGTTCAAGAACGCCCAGACCGCCGGCGGCTACGCCAAGGAAATGTCGAAGGAATACCAGGCCAAGCAGGCCGAGCTGGTCTCCTCGCACATCGCCAAGCAGGACATCGTGATCACCACGGCCCTGATCCCCGGCCGCCCCGCGCCCAAGCTGGTCAACGCCGCCCAGGTGGCGTCGATGAAGCCGGGCTCGATCCTGGTCGACCTGGCCATCGAGGCCGGCGGCAACGTCGAGGGCGGCAAGCTGAACGAAACCGTGGTCACCGCCAACGGCGTCAAGATCCTGGGCGCGGCCAATCTGCCGGGCCGCATCGCCACCGACGCCAGCGCGCTCTACGCCCGCAACCTCTTCGCCCTGTCGAGCCTGTTCCTGAACAAGGAGGGCGCCTTCGCCCCCGACTTCGAGGACGAGATCCTCAAGGCGGCCCTGGTCACCCAGGGCGGCGAAGTCGTGCACCCTTCTCTGAAGACCGCCTAACTCCACGCATCGAAATAGGGAGGCTCCCATGGAAGCCGTCGACCCCACCGTGTTCCGCCTGGCGATCTTCGTGCTCGCCATCTTCGTGGGCTACTACGTGGTCTGGAGCGTGACGCCCGCGCTGCACACCCCGCTGATGGCCGTGACCAACGCCATCTCGTCGGTGATCATCGTCGGCGCCCTGCTGGCCGCCGCGGCCCACGGCGCCAATGCCGACCTGGACGGCGGCACGGTGGCCGCCTCGACCTGGATCTCCAAGGGGGCCGGCGCGGTCGCCGCCGCCTTCGCCGCGGTCAACATCTTCGGCGGCTTCCTGGTCACCCAGCGCATGCTGGCGATGTACAAGAAGAAAGAGAAGAAATAGGGCGCGGAAGGCGACGGGAGCCTTCGGGCCATGTTCAGCGCGATCAAGAAAATCGCCAACCGTTCCGACGGCCTGCGGCGCATCGCGCTGGAGCGCTGGTGGGACGAGCTGCGCGGCAGCGAACGGGCTCGCCAGCCCGGGCGGCTGATCGCCCATGGCCGCAAGACCTACAGCCAGAACGACGAGGACGGCATCGTCCTCGAGATCTTCAACCGCATCGGCGAGGGCGACCGGCGCTTCATCGAGTTCGGCGTCCAGGCCGGGGTGGAATGCAACACCGCCCTGCTGCTGATGGCCGGCTGGAGCGGCCTGTGGCTGGACGGTTCGGACAAGTACGTCGAGGCCGCCCAGAAGCACCAGGCCGTGGCCGTGGGGCAGGGGCGCCTGACCGTCCAGAAGGCCTTCGTCACCGCCGAGAACATCGACGGCCTGCTGGGCCCCTGGGCCGGCGGGACCGCCGCCACGCCCGCCTCGGTGGACCTGCTGTCGATCGACATCGACGGCAACGACTACTGGATCTGGAAGGCCATCGAGGCCGTGCGCCCGCGCGTCCTGATCATCGAATACAACGCCGCCTATCCGCCGCCCGTGCCCTTCGTCGCCGAGTACAAGGCCGACCGGGTCTGGGACGGCGGCAACTATCACAGCGCCAGCCTCACCAGCCTGGAGGCCCTGGGCCGCGCCAAGGGCTACGCCCTGGTCGGCTGCAATCTCTCCGGCGCCAACGCCTTCTTCGTGCGCGAGGACGAGTTGGCCGGTCCCGACGGCCAGCCCCGCTTCGCCGCGCCCTACACGGCGGCCAACCACTACGAGCCGCCGCGCTACGACCTCTCCGGCCTGCCTTCGGGCCATCCACCCCGGTTCGGCGTCAACGCCGCGCCGGAGTTGAGTCCTCAGGAGGGCGGGCGTTGATCGTGCCGCACCTCACCAGTTTCGCTTTCGGGTTCATCGCGATCGGCATGGCCGCCGGTGCGTTTGTGGTCCGGCATCGACAAGCCCGGTTGAGCGGAATGCTCATTGGACTCTCTTATTTTTCGTTGGCCGCCGCGCTGGGCGTCGAGATCAGGATTTCTGAACTCGAGCGTCGTCGAGGTTTCCATGAAGACGTGGCAGTGCTGAGGGGCGTGGTTGCGCAGTTTGTCGCCCTTCCGACGATCGTACCGCCCCGCGAGCGGGATCAAACCGTCGTGCTCGCGAACGCGATGCTGCACCACGTGGAAAGCTCGCGGCGGGACCATGACCTCCCGAGTAAAATCATAGCCCTGCTCCTGCTCGTCGCAGGTGGATTCAAGTTGGGGGGCGCCGTGGTGCCAACCGACTCTTCTGCTGGTCGTCCCCAGCGAAAAACCGACAACGCCAACAACGCGGCGTCCGCAGCCGCAATGGGGGAACACCCGTGAACGCCAATCTCGCCGCCATCCTCTACATCGTGTCGGGGGTGCTCTTCATCCTGGCGCTGCGGGGGCTGTCCAGCCCCGAGACCAGCCGCAAGGGCAACACCTACGGCATGATCGGCATGGCCATCGCCGTGCTGACCACCCTGGCCACCCTGTGGAGCCAGGGCGCGCTCGACCCGGTGACCATCGGCCTGATCATCGGCGGCGTGGCCGTCGGCGGCGGGGTGGGCGCGGTGATCGCCCGCAAGGTGCCGATGACCTCGATGCCCCAGCTGGTGGCGGCCTTCCACAGCCTGGTCGGCATGGCCGCCTGTCTGGTGGCCGTGGCGGCGATCTACACCCCGGCGGCCTACGGCATCCTGGGCGCGGACGGTCATGTGCACCTCAACAGCCTGATCGAGCTGTCGGTGGGCCTGGCCATCGGCGCCATCACCTTCACCGGCTCGGTCATCGCCTTCGCCAAGCTGAACGGCAACATGGGCGGCGCGCCGATCCTGCTGCCGGCCCGCCACCTGCTGAACATCGTCATTGCCCTGGCCATCGTGGCCCTGGTGGTGGTGCTGGTGATCTCGGGCGGTGCGGCCATCTGGGCCTTCTGGGCGATCTTCGCGCTGAGCCTGCTGATTGGCGTGACCCTGATTATCCCGATCGGCGGCGCCGACATGCCGGTCGTCGTGTCGATGCTGAACAGCTATTCGGGCTGGGCCGCCGCGGCTCTGGGCTTCACCCTGGAGAACACCACCCTGATCATCACCGGCGCCCTGGTCGGTTCGTCGGGCGCGATCCTGTCCTACATCATGTGCAAGGGCATGAACCGATCGTTCGTCTCGGTGATCCTGGGCGGCTTCGGGGCCGACGCCGCGGCCGCCGGCCCCGGCGGCAAGGTCGAGACCCGTCCGGTCAAGCAGGGCTCGGCCGACGACGCGGCCTTCATCATGAAGAACGCCAGCAAGGTGATCATCGTCCCGGGCTACGGCATGGCCGTCTCCCAGGCCCAGCACGCCCTGCGCGAAATGGCCGACAAGCTGAAGGAAGAGGGCGTGGAGGTGAAGTACGCCATCCACCCCGTCGCCGGCCGCATGCCGGGCCACATGAACGTGCTGCTGGCCGAGGCCAACGTGCCCTATGACGAGGTGTTCGAGCTGGAGGACATCAACAGCGAGTTCTCGACGGCCGACGTGGCCTTCGTGATCGGCGCCAACGACGTCACCAACCCGGCCGCCAAGACCGACCCGCAGAGCCCGATCTTCGGCATGCCGATCCTGGACGTCGAGAAGGCCCGCACCGTGCTGTTCATCAAGCGCGGCATGAGCTCGGGCTACGCCGGCGTGGAGAACGAGCTGTTCTTCCGCGACAACACCATGATGCTGTTCGGCGACGCCAAGAAGATGGTCGAGGGGATCGTGAAGGGGCTCTAGGGCCTGCGATCCCGTCTGCAAAAGAAGAGGCCCCGGACGTTCCCGTCCGGGGCCTTTTGCTTGTCTGGATCATGCGGTCGCTCAGCGGGCGGCGACCGAGACCGGGGTGGCGCGGACGGCCATCTTCAGGGCTTCGCGCTGGCTCTGCGACAGCTGGGCGGCGGCCTGCTTGCGGATGCCGTCCTTGCAGCCGGCGATCGTGAAGTCGCCCGTGGGGTTGTCGTGGACCAGGGTGCGGCAGACGCGTTCGCCGGCGGCGTCGACGCGGGCGTTGAATTCGGCGGCGTGGGCGGGGTTGGAGAGGTTCAGGCCCACCAGCGAGATGGTGGCGGTGGTTTCGGCGTGGGCGGCCTGCAGCAGGCCCAGGGCGGGCACGGCGGCCAGGGTGACGGTGGCCACGGCGGCCAGACTGGTCATGAACTTGCGCATCGGATCGTCCCTTCGGTTGATGTCGGCGGCGCGTCCCTGCGCCATGCCCAAAGGTATATTCCGGTATTCTCATGAATACTCGTTACGTCTCCTTCATGACGTGTAATTAAAGAAGTGTACTCAAAGTAATGTTCTAAACTTCCTGTAATGTCGGCGTGGATCATCTGTTCGCGGATCATGGCCATGGTTGACCAATGGTTAAGCTGCGCCGCCTTTTCGCCTCATGGACGCGGCATAGGGCTACGCCTTCATCATCCCGAAAGGTCACCTGTGGGATGGGAGCCCGCTTCGGCGGGACCTTTGGGTCGACCGCCCGTCTGTGAGGATCGCTCTTGGCGTCTCGAGTCCTGGCCGCAACCACGTCGCCCTATTCGCTCGTCGCGTTCGCCGCGCTGGGCGGCGCCATCGTGGTCTGGGGCGCGGTCAATGCGGTGACGACCATCGGGGCGATGAGCGCCGGCCTGGAGCAGCCCGCGCCGGCGACCGCGGCAGAGCCCGTCACGGCCCCCGAGCCGCCGCCCCCGCCGCCGCCCGCCTTCGTGTTCGACGCCCCGCTGCCGGGCCATGTGGTCAATTCGCCGTTCGGCCTGCGCCAGATGCCGTGGGAAGAGAACGGCCGCCTGCACGAGGGCGTCGACATCGCCGCCCCGGTCGGCGCGCCGGTCCACGTGGCCACCGACGGCATCGTCATGCGCAGCGGCGTCTCGTCCACCTACGGCCGGTTCGTCGAGGTGGCCCACAAGGACGGCTTCCGCACCCTCTACGCCCACCTCGGCCGCGACGCGGGCTTCAAGCGCGGGGCCTATGTCAAGCGCGGGACCACGGTGGCCTATGTCGGCAGCAGCGGCCGCTCGACGGGCTCGCACCTGCATTTCGAGCTGCGCAACAAGGCCGGCAAGCCGCTGAACCCGGCCCTGTTCATGGGCAAGACCTTCGCGCAGAAGGACGACCTGCCCCTGAAGGCCGCCGCCAAGGTGGGCCGCAAGGTGCGCCTGGCCACGGTCTCGCGCTGGCCCGACGGCGTGAAGGCGAAAATGTCGGCCAACGGCGAGGGCGTGGTCACCCGCGTCAAGGGCGGCCGCATCCGCACGCGGATCAACGTGGTCGACGGCTAGGGCTCCCGCCTTTTGGGCGTCCCGGCCCTCCATGCGTTTTCCACAGGGCCGTCACTCGACGGACACCGACGCTCGGCTAGAGTGGCCGCATGCTCAAGTTCCTCGGACGCGCCGTTGCCGGATTCGCTCTTTTCCTTGTCTCGTTCGTCGCCGTGGGCGGCCTGATGTCGGCGGCCGGGCATCCCGCGCCGCGCGGCAAGATGGTGGACATCGGCGAGGGCCGACAGCTGCGGCTGGTCTGCGAAGGGCCCGCCCAGGGCGCGACGGGCGACCGCCCGGTGGTCTGGCTGGAGGCGGGGGCCTTCGGTTTCGCCGCCGACTGGGGCGCGACCCAGGAAGCCCTGACGAAGGCCGGTTGGCGGTCCTGCGCCTACGATCGGGCCGGCATGGGCTTCTCGCCGCCCGGGCCCGCGCCGCGCGATGGCCTGGCCATCGTCTCCGACTTCGAGAAGCTGGTCGCCGCCTCCGGCGAGCAGGGACCGTTCATCGTGGTCGGCCACTCGATGGCCGGCCTGCGCCTGCGCGAATACGCCGGACGCAACCCCGACAAGATCGCCGGCCTGGTGCTGGTCGACGCCGCCACGGCCGACGCCTCGGAAACCGAGGCCTTCAAGCCCTTCATCCAGGCCTTCGCCACGGCCTCGCGCTGGGCGGCGCGGGGCGCGTCGCTGGGGCTCTACAAGCCGCTGGTCTACACCAGTCTCGGCGACAAGATCGGCCTGCCGCCGGCCGCCAAGGCCGAGAAGCGCTGGGCCTTCGCCAACGGCCGCCACAACCGCACCGCCGCCGCCGAGGTCGAGCTGTGGTCGGAGTCGGCCCGGCAGGCGGTCGCCGTCCCGGCCTACGATCCCGCCTGGCCGGTGGCCGTGGTGACCGCCGGGCCGGTCCAGGGCCGCGAGAAGCGCAAGGCCATGCAGTCCGCCCCGGCCGAGCGGTCGGCGCACGGCTATGTGGACCACGTCGAGGCGGCCACCCATACGCGGCTGCTGGGCGAGCAGTTCGCGGGGCATATCGTCAAGGCGGTGGAGTTCGTGGGCGGGAGGGGCGGCTAGCACTTGCCCCCTACGGACCGCTTCGCGGTCGTCTTCCCCCAGAGGGGGAAGAGCCTGAAGCGCGAGGCTCAGCCCCCTACGGGGGCGGACAGACGGCGAAGCCGTCAGGTGGGGGCAAGGGGGGCGTCATCCAGCTCTCAGGCAAACAAAACCCGCCCGGATCGCTCCGGGCGGGTTTGGTGTTTCCAGAAACCTGGAAAGCGTCGCTTAGCGCGCGCCGGCCGGCTTCTTCGGCATCGGCAGCAGGCCTTCGCGCTGAGCGCGCTTGCGGGCCAGCTTGCGGGCGCGGCGGACAGCTTCGGCCTTTTGACGGGCGCGCTTTTCCGACGGCTTCTCGTAGTGCACGTGGCGCTTCATTTCACGGAAGCTGCCTTCGCGTTGCATCTTCTTCTTCAGGGCCTTGAGCGCCTGATCGACATTGTTGTCGCGGACGAAAATCTGGACCAGGGGTCTCTCTCCATTCGACGGCCCGACCATCTTCCCGAGTCCCTCTCAGGGGCCGGGCGGGCGAACAAAACCTGATAAGCCCGGAAAGGGATCTCCCGGGCGACGAGGGGCGGCTGATAGCAGAGGCGAGGCCCGCTGTCCATGGCGACGCGGCCTAAACTCCCGTGTAGACTCGGATTCATGAGCGACAAAACCGCCGAAGCGCCCAACGACCCCGGTGATTGGGCCGACACGACCGAGCAACGGGTGCTGGACGAGGCCCTGCGCCTGGCGCCGCGCCTGGGGTGGAACCCGGGGATGGCCCGCGCCGCAGCGGTGGCCGCCGGCCTCAACGCCGGAGAGGCGCAACTGCTTTTGCCGCAAGGGGCCCGCGACCTGGCCGCTCTGCTGTCGCGCCGCCACGACAAGGCCGCCCTGGCCGCGCTGAAGGCCTTGAACCCGCCGCCGACCAAGATCCGGGAGAAGATCCGGGCCGGCGTGATCGCCCGCCTGGACGCCGCCCAGCACGACGCCGAGGCCCTGCGCAAGCTTTCCGCCTTTCTGGCCTTCCCGACCAACATGCCGCTGGCTCTGAGCCTGATCTGGGAAAGCGCCGACGTCCTGTGGCGCTGGGCCGGCGATACGGCCACCGACGAGAATCACTATTCCAAGCGGGCGATTCTGTCGGGGATCCTGGTCTCGACCCTGGCGGTCGACATGGCCTCGGGCCGCGAGTCGGCGCTCAAGCACCTGGACGGCCGCATCGACAACGTCATGGCCTTCGAGAAGTGGAAAGCCGGGATCAAGCCGATGAACCTGGCGGCCGAGGTGGCCGCGGCCCTGGCGCGGATGCGGTACGGGACGCGCTAGCCTCCCAACGCCCGGTCCACCGCCGCCATGGCGTGCAGCGTCGTGGTGTCGAACACCGGCACGGGGCTGTCTTCCTGGCCGATCAGCAGCATGATCTCGGTGCAGCCCAGGATGATCCCCTGCGCCCCGCGCGCCACCAGTCGCGCGATCACCTCGCGATAGACCTGGCGCGAGGCGTCCAGCACCTGGCCGGTCACCAGCTCGCGATAGATGATGTCGTGCACCGCCTTGCGGTCCTGGGCGTCGGGGACCAGCACCTCCAGGCCGAACTTGTCCTCCAGCCGGCCGCGGTAGAAATCCTGCTCCATGGTGAAGGCCGTGCCCAGCAGGCCCACCCGGGTTAGGCCCGCGGCCTGGATCGCCGCCGCCGTCGGATCGGCGATGTGCAGCAGCGGGGTCTTCACCGCCGCATCGACGGCCCAGGCGCAGCGGTGCATGGTGTTGGTGCACAGGACCAGGAAGTCGGCCCCGCCCCTGCGCAGCGCCTTGGCCGCATCGACCATCTGGCCGGCCAGGGCGTCCCAGTCGCCGGCGTGCTGCAGGGCCTCGATCTCGGCGAAGTCGAACGACCACATCAGGATGCGGGCCGAAGCCGTCCCGCCCAGGCGGTCGCGCACCCCCTCGTTGATCAGCCGATAGTACTGGGCCGAGCTCTCCCAGCTCATGCCGCCGATCAGTCCGATCAGTTTCTGGCCGATGAGCGTTTGTTCGGCCATGGGGCGCTCCGGGAAGGGCCGTCACACCGACGGCGCGTCTTTCCGCTAAGCTGGGGCGTGAAGCCGCAAAACGAAAGCCCCTGGAGGCGCGCCATGGACACCGTGATCCACAATCCCACCGATGGGATCTACGCCGCCACCGACGACTACGTGCATGCCCTGGAAGTGCGCAATCCGGCCCGCATGCTGTTCGTGGCCGGGACCATGGGGCTGGATGCCGAGGGCGCGGCCGGGACCAGCCTGGAGCATCAACTGGAGCTGGTCTGGTCGAACCTGCGGACCATCCTGGCCAGCGCCGGCATGACCGTGGACAACATCGTGCGCCTGACCAGCTATCTGCGCGACGGCGCCTATGCCGAGGCCAACGGCGCGGCGCGGGTGAAGGCCCTGGGCGACCGACGCATCCCGACCACGGCGATCATCGTCCAGACCCTGGCCGAGGACTGGCTGATCGAGCTGGAGATCATCGCGGTGGCCTAATCCTTCAGGCCCCGCAGCCGGTTCACGTGGCCCATCTTCCGTCCCGGCCGGGCCTCGCCCTTGCCGTAGAGGTGGACGCGGGTCTCGGGCTCGGCGGCCAGCTTGGCCCAGGCCTCGACCTCGGGGCCCAGCAGGTTGGTCATCTCGACATGGGCCCGGGGGGCGGTGGGGCCCAGCGGCCAGCCGGCGATGGCGCGGATGTGCTGTTCGAACTGGTCGACCTCGCAGCCGTCCTGGGTCCAGTGGCCGGTGTTGTGGACGCGGGGGGCGAACTCGTTGACCAGCAGCTTGCCGCCGGCCAGCTCGAACAGCTCCACCCCGATCACGCCCACATATTCCAGGGCGGTCAGGATCTTGGCGACGATGGCCTCGGCCTGGTCGCGGGTGGCGGCGCTGACCTTGGCCGGCGCGCTGGTGCGGCGCAGGACGCCGCCCTCGTGGTGGTTGTCCGACAGCGGATAGCAGGCGATCTCGCCGTCGCGGCCGCGGGCGGCGATCACCGACAACTCGCGCACGAAGTCGGCCGGGGCCTCCAGGATGGCCGGCTGGCGGCCGATCTTGTCGAAGGCCGCGGCGGCTTCGGCGGGGCGCTGGATCCAGGCCTGGCCCTTGCCGTCATAGCCTTCGCGACGGGTCTTCAGCAGCGACGGCGCGCCGATCTGGGCGACGGCGGCGGCCAGGCTTTCGGCGTCGTCGACGGCCGCGAACGCGACGGTGGGCGCGCCGATCTCGGCCAGGAAGCTCTTCTCCACCACCCGGTCCTGGGCGGCGGCCAGGGCCTTGGCGCCGGGGGCCACCGACACGCCCAGGGCGGTCAGCTCGGCCACGGTGGCGGCGGGCACGTTCTCGAACTCGTAGGTGACGACGTCGCAGACCTCGGCCAGGCGCTTGAGCGCCCAGCGGTCGTCGTAGGGGCCGACGATCTGACGGCTGGCGACGCGGCCGGCCGGGCTGTTCTCCTCGGGGTCCAGGATCACCACGTCGAAGCCCAGGCGCGCGGCGGCCAGGGCCAGCATGCGGCCCAGCTGTCCCCCGCCGAGGATGCCGATCGTGGAACCAGGAGCCAAAGGGGAAGCGGGCGGGAACTTGCTCATCAGTCTTCGACGCTTTCGACGACGCTGTCGGTCTGTTCGGCTCGGAAGGCGGCCAGGCGCTGGACCAGGGCGGGGTCCGAGGTCGCCAGGATCTGGGCGGCCAGCAGGCCGGCGTTCCTGGCGCCCGCCTCGCCGATGGCCAGGGTGGCGACGGGCACGCCGCCCGGCATCTGGACGATCGACAGCAGGGAATCCAGGCCGTTCAGGGCCTTGGACTGCACCGGCACGCCCAGCACCGGCAGGATGGTCATCGAGGCCACCATGCCCGGCAGGTGCGCCGCGCCGCCGGCTCCGGCGACGATCACCTTGTAGCCGGCGGCCTGGGCCCCGGTGGAGAACTCGACCAGGCGCTGGGGGGTGCGGTGGGCCGAGACCACCTTGGCCTCCCAGGCCACGCCCAGGGAATCGAGCGCGTCGGCCGCCTTCTTCATGGTCGGCCAGTCCGAACGACTGCCCATGACGATAGCGACGGGTGGCGTGGCGGTGGGCATCGGCGACGATTTCCCCAGAAGGCGGTGGAGCGCCGCTGGAGGCGCTCAGTGACCTGACGGCCGTGAATCGCGGGCCTTATAGCCGCTGGCGCCCGGGCTCCAAAGCCCGTTCTCACCAGAAAACCGCAGGCGATCCCGGACGATAGTGCGGCGCCGCGACGCTGCGACACATGGCCGTCGCCATTGTCATGGTTAATGAAAGAACGCAGAAATGCGCGAAGCTTCACCGCAAGTGATTCCCCAAGTGGCTTTCGTCGTCCCATGAAGATCACCAGCGCCCGCACCGAATCCTTCTCGGCGATCCGTCGCCGGGCGCTGACCGAGGCCGCGGGGCCGGTGGTGGCGCGGGCCGTGGTCGCCGCCGACACGGCGGGGTTCCTGGGCCTGTCGGAAGCCGACCTGACCCCGCAGGTGCAGTCGGCCCTGAAGACCCTGATGGTCGAGATCGACGACCTGCGCAACGAGGTCGCCCGCCTGAAGTTCAAGCTGGGCGAGGCGCAGGGCCTGGCCGACCTGGACGTGCTGGCCCCGGTGCTGAACCGCCGGGCCTTCCTGCGTGAGATCAAGCGGGTCGCCGCCTTCGCCCAGCGCTACGGCTCGCCCGCCAGCCTGGTGTTCTTCGACCTGGACGGCTTCAAGGCCGTCAACGACCGCTTCGGCCACGCGGCCGGCGACGAGGCCCTGAAGGTCGTCGCCCAGCGCCTGCAGGCCAATGTCCGCGAGAGCGACGTGGTGGGCCGGATCGGCGGCGACGAGTTCGCCGTGCTGCTGGTCCAGGCCGACCAGCAGACCGCCGTCTCCAAGGCCGAGACCCTGGCCGCGGCCGTGCGCGACATGCCGGTGCAGGTGGGCGAATGGTCGGTGCCCCTGCGCGTCTCGTGGGGCGTGCGCGAGATCGAGGCCGGCGCCGACCCCGAAGCCGCCCTGGCCGAGGCCGACGCGGCGATGTTCCTGAAGAAGCGCTCGCGCAAGGAAGCGTAGGAACCGCTAGGTTCGAGGCGCACTCACTTGCCCCCACCTGACGGCTTCGCCGTCTGTCCGCCCCCGTAGGGGGCGGAGGCCGCGCGCACGGTTCCTCTTCCCCCTCTGGGGGAAGACGATCGCGAAGCGATCCGTAGGGGGCAAGTGCTCGCCGTCGAAACGTTCGCCCGCAATCGCCCTAGGCGATGATGTCCGGCGTCAGCCGGTCTTCCAGGCGGACGATCTCGTCCTTCAGGGAGAGCTTGCGGCGCTTGAGGCGGGCGATCTGCAGCATGTCGGGCTGGGGGCGCTCTTCGAGGGCCTCGATCGAGTCCGAGAGGTCCTGGTGCTCTTCGCGCAGCGTGGCCAGCCGTCGCTCGATGGCGACGTCGGATTCGTCGGAAGGATCGTCGTCGTTCATGGACGCTCCTCCATGCCTTGCCCCGATCGGCGTCTTAAGGGCGGTGATAGATAGCAAAGCCTGACAGCGGGTAAAGGGCGTTGAAGCGGCTCTAGGAAAGCGTGTCGGAAAGGGCGCGCAGGGCGGCTTCGCGGGGCGGTGGGCCGGCCGCCTGGGCCGCCTCCAGCAGGGCCTCGAACAGGTCCCGCCGCGGGCCCGGATCGCCGCTCAGGGCCTCCAGGCTCTCCATCAGCAGCTTCTCGCCGCGCAGCTCGACGGCCTTGACCGCGCCGCGGAAATCCTCGCGCGCGTCGTCGTCGATCGCGGGCCAGGCCGGCTTGATCGCGCGGCGGACGGCGCGCAGGGGCGAGCCGACCTCGGCGTCCCAGCGCCTGACCAGATCGGCGGCGACCCCGGCGTCGGCGTCGCGTCCTTCGCTGGCCCGCCAGGCGGCCCACAGCAGATAGGGCACGTTCTGGCCGTGCTGGTCCTGCAGCGACAGGCACGCCTCTGCGACAGACGGTCGCGCATAGACCTCCAGGGCCCACTGCCAAAGCCGCATCCGCGTTAACCCCTCAGGCCTTTTCAGGCGTCGCCAGTGATGGTCGCCAGGTCTTCGCCCCAGCGTTTGACCGGCCGCCACGAGAGGCCGAACAGGTCGAACGCGCGGCCCACCGATTGGTCCACCATCTCAGCGATCGATTGCGGTTTTGCGTAGAAGGCGGGCAGGGGCGGGGCGATCACGGCGCCCATCTCGGCCAATTTGGTCAGGGTGCGCAGGTGGCCCAGGTGCAGCGGCGTCTCGCGCACCATCAGCACCAGAGGGCGGCGCTCCTTCAGGGTCACGTCGGCGGCGCGGGTCAGAAGCGAAGCCGTTACGCCCGTTGCGATTTCGCTCATGGTCCGCACCGAGCAGGGGGCGACGATCATCCCCAGCGTGCGATACGACCCTGACGCGATCGCCGCCCCGACGTCGCCCACGCGATGGACGACATCTGCCTTCTCATTGACCTGCGCGACGGAAAATCCGGTCTCCTGCGACAGGGTCAGGGCGGCCGATTTCGACAGGACCAGGTGGCTTTCCACGCCCAGTTCGCGGCAGGCGTCCAGCGTCCGCAGACCGTAGACAACCCCTGACGCCCCCGAGATTCCAACGACCAGGCGGGGTTTTTCGGGCGAAGTCGGCGAGGTCGACATGGTGAATTTTCGTCCGTCTTGGGAGCAAGCTGCGCCAGGTCAAGCGCCGCCGATTGCAATCATATGTGATCTGACAGCTTCGAACAGCGGGTGTTGACTTCGATGTCCACCAGCAAGGAGCCGACAGCCATGGCCATCGAATCCCGTATCCGCGAGCTTGGATCCCGTCATGAGAGCCTCGACCGCACGATTCAGGAGGAGACCCGTCGTCCCGTCAGTGACACCACCCTGCTCAGGGAGTTGAAGCGGCAGAAGCTCAGGCTCAAGGAGGAAATCGAAGGCCTCAGGGCGCGACTTCACTAGCCCCCTCTAGCCATCGCCTCGTCGGAATGGCGGTGGCCGCCAGAGGAGGCCGAAAACAGAAAGGCCCGCTCCGTGCAGACGGGGCGGGCCTTTTGCTTGAGCGGCGGGGAGCTTAGTCCTCGTCGTCCTCTTCGTCGTCGGCCACGTAGGTCGACTTGCCGAACACGTCCTCGGCCTTGGGCTCGATGCGCGAGGCGCGGATGGCGGCCTCCTCGTCGTCGTGATCCTCGGGCAGGGCGCTGGTCTCGGAGGCCGGACGCAGGGTCGGGTCTTCCGGCAGGATGCCCTTCTTCAGGTCGTCCTTGGCCTTCTTCTCGGCGGCCTTCTTGACCAGGGCGTCCAGCTCCAGCTGGCCGACCAGGCCCAGGGTCACGGGATCGACCGGCTTGATGTTGGCGGCGTTCCAGTGCGTGCGGGCGCGGACCTGCTCGATGGTCGACTTGGTCGTGCCCAGCAGCTTGGAGATCTGCGCGTCGGTCACCTCGGGGTGATGGCGCAGGAACCAGGCGATGGCGTCCGGACGGTCCTGGCGGCGCGACACCGGGGTGTAGCGCGGGGCCTTCTTCTGCGGCTTCAGCAACTCGGCGTGACGGCTGACCTGGGCCTTCATCCGATAGTCCGGATTGGCCTGGGCGCGGTCCAGTTCCTCGCGGGTCAGCTGGCCGTTGCCGATCGGGTCGGCGCCGCGGATGTCGCGCGCCACTTCGCCGTCGGCGATGCCGCGGACTTCCAGGGGGTGCAGGCCGCAGAAGTCGGCGATCTGTTCAAAGCTAAGCGACGTGTTGTCCACGAGCCAGACGGCCGTCGCCTTGGGCATCAGGATGTCGGACATGCGGTCCTCCAGAAATGACGGCGCCCGACCTTGCGGCCGGGCGGGATGTTCAGCCTGGAGCTATAATGCGGTTTCTCGGGAAAGGGAACGGGGATCAACCATTCCCCAGATTCAGCGGCGCATGGCGGGTGGAAGCCGCGTTTTCGCGCAGGCCTTCCAACCGTTCGCGCCGGCCGACGGCGCGCAGGGTGACCAGTCCGCCGCCGCCCACCGCGAAGGCCAGGGCCAGGCCCAGGGCGAACGGCGAGGTGTCCAGGCCTCGCCCCTGACCGTCGAGGAAGAACAGGAAGCCCGGCCCCATCAGCATCGACAGGGTCAGCCATTGCAGCCAGGCCTCCGGCTTGCGGACCTCGAACCAGACGAGGGCGATCACCATGGCCGCGCCCAGGACGCCCAACTCCACGCGGTGGGGATGGACCGTCAGCGCGTGCAAGCCGTGCAAAGTGCCGTTCAGGCTCATGGGCGTCCTCCGTTCGCCCAGGGCTATCACCGCAGGTTGCGGGCGGGAAAGGCGGCTCCCCCGATGGGCGATCGGACCGGCCGGGCGATCAACCCGCCGGGGTCCGGACGCGTCTAGGCCAGCAGCACCACCTTGCCCACGTGCTCGCCCGCCTCGAGATGGGCGTGGGCGGCGGCGGCTTCTTCCAGGGGGAAGGTGGCGTCGATCACCGGCTTGAGCTTGCCGGCCGCGATCCACGGCCAGACCACACGCTCGATCTCGGCGGCCAGGCGGGCCTTCTCGTCGGCCGGGCGGGGACGCAGGGTCGAGCCGGTGATCACCGCCCGCTTCTGCATGATCTTCATCACCGGGACCTCCAGCACCGGCCCGGCCAGGGCGGCGATGTAGACGATGCGGCCGCCGGTGTTCAGGGCCTCGAGGTTCTTCTCGAAATAGCTGGCCCCGACCATGTCCAGCACCACATCGACGCCGCCGGCTGCCTTGGCGACCTCGGCGAAGTCCTCGGTCTTGGCGTCGACGGCGATGTCGGCGCCCAGGGCCAGCGCCTGGGCCTTCTTGTCGGCGCCGCGGCCGGTGGCGATCACCCGCGCGCCGTGCGCCTTGGCCATGGCGATCGCGGTTGTCCCGATACCGGACGTCCCACCATGAATCAGCAGCGTCTCGCCAAGCTTCAGCGCCCCATGTTCGAACACATTGGCGAACACCGTGAACACCGTCTCGGGCAGGGCGGCGGCGTGGGCGAAGTCGAAGCCTTCGGGAACGGGCAGGGCGTGGCGGGCGTCGACCACGGCGTACTGGGCGTAGCCGCCGCCGCCCAGCAGGGCGCAGACCTTGTCGCCGGCCTTCCAGCGTCCCGATCCGACCACGACCTCGCCCGCGACCTCCAGGCCCAGGGTGGCCGGCGCGCCGGGCGGCGGCGGGTAGAAACCCAGGCGCTGCAACAGGTCCGGACGGTTCACCCCGGCGGCGCGCACGCGGATCAGGATCTGGCCGGGCCCCGGCTGCGGGCGTTCGACGGTCACCGGATGCAGGGCGTCGGCGGCCCCTTTCCCGCCTTCGATGGCGATGGCGGTCATGGTCTCGGACATGGCGGAACATCCCGTGAGGCTTGCGTCCGGCCCTTGGTAGGCGTCAGATGCCGGATCGAAAAGGGGTCGAGCAAAGGGAGACCGATCCGATGATGGAAGAACCGGTCGAGCCGCGCGCCTTCCGTGGCGATGCGCTCAACGCCACCACGCATGAAGACCTGGACACCTACGGCGTGGCCGAGCTGGAAGAGCGGATCGAGGCGCTGGAAGCGGAAATCGCCCGCACCCGCGCCCAACTGACCAAGAAAAAGGCGGGGCGCGACGCGGCCAATGCGCTGTTTGGTCGCCTAGACTAACGATCGGTTTACGCTACAGGCGGACTCTCGGGCCCGCCTGACTCGGATACGATTTGCGTCGAACTTGGGGAGGGGCGGTCGCGAAACGGGACGATCACGTCTGGCACGGGGGTTGCAGTCCCCCTGTCCGGCGAGACGGTCTCGCGGCCTTTCGAAGGGGCAATGAGTAGCTATGACCGAGTTGAACGTGGCCCAGGCCCCCTGGCGTGCTGGCGTGATCCAGGATTTCGCCCGCTCCGAACTGTTTGATCGGACCTTCGAGGAAGGCATGACGCTGGTCGAGGAGACCGCCGCCTACCTGGACGGGGCCGGCCGCCACGACAGCAAGATCCTCTCGCGCAACGCCGCCCTGGCCTACGCCAGCGAAAGCATGCGCCTGACCACCCGCCTGATGCAGGTGGCCTCGTGGCTCCTGGTGCAGCGCGCGGTCAAGGAAGGCGAGATGGCCGCCGAGGCCGCCTGCGCCGAGAACTACCGCCTGGGCCTGGAGAGCGGCGAAGCCGCCGCCGTCGAGGACCTGCCCTTCGGCCTGGTCAACCTGCTGCAGCGCTCCGAGCGCCTCTACGAGCGCGTCCGCCACCTGGACAAGCGCATGTACGTCGAGGCCGCCACCGAGGAAGAAGCCCCGCGTCCGGTGCAGGCCCACTTCGACCGCCTGAGCGCGGCGTTCGGCGCGGCCTAGGTCGCGCCTCTTACCCCCTCCGGGGGAAGACGACCGCGAAGCGGTCCGTAGGGGGCAAGTGTTAGCCGCGACGCCGCTAACCTTTGTGCGCCCCATCCCGTCTCACTTGCCCCCACTTGGCGACTTCGTCGCCTGTCCGCCCCCATAGGGGGCGGAGGAGCATCCCAAAACAGAAAAGGCCGGCCCGCTAACGCGGAACCGGCCTTTCGTCGCCCTTACGGCGAGAAGCGTGGAACGCTTACTTCTTGGCGGTGAAGCCGGCGAACTTCGCGTTGAAGCGCGAGACGCGGCCGCCACGGTCCATCATCTGGGCGTTGCCGCCGGTCCAGGCCGGGTGCACGCGCGGATCGATGTCCAGCGCCAGGGTGGCGCCTTCCTTACCGTAGGTCGAACGCGTCTTGTACGACGAGCCGTCGGTCAGGGTGACGGTGATGAAGTGATAGTCGGGGTGAATGTCTTGTTTCATCGGGCGATCCAACCGACTTGAGGCGGCATGTAAGAATGTGTGGGCGGGAGCCGAACCTTGCGGGTGGCTCTCGGAGACGCGCGGCTATAAAGAAAGCGCGCGAATTTGGCAAGGGACAGTTGATGAGTGACGTGAACGCGGGCGAGATTTCGGCCGAGGGCAGGCCGAGCGCGGGCGCGGAGCTGGTCCAGAATCTGGCCGAGGCCGCCAACCGCCGTCCGCGCCGCAAGGACATCCGTCCGCTGGCGCATCTGCTGCCTTTCGTGCGCCGCCACGTGGGCGACGCCCTGGCCGCCGGCTTCTTCCTGCTGTTCTCGACCAGCGCCACCCTGGGCCTGACCGGGGCCTTCAAGGGCGTGATCGACAAGGGCTTCAGCAAGGGCTCGGGCGAGGCGGTCAACAGCGCCTTCCTCGGTCTGGCGGCGGTGGCCCTGCTGCTGGCGGTGGCCACGGCCCTGCGATTCTTCTTCGTCACGCGCCTGGGCGAGCGGGTCGTCGCCGACCTGCGCCGGGCGCTCTACGGCCACACCCTGAAGCTGGACCCGGCCTTCTTCCTGAAGACCCGCACCGGCGAGGTGCTGTCGCGGATGACGACCGACATCACCATCGTCGAGCAACTGGTGGGCACCAGCGTCTCGGTGGCCCTGCGCAACACGCTCAGCCTGATCGGCGGCCTGGGCTACATGGCCTTCGTCAGCCCCAAGCTGGCCGGTTTCATCGTGTTGATGGTGCCGGTGGTGCTGGCGCCGATCTTCCTGCTGGGCCGCAACGTCCGCAAGCTGTCGGTCACCGCCCAGGACAAGTTCGCCGACGCGGTCGGCTACGCCGGCGAGAGTCTGGACGCCCTGGACACCGTCCAGGCCTTCGGGCGCGAGGGCGCGGCCGACACCCGGTTCGGCGGCGCCGTCGAGACGGCCTACAAGGCCTCGATCCGGCGGGTCAGCGCCCGGGCCCGCATGACCGTCGTGGTCATGACCCTGGCGTTCGGCGGCGTGACCCTGCTGCTGTGGGTCGGGGCGCACCTGGTGCTGTCGGGCGAGATGACGCCGGGCACCCTGGCCCAGTTCGCCATGCTGGCCATCTTCGCCGCCGGCTCGGTCGGCGCCCTGGGCGAGGTCTGGGGCGACGTGCAGAAGGCGGCCGGGGCCATGGACCGGATCTCCGAGCTGCTCAATTCCCAGCCCGGCATCGCCGCGCCGGAAAAGCCCAAGACCCTGCCGGTCCCCTCGCGCGGCGCCATCGCCTTCGAGGACGTGACCTTCGCCTATCCGGGCCGCCCGGACCTGCCGGCCCTGAAGGGCTTCGACCTGGTCGTGAAGCCGGGCGAGACCGTGGCCCTGGTCGGGCCCTCGGGGGCGGGCAAGAGCACGGTGCTGCGGCTGCTGCTGCGATTCTATGACCCGCAGACCGGCGTGGTGCGCCTGGACGGGGTCGACCTGCGCGACGCCGATCCGGCCGAGGTCCGCGACCGCATGGCCCTGGTGGCCCAGGACAGCCCGCTGTTCTCGGGCTCGGCCCTAGACAACATCCGCTTCGGCCGCGAGGACGCCACCGAGGCCGAGGCCCGCGCCGCCGCCGACGCGGCCCAGGCCACGGCCTTCATCAACGCCCTGCCGGAGGGTTTCGACACCCCGGTGGGCGAGCGGGCCAAGACCCTGTCGGGCGGCCAGCGCCAGCGCCTGGCCATCGCCCGCGCCCTGGTGCGCGACGCCCCGATCCTGCTGCTGGACGAGGCCACCAGCGCCCTGGACGCCGAGAACGAGCGCCTGGTCCAGAAGGCCCTGCACGACGCCATGAGCGAGCGCACCACCTTGGTCATCGCCCACCGCCTGGCCACCGTGCTCAAGGCCGACCGCATCGTGGTCATGGAGGACGGCCGGGTGGTCGAGCAGGGCACCCA
Source organism: Caulobacter sp. CCG-8 (assembly GCF_037402475.1). Classification (NCBI taxonomy): domain Bacteria; kingdom Pseudomonadati; phylum Pseudomonadota; class Alphaproteobacteria; order Caulobacterales; family Caulobacteraceae; genus Caulobacter; species Caulobacter sp. CCG-8. The sequence goes on from NZ_JBBEUD010000009.1 coordinate 122,195, forward strand.
CGCCGAGCTGGCGGCCCAGGGCGGCCTCTACGCCAAGCTGGCGCGGCTGCAGTTCGGGGTGGAGGCGGCCTAGGGCCCGTTGACCGGCCGGCCGCAACCTCGGATGGTGCGGTCAAGCTTGTAACCCTGGGGGCTTTCCAATGAACGACCTGTCGCGCTGGCTCAATCCGGCCGCCGCCATCTCCACCGAGGACGAGGCCCTGGCCTCGGGCCGCGCCGGCGCCGTGGGGGCGTTCGTCAGCGCCGCCCACGGCCTGTTCGGCGCGGCGCTGATCGCCGTGAACATCGACGGCTACCTGGCCCAGCTGCGCGCCGTCACGGCCACCATGTACGGCGAGAGCAGCCAGGCGGGGCAGGCGGCCCTGGCGATGATGGGCCCGGCGATGGTCTACACCACGCTCGCCATGAGCGTCGGGTTCGCGGCCGTGTTCGCGATCGTCGGCGTCGTGCAGTGGCGCAAGCCCAACGCGGTCATCCCGCTGCTGCTGGGGTTGCTGGCGCTCTACAGCCTGCTGATGCTGGTCTTGAACATGGCCAATCCCGCGACGGCGAGCGCCCACATGATCCCGGCCTGGCGCCAGGCCCTGGCGGTGGTGGTGGACCTGGTCTGCCTGCTGCTGTTCTACAACGGCCTGCGGGGCGCCAACCGCCTGCGCAAGCTGCGCGACGCGGCCTAGCTATTCGACGGCGGTCGCCGTCGGCGCCGGCGCCTTTTCCTCCCGCCGGATCACGTCCACGTGCTCCAGCTGCAGCTTGAGCTCGGCGATCGCCTTGTGCTCGGGCAGGCCCTGCTTCTCGGCCCAGTCGATGACCACCGACAGGGCCTCGCCGATCCGGCCCAGCTGGCGGCCGTAGCTGCCGACCTCGTCCAGGATCCGCGCCTCGACGCCGGGGGCGGCCGACTTGCCCAGGTTGACGGTGAACAGGCTGAAATCGCCGAAGGTCCAGGACCACGGATTGATCGTCTGGGTCAGCTGGCTGGGCGCGAGGGCGAGCTTGAAGTCGGGCATGGCGGGGCTCCCGGGATGACCCATCATCAACGCTGAGATGTGTCTCGACGCGGGACATCTTCCAAGGGATCGTGACAATCGCACGCACGCCTAATCAATAGGCGCCGTCCCTCCCCCTTGTGGGGAGGGTGGACGCGAAGCGGACGGGTGGGGGATCGGTGCAGGGCGCCTAACTCAGCAGGCCCCACCCGACCCTGGCTCAGCCAGGGCCGCCCTCCCCATGAAGGGGAGGGAAGGGAAAAGACCTAGGCCGCCGCGCGGCCCTCGACCGCTTCCAGATCGACCCCCAGCCGCGTCCGCAGTTCCTCGCGCCCCAGCGTCGTCAGCTTGGCCGCGCGGCTGCCGGCGACGGTCTCGATCCAGCCCAGGGCGACCATGCGGCTGAGCAGGGTCACGCCAAGCGGGCCGGCCAGGTGGTGGCGGCGCTCGGTCCAGTCCAGGCACTGGCGGGCCGCGCCGCGCTTGGAGCGCGTGGCCTCGAGGTCCAGGCCCAGGTCCTCGAACCAGGCGCGGCCTTGCGGGGTGATCGCGTAGAGCTTGTCGTCGGCGGGGCGGATCAGGTCGCGGGCGACCAGGGCGTCGGTCACGGCGATGCCCAGCCGCCCGGCCAGGTGGCCGTAGCAGCAGCGGCCGTCGCGCAGGGCGCGGGCCTGGGGCGAGCGGGGCTGCTCCAGCGAGCGGACCGGCGCGGCCAGCACGGCCAGGGCCTCCAGCACGTGGGCGACCTCGGCGCTGGCCAGGCGGTAGTAGCGGTGGCGGCCCTCGCGCTCGACGCTGACCAGCCCGCCGTCGACCAGCTTGGCCAGGTGGTTGCTGGCCGCCTGCGCCGTCAGGCCCGCGGCCCAGGCCAGGGCCCCGGCCGGATGGGCCCGGCCGTCCTGCAGGGCCTGCAGCATGGCCGCCCGGCTGGGATCGCCGATCAGGGCGGCGGGGGAGGCGATATTGGCTTCCATGGACTGACTATAAGACAGCCATCGCCCGGATGCTTCACTCCCGCGTGTAACATCGGGCCGCGACCTGGGCGAAGATCGCGCCATGACCAACGTCCGAGTCGCGTCCGCCTCCGCCCGCCGTCCCGCCGGCCTGCCGATGATCCTGGCGGCCGCCAGCTTCGGCTTCACGATCGTCCAGCTGGACGTGACCATCGTCAACGTGGCCCTGGACGCCATCGGCCGCGAGTTCGGGGCCCCGACCGCCAGCCTGCAGTGGGTGGTGGACGCCTACACCCTGCTGCTGGCGGCGCTGCTGCTGTCGGCGGGGGCGCTGGGCGACCGGTTCGGACCCCGGCGGGCCTTCCTGGCCGGGCTGGTGCTGTTCGCCCTGTCGTCCGCCGCCTGCGGCCTGGCCCACGACGCCCTGCAGCTGATCCTGGCCCGGGCGATCCAGGGGGCGGCCGCCGCCCTGCTGGTGCCGCCCTCGCTGGCCCTGATCACCCACGCGGCGGCCGGCGACGACAAGGCCCGCGCCTGGGCCGTGGGCTGGTGGACGGCGGCCGGCGGGGTGTCGATCGCCGCTGGACCGGTGATCGGCGGCCTGCTGATCGGCGCCCTGGGCTGGCGCTGGGTGTTCCTGGTCAACCTGCCGCTCTGCCTGCTGGGCTCGGCCCTGACCCTGGCCTTCGTGCCCGAGGTCCCGCCGCGCGAGAAGCGGCCGCTGGACCTGCCCGGACAGGTCCTGGCCTTCCTCGCCCTGGTCGGCCTGGTCGGGGCGGTGATCGAGGGCGGCCATCGCGGCTGGAGCGATCCGCTGGTCCTGGGCGCCCTGGCCGGCGGCGTCGCGGCGGGGGCGGCCTTCCTGGCGGTCGAGATGCGCAGCGCGCATCCGGCGGTCCCCCTGGAAGTGTTCAGGAACCGCATGGTCTGGTCGGCGGTGGCGATCGGGGTCGGCGTCAACTTCACCTATTACGGCGTGATCTTCGTGCTGGGGCTCTTCCTGCAGCGCTCGGCGGGCTACGATGCGGTCCAGGCGGGCCTGGCCTTCCTGCCGCTGACGGCGACCTTCATCGTCTCCAACCTGCTCAGCAGCCGGATCGCCCACCGCTTCGGCCCGGCGCGGACCATGGCCGGCGGGGTGCTGGTGGCGGCGCTGGGCTACGCCCTGACCAGCCGGCTGACCCCGACCACGCCGTTCTGGCTGATGGTCCCCGGCTTCCTGCTGATCCCCGGCGGCATGGGCACGGCGGTGCCGGCCATGACCAGCGCCCTGCTGGCCAGCGTCGACCGCCATTTCTCGGGCACGGCCTCGGGCGTGCTGAACGCCTGCCGCCAGGCGGCCGGCGCGGCGGGGGTGGCGGTGATGGGCGCCCTGGCGGCCGGCGGTCCCGAGCGCATTGCCGCCGGACTCCGAGTCTCGGGCCTGATCGCCGCGGCGGTGCTGCTGGTCGCGGCCTGGCTGGCGTGGCGCAGTGAGGGCCGTACGGCGGCCAGTGTCGGCTAGCCGACCGCAACCGGATGAATTATCGGCCGTTTTCGCCTCCGCAGGTGGGAACGGGCTGTTTTTCGTTGGATGAGAATCCCAGGGTCCAGCGCCGCGGCTTGAAACCCCGCCCGCCATGAGGTCTGCTGCACCTTGGCCGTTGACCGCGGCCGGGAAGGAACACGGGCATGGTGGACACCCGTGATCAGGGGCTCGCCCCCGACACGCCCCCGTTAGGCACGCCTTCGGCGGAGGAGACGTTCGCGCCCGGCGATCTGCGCGAGCGGATCGCGGCGTTCGACTGGGCGGCCACGCCGCTCGGCCCGCGCGCCACGTGGTCGCTCGCCCTGGTCTTCGCCGTCGACATGATCGTCGCCAGCCGGTTTCCCAGCGCCCTTCGCTGGGGTCCGGAGATGGTGCTGATCTACAACGACGCCTACGCCCCCATGCTGGGCGAACGTCATCCGTACGTGCTGGGCAAGACCTTCGCCGAGGCGCCGCCGACCTCGGCCGCCGATTCCGAGGGGCCCGAGCGGGCGATCCTGGCCGGGGCCAGCGGCGGCACGGTCATCGAGGACCTGTTCCTGACCACGATCCAGCCGGACGGCTCGGTCACCGACGGCTATTTCAACATCCGGCTCAGCCCGATGCCCGACGCCACCGCGCCGTCGGGCGTGGGCGGGGTGCTGATCGCCCTGACCGACGTCACGCGGCGGGTCCAGGCCGAGCAGGCCCTGCGGGCCAGCGAGGAGCGCTACCAGCTGGCCCTGAGGGCGGCCAGCGGGGTGGGCACCTGGGACTGGGACATCCTCGCCGACAAGGTCTATGCCGACGCCCGCTACGCGCGGTTCCACAACGTCGACCCCGAGCGCGCCGTCGGCGGGCTGCCGCTGGCGGATTTCAGCAAGGCCCTGCACCCCGACGACTTCGCGCGGCTGCTCAAGTCCGGCCGCACCCACCTGCGGACCACGAACGATTTCGACGAGGAGTATCGGCTGATCCAGGCCGACGGCTCGATCCGCTGGGTGCAGACCCGCGGCAAGGTCGAGCGCGACGCCCGGGGCTGGGCGGTGCGCCACCGCGGGGTGATGGTCGACATCACCGACCGCAAGCGCATCGAGCACGCGCTGGAAGCGGCCGAGGCCGACCTGCGCATCGCCGTCGACGGCGCGGGCCTGGGCCGCTGGGACCACAATCCGCAGACCGGCGAGCGCTACTGGGACAAGCGCTGCCGCGAGATCTACGGCCTGCCGGAGGGCATGATCGAGAACCCGCTCGACGCCTTCGAGCGGCTGGTCCATCCCGACGACCTGCCGGCGCTGATGGACGCCATCCGCGCGGCCATGGACCCGGCGGGCGACAACACCATCAACCGCGAGTACCGCGTCCGGCGCGACAACGACGGCGCGCTGCGCTGGATCGAGACCTTCGGCCGGGCCTTCTTCCAGGACGGCCTGTGCGTGCGCTTCGTGGGCGTGGTGTCCGACGTCACCGAGCGCAAGGAGGCCGAGGCCGACCAGGTGCTGCGCGAGGCGACCATGGCTCTGGCCCTGGACGCGGGCAATGTGGGCACCTGGGACTACGACGTCCGCAAGCGTCAGCTGCGCTGGTCTGAACGCGGCTACGGCATGTTCGGCATGGCGCTGGGGGCCGATGTCGGGCTGGACGACTTCTACGCGGCCATGCATCCCGATGATCGCGAGGCCGTGCGCGCGGCGCTGCTGGCCTCGATGGACCCTGTCCGCCGCGCCGACATCGACGTCGAGTACCGAACGGTGGGCCGCGACGACGCCAAGGAGCGCTGGATCTCGGCCAAGGGCCGGGGCTTCTTCGACGACGCCGGCAAGCCCGCGCGCGTGGTCGGGGCCACGGTCGACATCACCGACCGCAAGCGCGCCGAGCTGCACCTGCGGCTGCTGGTCAACGAGCTGAATCACCGGGTCAAGAACTCGCTGGCCACCATCCAGGCCATCGCCGCCCAGACCTTCCACGCCGCCCGCTCGCTGCCCCAAGCGCAGGAGGCCTTCTCGGCCCGTATCGTCGCCCTGGCCGAGGCCCACGACCTGCTGACCCGCGAGAACTGGGAGGGGGCCGACCTGCTGGACCTGCTGGGCCGCCTGGAGGACCTGCACGGCGGCGCCGAGCGGTTCGCGACCGAGGGCGGGTCGGTGCGGCTGTCGCCGCGCATGGCGCTGTCGCTGTCGATGGCCCTGCACGAGCTGGCGACCAACGCGGTCAAGTACGGGGCGCTGTCGCTGACGACGGGTCAGGTGCGGATCGCCTGGACCGTGGTCCCCGGCGGGGCCCATCCCCGCCTGGTCCTGACCTGGACCGAGACCGGCGGCCCGCCGGTCTCTCCGCCCAGCCGTCGGGGCTTCGGCTCGCGCCTGATCGAACGGGGCCTGGCCGCCGAGCTGTCGGGCGTTGCGCACATCGACTTCAGGCCGGACGGCGTGGTGTGCCGGATCGAGGCGGCGCTTGACGGGTAGGGCGGCGAACAAGCACGCCCCAAAATGGTGTCATCCCGGAAAGCGCGCGGCGCTCGTCCGGGACCCAGGTGAACCGCAAAGCATCAGCCCAGTCCCCTGGGTCCCGGACAGCCTCTGCGAGGCTTCCGGGATGATAACATTTTGGGATTTGGAGAAATCAGAGCCTAGGCGTCGCTTGGAAGTCGATCGGCGCGGGGGTCTTCGCGGCCGCGGGCTTCAGCGCCTGGACCACCGTCGCGCCCAGGGCCAGCAGGGCCATCGGGATCAGGGCCACCAGCCAGACCAGGAAGAGCATCGCCAGCTGCAGCGCGCTGATCGCTACGACCAGGGCCTTCGACTCCTGGCGGGTCGCCCGGTGGTTCTGGGATCGGAACGTGGCGTGCACGGCGGGCATGCGTACTCTCGACTCAACTCTATGTCCCCGACCCGACATAGACCGTAGCTGCGTCGCAATGTCGCGCAATCAGGTAAAACCCTAATCGCAGCTTTACCGTGTTCGAAGGTTGCGGGCGATCTGGGCGTCGCTGCGCCGCAGGCTGAGCAGGGCCGCGCCGGCCAGGCCCAGCGGGATCAGGGCCCAGGCCCACAGGCCGGCCACGGCGATGCCCGTGGCGCCGGCCAGCAGGGCCGAGACCAGCATCTCGGCGATGGTCGCCATCCATGAGGCCCCGCCGCGTCGTTTGAAGTCCGACCGCTTGCCCGGCCGCTGGTGCCAGATGTTGATCAGGCCGCTGCTCCAGGCCGCCAGGGCCGCGCCCAGCGCCGTCCAGACGCCGGCGGTCGGCAGGAACCAGGTCAGGACCGCGATCGGCAGGACCAGGAACAGGGCTACAGGGATCAGGGCGGCCGCCAGCTTGGCGCGGCGCAGGGTGCGGATCCTGGCCGGCGACACGGCCAGCAGGTCGGGGGCGTCCTCGGCCGACAGGGTGATCCAGGCCAGGCTTCCGGCCACCTGTCCGGCCAGGAAGGCCACGACCCCGGCCCCGCCGGCCAGCGCCGGGCCCGCGCCGTGGGCGGCGTTGCGGCTCAGCACCAGGGCGGTGGGGATCAGGTACAGGACCCGCAGCAGCACCTGCGACAGCAGGGCCGCGTCGCGGCCGATCAGCAGCAGCTCCTTGCGCACGGTGGCCAGGAAGGGGCCGGCGGCGAAGGCGCGGCGGGCGTCGCCGCGGCGGACCTTGGCCGGCCGGGCGGCGGTCTTGCCCTGGGTCGCGGCGGCCGCGTCCGAGAACCGCCGGCCCAGCGCCAGGGCGGCCAGGGCGAACAGCGCCGCCGAGCCGGCCAGCAGGACCAGCAGGGGCAGGGGCTCGCCCAGCATGGCCCGCAGCGGCAGGGCGACGATCGGCGGCGGGTGCAGCCGTCCCTCCTGCGCCTGGCGCTCGATCTCGAGGAACAGACTGCTGCTCTTCTGGGCCCCCAGGATCGTGCGGGTCTGGCTGGCCAGGAAGAAGGTGGCGCCGACCAGGGCCGCCAGCACCTGGGCCACGGTGCGGGTGCGGCGCGGGCCGATCAGGGCGAACAGGGCCATGGCCAGCAGCAGGCCGACGGCGGTCGAGCTCAAGGCCAGGGCGCCCAGCATCCCGAACACCCCGATCCAGCCGGGATGGCCCCAGATCACCGACGGCAGCAGCAGGGGCGTGACGAACAGGGCGAAGATGGTCAGGACCCCGCCCGCCACGCCCAGCGAGCGCACGAACAGCACCTTGCCGGGCCCGATCGGCGAGGAGAACAGCAGGTCCAGGTCGTTGCGGTCATACAGCGCCTCGCTCGACGCGCTCAGGGTCTGGGACAGCATCAGGGTGAAGACCACGGCGCTGCCCAGGGCCGCCAGGCTGATCGAGATCGGGTTGATCGGGACCTGGACGTCGTGCAGCCCCAGGGCCGCCAGGACGCCGCCGCCCAGCAGCATCGCCGCCACGATCACCAGGCTGATCAGCCCGCGCGCGCCCCGGCCGGCCCGTCCGGCGCGGAAGTTGCGCCAGTACAGCCGCATCTCGTGGCCCAGCAGCCAGAGGATCGAGCCCGGCGCGAACAGGGTCACGCGGGGGCTCCCTCGGTCGCGGTCAGTTGCAGGAAGACGTCCTCGAGGCTGGAGCCGCCCTTTCCCTCGCCGGCTTGGGTGCGCAGCGCGTCCAGCGAGCCCTCGGCCAGCAGGCGGCCGCCGGCGATGATGCCGATGCGGTCGGCCATCCGCTCGGCCACCTCCAGGATGTGGGTGGTCAGGATCACCGTGCCGCCGGCGTCGACCCGCTCCTGCAGCATGTCCTTGACCAGGCGGGCGGCGGCGGCGTCCAGGCCCGTCAGCGGCTCGTCGAGGATCAGCAGCCTGGGGTCGTGGATCAGGGCCCCGGCCAGGGCCACCTTCTGCTTCATGCCGCGCGAGAAGCCCTCGCAGCGCGTGCGCGCCTCGGCCGCCAGGCCCAGCTTGGCCAGCAGCGCCTCGGCCCGGGCCTTGGCGGCCTTGGGCTCGACGTTCCACAGGCCGGCGACGAACTCCAGATATTCCAGAGGCGTCAGCCGGTCATAGACCATGGCCTCGTCCGGCGCCCAGGCGGTGATGGCCTTGGCGGCGGCCGGGTCCGCCCGGGCGTCGATCCCGAAGATGCTGATCTCGCCCTTGTCGGGCTTGGTCAGGCCCGCGACCATCCGCAGGGTGGTGGTCTTGCCCGCCCCGTTGGGGCCCAGCAGGGCGTACAGCTCGCCGGCGTGGACGGTGAGGTCCAGGTCCATGACCGCCGGCTTGGTGAAGGTCTTGTCGAGGCCGCGAACGATGAGGGCTTCGGTCAAACGCGGCGTCTCCCCAATGACAGGCGATCATGAGAACGCGATTGGGGCCGCGGTTTCAAGCGCCTCGCGGCCGGCGCCGACGTCAGTCGACGGCCCGCCAGGGGGCGATCGGCCGCACGGTCGCGCAGGCCGGGCCGCCGTCCTTGTCGCGGCCGGGAAGCAGGGCCTCCAGGACCTTGCCCGCCAGCGCCTGGTTCAGCAGGTCTTCCGGGAGGGTATGGATGTCGATCTTGGCGCGCCGGGTCCACGGCGAGGCGTGCTGGCCCGCCGAGACGCCGATGGCGATGTAGACGAAGCGCCGGCCGCCGGCTTCGCTGCGCACGAAATCCCCCAGGAACCGCGGCCCCGGCGCCACGCGCACCGGCACGTCGAACGCGATCGGGCCGTCGCCCGCCGTGACGGGCCCGACCGTCCGGTTGTCCTTGTCCTGAAGGCTGTAGGCCACGCCCGGGACCGGGTCCCGGATGATGAGCCTGAGCATGACGGCCTGTCCGGTCATGGGCCTGCGCCTCCCCGCCGCCTAGTTCGGCCGGCCGTCGGGTTCCAATTCGAACGCCGCGTCCAGGGTGACCTCGTCCACGACCGTCCCCTTCAGCGCCGCGTCCAGCACCTCGCCCAGCGAGCTCCAGACGAAGGTCAGCTGTTCCAGAACGGCCGGCAGGCGCTCGGGCTCGAAGCCGGGGAAGAGGTCGGCGACCAGCCAGAGGCCGGTCAGCTCGTCGAAACCGAACCGGCAGCCGATCATCCGGAACTGGGCCCGGGCCACGGTCTCGAACAGGGCGGTCAGGTCGCGGGCCTGGTCCAGGTCGGTCTCGTCGAACACCTGGCAGCGCACCTGCAGCCAGTCGCCCTCCGGGAACAGGTAGAAGGCCCCGCCGTCGTCGGCGCCGGCGATCTCCAGGCCGCGATCGATCTCGGTCACGACGTAGCCGGCGTCGCGGCAGGTCTCGGCGATGTCGGTGAGATCGAGGGCCATGGCTACGACCGATAGTCCCCGTTGATCGCCACGTACTGCTTGGTCAGGTCGCAGGTCCAGACCGTGGCCGAGCCCTTGCCGACGCCGACGTCCACCGAGACCTCGAACTCCTGGCGCTTGACGTACTTGCTCATCTTGGCCTCGTCGTACTCGGCCGAGACCAGGCCGTCGCGGGCGGCGTAGAGGTCGCCGAACTTGACGCTGAGCTTCTCGCGGTTGACCGGCTCGTCGGCGCGGCCCACGGCCATGACGATGCGGCCCCAGTTGGCGTCCTCGCCGGCGAAGGCGGTCTTGACCAGCGGGCTTTCGGCGATGGTGCGGGCGATCTTGCGGGCCGACAGCGGGCTTTCGGCGCCGTTGACGGTGATCTTGACGAACTTGGTCGCGCCCTCGCCGTCACGGACCAGCTGCAGGGCCAGGTCCAGCAGCACGGCCTCCAGCTTTTCGCGGAAATCGGCCAGGCGGCGGTCGCCCGCCCGGTGAATCTTGGGCGCGCCCGACTGGCCGGTGGCGAACAGCAGCAAGGTGTCGTTGGTCGAGCGGTCGCCGTCCACCGTCACGCAGTTGAAGGTGGTGCGGGTGTAGAGGCTGACCAGGGTCTGCAGGGCGGCCGGGGCGATGGCCGCGTCGGTGGCCACGAAGGCCAGCATGGTGGCCATGTCGGGCGCGATCATGCCCGAGCCCTTGGTGATCCCCGCGATCCGCACTTCGTGGCCGTCGATCATCGCCGTGGCGTAGGCGCCCTTCGGGAAGGTGTCGGTGGTCATGATCGCCGCCGCGGCGCCGGCCCAGGCGTCCTCGGTCAGGCGGGTCTCCACCTCGCGCAGGTTCGAGATGATCTTGCTGTCGTCCAGGATGACGCCGATGACGCCCGTCGAGGCCATCATCACGTCGCGCTGGCGGCAGTCGAAGCGCTTGCCCACGGCCGTGGCCACCCGGCGCACGGCGTCGGCGCCGGGCTTGCCGGTGAAGCTGTTGGCGCAGCCGGCGTTGACGACCAGGGCGCGGACGTCCTCGCCCTTGCTGGCGGCCAGCTGGCGCTTGCACCAGTCGACGGGGGCCGAGCCGACGCCGTGGCGGGTGAACACGCCGGCGCAACTGGTGCCCTCGGCGAAGCGCATCAGCAGCATGTCCTCGCGCTGGTGCTTGTAGAAGCCGGCGCGGCCCGTGGCGATCTCGACCCCGGCGATCGGCGGGATGGTCGGGAACGGCACGGCCAGGGGCGAGACGGCCAGGCCCGGTTTCCCCGGCGCGCCGGCGGGCTTCGCGGCCTGGACCGCCTGGGCGGTTTCGGGCGCGCCCTGGCTGGCGTCCTTCTGGGCGCGGCGCAGGCCGGCGCGCTTGAGGGCGGCGGTCAGCGGGTCCAGGGCCCGTTCCAGGGTCTGGCCGACGCTGGCGCCGACCTGGCCGACGATCTCGGCCGGGGTGGGCGAGGGCGCGGCGGCCGGCTTGGCGGCCTTGGCTTTCGGCTCGGCCTTGGTCGCCTTCTTGGTCGCGGCGGGCTTGGAAGCCTTGGAGGGGGTCTTGGTCATTTCTTGGCCGGAGCTTGAGCGGGCGCGGACGCCGGCGGGGCGTCGTCGAGATCGGAGGAGGGGGCCTGGTCGGCCGAGCCGGGCGGGGCCGAGGCCGGCTCCTGCGGCGCGCCGGGCACGTCCTGGGGCTTGCCGGTCAGCATCTCGACCTTGGCCCCGCCGCGCAGCTTCTCCAGCAGGTCGCGGACCTGGTCATAGGTCAGGAAGCGCACGATCTGCGGGCGGGCGGCCTCCAGCGTGATCGGTTCCTCCAGGCGCTTGTCCTCGACGCGCAGCACGGCCCAGCCGCCCTCGGTCTGGAACGGGCCGACCAGCGCGCCCTTCTCGACGTTCTGCAGGGCCGCGGCGTAGGCCGGCGGCATGACGTCGACGGTGAAGTAGCCCAGGTCGCCGCCGTTGAAGCGGGTGGCCGGGTCGGTCGAGCGCTCCATGGCCAGGGCGTCGAACGAGGCCCCGGCGGTCAGCAGCTTCTTGACGGCCTCGGCGTCGGCCTGGCTGGCGACCAGGATCTGGCGGGCGCGGATCTCCTCGCTGCGCTTGGACAGCTTCTGCTGCTCGGCGTAGAGGCCGCGGATCGCGTTCTCGTTGACCGCCTTCTCGACCACGCTCTCCACCAGCATGTCGCCCAGGATGCGTTCGCGCGCGGCGGCCAGGCGGCGCTGGGCCACCGGGTCCTTGTCCAGCTTCTGCTTCAGCGCCTCGGCGGCCAGCAGCTTCTGGTCGATCACCTCGTCCAGGCGCTGGCGGAACAGGTCCGAACCGATGTCCAGCGGCTCGCCTTCGCTGATCAGGCCCTGGGCCACGGCTTCGCGCTTGACGTCGCTGGCCCAGACCGTGTGGCCGTCGACCCGGGCGACGGCGGTGTCGCCGGGTTCGGGCGGGCGCTCGTCGGCCTTGTTGCGACCGCAGGCGGCGACCAGCAGGCTCAGGGCCAGGACGGCGACGAGGCCGTACGCGCGAGGCTTACCAATATTCATCTGTGGCCGATCTCCGGCTGACTCTCCTTCAGCGCTCTAGCGCGGTTTAACGCCAAGAGGAAACAGCTTCGCGATATGGATCGGAAAACGCGCGAAGCTGTTAAACGGGGCGCAAACCGTAACCGCACGCCCCCGCCTCGCGTTGACACCCGCTAGGCCGGTGCTTAAGTCTCCGCGCGCGTAGAAGAAGTGGACTTTCCGCTCGCTTCGACGCCTCGAATTTACCGTAGTGAAGGCCTTCAAGCCCTAGCGCCGGCCTCACACACACCCGCTCCGGAACCCTCACTTCATGCTCGGCTTCGCCAAAAAGCTCTTCGGCTCTTCCAACGAACGCAAAGTCAAGGCGATGTCCGCCAAGGTGGCGAAGATCAACGCCCTGGAGCCGGAATACGCCGCGCTGTCGGACGAGGCCCTCAAGGCCAAGACCGCCGAGTTCAAGGCCCGCCTGGAAAAGGGCGAGACCCTGGACGATCTGCTGGTCGAAGCCTTCGCCACCGTCCGCGAGGCGTCCAAGCGCGTGCTGGGCATGCGCCACTTCGACGTCCAGATGGTCGGCGGCATGGTCCTGCACGGCGGCGGCATCTCGGAAATGCGCACCGGCGAGGGCAAGACCCTGGTCGCCACCCTGCCGACCTACCTGAACGCCCTGGAAGGCAAGGGCGTCCACGTCATCACCGTGAACGACTACCTGGCCAAGCGCGACGCCGAGTGGATGGGCCAGATCCACAACTTCCTGGGCCTGTCGTACGGCGTGATCGTCAACGGTCTCAGCCAGGGTGAACGTCAGCGCGCCTATCGCAGCGACATCACCTACGGCACCAACAACGAATTCGGCTTCGACTACCTGCGCGACAACCTCGTCTACAGCGTCGAGGAGATGGTCCAGCGCGGCCACCACTACGTGATCGTCGACGAAGTGGACTCGATCCTGATCGACGAGGCCCGCACGCCGCTGATCATCTCGGGCCCGACCGAGGACCGCAGCGAGTTCTACAAGACCATCGACGTCCTGGTGAAGGAACTCATCAAGGACAAGACCAACTACGATCACGACGAGAAGCAGAAGCAGGTCATCCTCACCGAGGAAGGCCAGGAGCGCATCGAAGAGATCCTGATGGCGGGCGGCCACCTGGCCGAGGACACCGCCGGCCTCTACGACGCCGCCAACATCTCGGTCGTGCACCACGTCAACCAGGCCCTGCGCGCCAACGTGCTGTACACGCTCGACAAGGACTACATCGTCAAGGACGGCGAGGTGATCCTGATCGACGAGTTCACCGGCCGCATGATGACCGGTCGCCGCCTGTCGGAAGGCCTGCACCAGGCCATCGAGGCCAAGGAAGGCGCCCAGATCCAGCCCGAGAACCAGACCCTGGCCTCGGTGACCATCCAGAACTACTTCCGCCTCTACAAGAAACTGGCCGGCATGACCGGCACGGCCGCGACCGAGGCCCAGGAATTCGACGACATCTACAAGATGGGCGTCAGCGAGATCCCGACCAACCGCCCGGTCCAGCGCATCGACGACGACGACGAGGTCTATCGCACCGAGCGCGAGAAGAACGAGTCGATCCTCAAGCAGATCGCCGACTGCCACGCGCGCGGCCAGCCGATCCTGGTCGGCACCGTGTCGATCGAGAAGTCGGAAGAGCTGTCCAAGCTGCTGTCGACCTACGCCTGGGAATATGAAGGCAAGAAGCACAAGGGCATCCCGCACCAGGTGCTGAACGCCCGCTTCCACGAGCAGGAAGCCGGCATCGTCGCCGACGCGGGCGTGCCCGGCGCGGTGACCATCGCCACCAACATGGCCGGCCGCGGCACCGACATCCAGCTGGGCGGCAACGTCGAGATGCGGGTGGCCAACTGGAAGCAGCAGCAGAAGGGCCTGGGGATCACCCCGACCCACGAGGACGAGCTGGCCCAGAAGGCCGAGATCGAGTCCGAGATCAGCGAAGCCAAGGCCAAGGCCCTGGCCGCCGGCGGCCTGTTCGTGCTGGGCACCGAGCGCCACGAAAGCCGCCGCATCGACAACCAGCTGCGCGGCCGCACCGGCCGTCAGGGCGACCCGGGTCGTTCGAAGTTCTTCCTGTCGTGCGAGGACGACCTGCTGCGCATCTTTGCCGGCGAGCGCCTGGACGCGATCATGCGCACGTTCGGCGTCCAGGAAGGCGAGGCGATCACCCACAAGTGGCTGAACAACGCCATCGCCACCGCCCAGAAGCGCGTCGAGCAGCGCAACTACGAGATCCGCAAGAACCTCCTGAAGTACGACGACGTCGTCAACGACCAGCGCAAGGCCGTGTTCGAGCAGCGCCAGGAGTTCATGGAGGCGACCGACCTCTCGGAGATCATCACCGAGATGCGCCACGACGTGGTCGACGACTTCATCGCCCGCCACATCCCGCCCAAGGCCTATGCCGAGCAGTGGGACATCGAGGGCCTGAAGGAGCGCTGCCAGGCGATCCTGGGCCTGGACCTGCCGATCGAGGAATGGGCGGCCGAGGAGGGCGTCGACGACGAGGCCTTCCGCGAGCGCATCACCCAGGCGGCCGACGCCTACGCCGCCGAGCGCGAAGTGATCATCACCCCCGAGCAGATGCGCTCGGTGGAGAAGAACTTCCTGCTGCAGATGATCGATCTGCAGTGGCGCGAGCACCTGATGCACCTGGACCACCTGCGCAACGTCATCGGCCTGCGCGGCTACGGCCAGCGCGACCCGCTGAACGAGTACAAGACCGAGGCCTTCTCGCTGTTCGAGAAGCTGCTGGGCGACCTGCGCACCAACACCACCCGCTGGCTGATGACGGTCGAGATCGCCTATGCCGAGCCCGAGCCCCTGCACACGCCGGAAGGCCTGACCCAGGTGCACCTGGACCCGCTGACCGGCGAGAACGCGGCCACCGCCGGCGCCCTGCCGGAAGGCCTGTCGCCCGAGCAGCGCGAGGCCCTGCCGGTCTCGGTCCTGCCGGAAGGCTGGGAATACACCGCCCGCAACGGCGCCTGCCCCTGCGGCTCGGGCAAGAAGTTCAAGCACTGCCACGGCGCGCTGGTCTAAAGCCCGAGCGTCTGACGAAAGAAAACGCCCGCCCCGGGAGACCGGGGCGGGCGTTTTGCTTTTTCAGTTCCACCAAAGCTGACGGGGACACGCCCTCGTGGCGTGTGCCCAAGTCTTGGCTCCGTGGATGCTGTTGGGGACACGCCGCAAGGGCATGTCCCCGTCAGGATCACGAGTCGATGGGGTTCCAGCGCTCCGACGGGGCCGCCGCGCGCTTGGGGCCGCGGAAGTCGCCGCCGCCCGAGCGGCCTTGACCTTGAGCCTGCTGGCCCTGGCCCTGGCCGCCGCCGTTGCGGCCGCGGTTCTGGCCGCCCGGCTTGCCATGGCCTTGGCCCTGACCCTGAGCCTTCTGGCCGCCGTTCTTGTTCGGGCGGTTGCGCTGGCGGCGCAGTTCCGACGGCACGTTGTTGCGCGGGTCGGCGCGGCGCGGATCGACGTACTTCTCCGGCGGAGCCAGCTTGTCGGCCACGGCCGCGGCGGCCGCCAGGCCCTTGTCGTTGCGACGGTCGAAGGACGGGATCGTCTGGCGGGTGGCCTTCTGGATGTCCTTCAGCAGCGGACGCTCGTCGTCGGCGCAGAAGCTGATGGCCACGCCGTCCTTGCCCTTGCGGGCCGTACGGCCGATCCGGTGGACATAGGCCTCCGGCACGTTGGGCAGCTCGTAGTTGAACACGTGGCTGACGTCGTTGAC
Source organism: Caulobacter sp. CCG-8 (assembly GCF_037402475.1). Lineage (NCBI taxonomy): Bacteria > Pseudomonadati > Pseudomonadota > Alphaproteobacteria > Caulobacterales > Caulobacteraceae > Caulobacter > Caulobacter sp. CCG-8. The sequence continues at coordinate 138,127 of NZ_JBBEUD010000009.1, forward strand.
GTCGATGCCGCGCGCGGCGATGTCGGTCGCCACCAGGGCCTTGGTCTCGCCGGCCTTGAAGGCCGCCAGGGCGCGCTCGCGCTGGCCCTGGGTCTTGTCGCCGTGGATCGAGGCGCTCTCGATGCCGCTGGCGGTCAGGTACTTGGCCACGCGGTCGGCGCCGCGCTTGGTGCGGGTGAAGACGATGGCGCGCTCGACGCTGCGGTCGGCCAGCAGCTCGGCCAGCAGCGGACGCTTGCGCTGGGCCTCGATGAAGATCAGCGACTGCTCGATGCGCTCGACCGTGGTGGCCTGCGGGGTGATCGAGACCTGGGCCGGGTTCTTCAGCAGCTCGCCGGCCAGCTTGCCGATCTCGCCCGGCATGGTGGCCGAGAAGAACAGGTTCTGGCGGTCCTTGGGCAGCTGGCTGGCGATCTTGCGGATCGGCACCACGAAGCCCAGGTCCAGCATCTGGTCGGCTTCGTCCAGGACGAAGATCTCGACGCCGTTCAGGTGGGCCGACTTCTCGCCCAGATGGTCCATCAGGCGGCCCGGGGTGGCCACGACCACGTCGACGCCGGCCGCCAGGGCCTTCATCTGCGGGCCGTACTTCACGCCGCCGAAGATGGTGGCCACGGTCAGGCCCAGATGGGCGCCGTAGGCCTTGAAGTTGTCGGCGATCTGGGTGGCCAGCTCGCGGGTGGGCGAGAGGACCAGGCAGCGGAAGCCGCGGCGCGGGGCCGGACGGCGGTCCTCGGCCAGCCGGTGCAGGATCGGCAGGGCGAAGGCGGCGGTCTTGCCGGTGCCGGTCTGGGCGATGCCCAGCAGGTCACGGCCCGACATCACGGTCGGGATGGCCTGTTCCTGGATCGGGGTGGGCTGGGTGTAGCCCTTGTCGGCCAGCGCCTTCAGCAGGGGCTTGGCGAGGCCGAGATCGGAGAATTGAGTCACTCAGTGTCTTTCGTGCAGCCGCGCGGCGGCGCATGCGATCCTCGCACGGCTCGCCTCGCGGCGGGTCGGTGGGGAGCGCCCCGCGTGACACGGGCGGTCTGATGAGAAGCTTTCAGGGCGCTCGACAGGCTGGACCGAAGGGGTCCCTCACGCGGCTGGAGCGGCCGATAACGCCGGATGGCGTACGGCGTATGTCGTTTATTGCAGGTGCGAAGTCAAGGGCGAGGCCGAAGAAGGCCTTTTGTCGCAAGGGTTCCGGAGGCCCGCGCTGACGCACGGGCCTCCGATTCCGAGGGTTAGAACTTCCAGTTCAGGCCGACGAACACCCCTTGGCGCCCGCCGTCGCCGAACTCGCCGGCATAGGCGGCCGAGACCGTCAGGCCCTGGCTGAGGTCGTAGGCGGCGCCGGCTCCGGCCGTGGCCAGGGTCCCGTCGCGGGCCAGGCCGTCGACGACGATCGGCGTCGGCAGGCCGGTCAGCGTGGCCGAGGCGGCCGTGCCGCCGCCGCTGGCCGTCGTCCGAAGGCCCAGCGAGGCGAACGGATGCAGGCGGGCGCCGGCCGTCTGGCCGCCCAGCACCTCCACCTGGCCGTCGACGAACCAGGCCGAGGCCTTGTCGCCCTGCACGGCCAGGCCGAAGGCCCCGCCGCCGCGTTCGGTCAGGCCGTCGCGCGTGGTCTGGACGTAGCTGGCGCCCAGGCGCGGCTGCACCACCCAGTCGGCGTTCAGCTTGGCGCGGTAGGTCAGGTTGACGTCGGCGATCCAGCTCTTGAGCTTGTAGTCGCCGCTGGCCGCCGTCCCGCCGGGCGCGGTGCGCCGGGTGTCGACGTCGGCGCCGTCGTGGGCCGCCATGGCGCCCAGCTGGAAGCCGCCGACCCGGACCTGGCCCTGGGCGCCGATCACGAAGCTGTCGGTCCCGGTGCGGACGTCCAGTTCGCTGATGCGCTGGCGCCCGTTCAGGTAGCCGACGAAGACCCCCGCCCAGGCGGAATCGACGCCGTAGCCCACCCCGGCCAGGCCGCCGGTGGTGTCGATCTTGCCCTTGGCGATCCCGGCGGCGGCGTCGCCGTCCAGCTTGCGCTGGCTGGCGATCGCCTGGCCGAAGCCGAACAGGCCCGGCGTCTGGGGCGCGAAGCGCGCCTGGGCGCGCGAGGCCTCGACCACCGTCAGGCCGTCCTCGACCGCCAGCTGGGAGGCCGAGGCGTAGGCCTGGGGCGTGACCCGGGCCAGGGCGCGCGGATCACTCTTGCTGGTGGCCGGATCGACCAGCAGCGGCAGGGCGGCGATCAGCGAGGCGCTGACCTTGTCGTCGATCAGGGCGGTGTTGAACTGGTCGATCAGGCCCGACACCTGCGAGGAGAAGGCCGTGTCGGTCGTGAACAGGCCCAGGGCCTGCAGTCGCGTGGCCGACTGCTCGATGTGCAGGTTCAGCCCCTGCGCGCCGTCGATGGTCGAGAACGACCCGATTATCCCGCCGCCGGCGGTGATCAGGTCGAGACGGCGACCGGGCGTCAGGGCGGCGGCGCCGACCAGCTTCAGGGTCGAGCCCTGGGCGATCGTCACCGTGCCCGACACCACCAGCTTGTCGCTGACCGTCGGCGTGAACTCGAACAGGGCGGTGGAGCCCGCGACCAGAGCGACGTCGCCCGTCACGGTCATGGTGCCCGGCGAGGCGCCGGGGCTGAGCGTGCCCGCCACGGCGATGTCGCCGTTGACGGCGCCGGCCGACCCGAAGGTCGCGCCCTGGCCCACGGTGATGTTCGAGGCCGTCAGCTGCGAACCGGCCAGGCCGATCAGGCGTCCGCTCTGGACCTGGATGCTGTCGAAGCCGTAGCCGCCCGAAACGCTGATCACGCCCGACTGGACGCTCAGGGTCTCGAAGCCGTCGAACGGCGTGGCGCCCAGGGCGATCGGCGCGGCGTCCGTGCCGCCCAGGGCCAGCACCAGGCTGTCCTGGCCCGCGCCGCCGTGCGCGACGCCCGCGACGGTTCCGCCGGTGGTCAGGCGCAGGACGTCGTCGCCGGCCCCCAGGTCCAGCGCGCCCGAGAAGCTGCCGGCCAGGGTCACGGTGTTGGCGTCGCCGCCCAGCGTCAGGTCGCCGGCGTCAAGGCTGGCGCCCGCGGCCAGGGTGAGGTCCTTGCTGTTGCTGACCAGGTGGTCGAAGTGCGCCGCGCCGCCCGTGAAGTTCAGCGCGCCCGTGCCCGTGACCTCCAGGGTCTCGAACTGCTGCAGCTGGTCGCCGCGCAGCGACAGGTCGGACGTCAGGTCGATGGCGACCTTGTCGTCGCCCGCGCCGCCCAACACCGTGCCGACCAACTGGCCGCCGGCGGCCATCTGGAACAGGTCGGCGCCCGCGCCCAGGTCGACGGTTCCGTCCAGCTTGCCGCCCGACAGGAGGGTCAGTCGCTGCGGTCCGCCCGAGAAGGTCAGCTTGTCGCCGCTGGCCCCCAGGACGCCGGACACGTCCATCTGGCCGCTGCTCAGCGCCACGGTCTCGAAGCCCGAGACCGCGCCGCTCACGACGACCTTGTTGCCGGTCGAGAATGTCAGGGCGTCGGTCCCCGCGCCGCCGTCATAGGCGCCGGCGAAGGTGTCGCCGGCCAGGGTCAGGGCGTCGGCTCCGCCGCCGAGCTGAACCTTGGCGATGTCCCGGTCCAGGGACACGACCTCGGCCTGATCGCCGCCGAACACGCCGCCGACCGAGAAGGCGCCCTGTTGCAGGGTCAGGCCCACGCCGGCCAGGCTGACCGTTTCCCAGTTCTGGTCCAGGGTCAGGTTCAGGCTGCCCGTGCCGATCAGGCCCAGGCGCTCGAAATTGGCGCCGTGCAGGATGTTGCCCCACAGGCCGTCCAGTTCGACGACATAGGTGTCCGTCCCGGCGCCGCCGTCGATGGCGTACTGCGCGCCTGAGCCGAGGCCCGCGGTGTAGACGTCGTCTCCGTCCCCGAGCAGCACCGAGCCGTCGATGAAGCCGTTGTTCTCGACGCTGTCGGCGCCGGCGCCGAGGTTGATGCTGCCCTGGATCAGGCCGCCGTTCTTGATGTGCTCGCTGTCCGAGCCGCCGAGGAAGGCGGGCGTCATGACCGTCTTCCCGGCCAGCACCTCGGCGCCGCCGCCGTCCAGGACGATCGCCGAGTTGAACACCCCTTCGTAGACGAGGCTGCCGCCGCCGATCTGCTTGAAGCGCTCGAAATTGGTGAACTGGGAGCCTGAAACGCTGCCGCCGCCGGTCGAGTCGATGATCAGGGTGTCGAGGCCGTAGCCTCCGTCCACCGTGCCGTTCATCGCGCCGCCGACCCACTGGACGAAGGTGTCGTTGCCGTCGCCCAGGTTCACGGCGCCGGTGATGGAGCCGTAGTTCTCGAGCCGGTCGTCGCCGTAGTTCAGGTTGATCCCGCCCACGATCTCGCCGTCGTTGCGCACCGTGTCGCCATAGCCGCCCGTGCTGATCGCCAGCGCCGTGTCGCTGACGATCTGGCCGGTGGCGGTGTTGGTGATCGTCGCCGCGCCCGAGCTGTACTGGATGATGGCGTTGCCGGTCGTGGAGTGGATCACGCCGCTGTTGGTGACGCTGGGGGTCGTCGTCGTGGGCGTGGAGTAGTTGTAGTAGTACAGCATGATCGCATCGCCGGCGGTGCTGATGACGCCGCTGTTCTCGACGATCTGGGCGTTATACAGCCCGAGCGACCGCTCGCCCGTCTCCGACTGGACGATGCTTCCCGTATTGACGACCTTGAGCGCGCCGGTGATCCCGGCGGCGCCGTCCAGGACGATCGTGCCCGAGTTGGTCACCAGCTTGCCGCCCGTGATCGCGGCCGTCGGCGGCGAAGTGAACGCGCGACCCGTGACGATCATGCTGCCGAGGTTCTCGAACGTCGACTTGTCGTTCAGCGCCACGCCGACGCCGGAATAGTTGGTGCTGGTGAACGACAGCGCGCCGTGGCTGACGATCGAGACCTCGCCGACATCGCTGTACGCGCCGTCGAACGGGGTGGTGACCATGATGGCGTAGCCGTCGTTGACGGTCATGTCGGCGCTCAGGTCGACCTTGCCCTTGCCCGCCAGCATCAGCATGCTGGTGAAGGTCTTGTCCGCCGTCAGGGTCAGGCTGACGCCGTCGCCCAACTCGTAGCCGACGCGCTCGAAGGACGTCGCGGACGCGATCTTGGTGGTCGTGTTGGCGGCCACCCGCAGGATCAGACGGTCGACTCCGTCGCCGCCGTCCATCGCCCCGGTGACGCTCTTGAACTTGCCGTTGGCGAAGTCGTCGACGGTGGTGACGAAGACATCCTCGCCGCCGCCCATCAACAGGCCGCCGTTCAACGTGCCGCCCTTGCTGATGAAGACGTCGTTCGAATAGTAGCCGGCGGTGAAATCGACGTCGCCGTTCAGCGTTCCGGCGTTGGTCACGCGGGCGGTGTAGCCGTTGGCGACCGACGCCTTGGAGCCGGTGATCACGCCGCCGGCCAGGTTGTCGAGGCTGGCGCTGTTGAGCAGCACGCCCACGCCGTTCGTCGCCTTGATGGTCCCGCTGTTGGACAGGGCGCCGGACAAGGATGCGCCTATGAGTGCGCCCTCGATCGTGCCGCTGTTGTCCCCGACCCGGGCGAAGTAGCCCAGATTGAGGCCCGTGCCGGAGGTCGAGCGAATCGTTCCGCTGTTGCTGAATTTGGCTGCGTTTACATAGGCTCCCGTACCGCTGGCGATGATCGTGCCGCTGTTGGAGAAGCCGCCGGCCACGTCCCAGAGGAAGTTGGCGGACACGCCGCCGGCGGCCGTCGAGGTGATCGTGCCGGTGTTGACGAAGTCGTTGAGGTTCTGCAGCTCGACGGCGAAGCCGTACGGGTCCACGCCGCCGCCGGCCGGCGAGAAGGTCGCGGTGATGTCGCCCGTGTTCCTGAAGCCGAGCGTCGCGCTGTAGTCCCAGGGCGGACCGATCGTCGTGACGAAGGCCGCGCCGGTGCTGGTCACCTTGCCCGTGGTCACGAACCGTCCCGAGCCGCCGATGAAAAGCCCGTCGACCGCGTCGCTGTTGAGCGTGGCGGTGGCGTTCGGGCCGATCATCATCCCCAGCTTCTGGAAGCGGGTGGGGAGCACGACGTTCTGCATGAGCGAGTCGAGCGTGACGTCCTGCGTGAAGTCGAACCGCAGCGTGTTCGTGCCGCCGCCGCCATCGATGGCGCCCGAAATCCCGGCGATCCGGCCGGCCGCGGCGTCCCAGCGCGCGAGCAATATGTCGTCCTGCGCGCCCAGCTGCACGGCGCCGTTGATGGTCCCCGCGCTGTTGTCCAGCACCGTGGACGATCCTCGTGCGCCGGAGGTGAAGATGCTGCCGTTGATGGTTCCGGCGTTGATGATCGTCCCGCCGTCGGCCCTGATCGCGGTCCCGCCGGCGCTCTGGATGAGGCCCCCGGCCTTGTTCGTCAGCGTGACGAGGTTGGCGGTGTCGATCACCGACCCGGAAGCGTCGTTCCGCATCACGCCGCTGTTGGTGATCGTCATGTAGCCCATGTCCAGCCTGATGGTGGGCAGGCTGCTGCCGGACCGGATCGTTCCGGTGTTGGTGATCGACTGGGGGATCACCGCGAAGCTGGTGTTGGCGACGTTGAGCCAATAGGCCGATCCGGCTCCGCCGTCGATCAGGCCGGCGTTGGTGAGGACGCCCACCGAGCCGTAGATGGCGGTGGCGTCGCTGCGGATCACGCCGCCCGCCCGGTTCGTGATCGATTGGAATCCGGACATCTGCGGATCGGACGCCACCAGGCCCATGGCGGTCGCCGAGATCACGCCGCTGTTGTCGATCGTGGCGATGACGGGAGCCCATCCCGCGTAGTTCTGGCCGTTGAGCCAGATGGCGTTGCCGCCCTCGACCCGGCCGGTCTGGCCCACCGTCAGGTCGAGCTTGGTGGCCGGGAAGCTGTTGTTGGCGCCGGTGGAGGTGACCTGGATACCGGTGGTGACGCCGCCGGTGATCGTGCCGTCGACGTTCAGGCTCACCGTCGTACCGGGCGTCGCGCCGGCCGCCGAGGTGATGATGAGGGCGTTGTACTGGCCCACGATATCGGGGCGTTCGAGGACCGCGCCGACCGGCACGTCCATGGCGCCGCTCGTCGAAATGACGAGCTGGGCCACCGTCGTCCCGGAACAGGTGACCGGGGTGGTCGGAGTCGGAGACGCCGGAAGGCAGTCCGCGAACGCCGCGCCGCCCATCCCCATCGTCAGCGCGAGGACGCTGCAACCCAACAAACGCTTGCGCTTCGCGCGCACGAACACACTCGACTCGACCACTGGAAACTTCCCCCCAAAACGCTACTTGGAGGAGGTCTCTAGCTTCGCCTTAGTACAACGTCCAGTTAAGGTTTTTGGCGCTCTAGCGGAAGGCTAGGGTTCCTCGAAGAAGCGCTCCACCTGCTCGGCCCAGCCGTAGGTGGCGCTGTTGAGCTGGTCGCGGTCGTAGGCGGGGACCTCCTTGAAGCGGTCCTTGGTGACGTCGGCGATATAGGCCTCGTCCTTGTCGTCCCAGGTCAGCACGCGCCAGGGCAGGGGGCGGTACTTGCCGCCGGCCGCGAACAGGCCCGCCGGTTCGATGGCCACGTAGCGGGCGATGCCGGCGTCGCGGTCGATGAACACCTCGCGGATCGCGCCCAGCTTGTGGCCGCCCGCGTCGTTGACCTTGACGCCGATCAGGGCGGCGCTCTTCACCAGGCGATCGTCGAGGCTCATCGAGGGGCTCCTTGGCAGGGTCTTGTGGGCGGGATTTTGAGGTTTGTTCCGCGAACAAACGCGGCTACGGCCAAGATCGATCCATTGGTCAGACCTTGGTCGGTATGGTCAGGCCAGCTGGCGTTGCGGATGATGGTGGGGCGGTCTATGGCTGTTACCGCTACCGTCGCGGCGACATCGCCAAGGCAGGCGGGGTCGGGGAGAGAGGCATGAACGGCAAGATCCGGGCCCTGCGCTGGTGGATGATCGGCCTGGTGATGCTGGGCGCGGTGCTGAACTACCTGACGCGCAGCACCCTGGGCGTCGCGGCCCCGACCGTGCTGGCCGACCTGCATATCGGCCCCAAGGAATATTCCTGGATCACCGGCGCCTTCCAGTTGGGGGTCATGCTGCAGCCCCTGTGCGGCTACGTGCTGGACTCCATCGGCCTGAAGCTGGGCTTCGCCCTGTTCGCCACCGCCTGGTCGCTGCTGACCATGGCCCATGGCTTCGCGGGAAGTTGGCAGGCCTTGCTGGGTCTGCGCGGCGCGTTGGGCGTGGCCGAGGGCTGCGCCCAGCCGGCCGGGATGAAGGCGGTGTCGATCTGGTTCCCGGCCAAGGAGCGCGGCTTCGCCGGCGGGATGTTCAACATCGGCGCCTCGATGGGCGCGGTGCTGGCCCCGCCGCTGGTGGCCTGGTCGATCCTGGTCTGGAACTGGCGGGCGGCCTTCTTCGTGGCCGGCGCCCTGGGCCTGGTCTGGGTGGTGCTGTGGCTGGCGGCCTACCAGTCGCCCGACAAGCACAAGGCCCTCTCCGACGCCGAGCGCGACCTGATCGCCTCGGGCCAGGAGACCCACCTGGACGACGCCGGGGCCAAGCCGTCGATCCTGACCCTGATGACCCGCCGCAACTTCTGGGGCATCGCCCTGCCCAGGTTCCTGGCCGACCCCACCTGGGGCACGCTGTCGTTCTGGATCCCGCTGTACCTGACCACCGTCCGCCATTTCGACCTCAAGCAGATCGCCCTGTTCGCCTGGCTGCCGTTCGTGGCGGCCGACCTGGGCTGCCTGTTCGGCCCCGCGGTGGTGCTGTTCCTGCAGAAGCGCGGGGTGAGCCTGATCAACGCCCGCCGCTGGGCCTTCACCCTGGGCGCCCTGCTGATGACCGGCATGATGTTCGTCGGCCGGGTCGAGAGCCCCTATGTGGCCATAGCCCTGCTGTGCGTGGGCGGCTTCGCCCACCAGACCCTGTCGGTGACGGTGATCACCATGTCGTCCGACCTGTTCCGCAAGAGCGAGGTGGCGACCGTGGCCGGCATGGCCGGGTTCTGCGGCAATTTCGGCCTGCTGATCTTTTCGCTGCTGATCGGCGGCCTGGTGGCCCGGATCGGCTACGATCCGTTCTTCGTCGCCCTGGGCGTGCTGGACCTGGCCGGCGCCGCCCTGCTGTGGACCCTGGTCCGCGAGTCCGCCCCTCCTCCGGCCGCCCGGCCCGTCACCGTTCCCGCCCTCTAGAGCCGCCGATGTCCGTGATCTCCAACCCGATCCTGAGGGGCTTCAATCCCGACCCGTCGATCATCCGCGTCGGCGAGGACTACTACGTCGCCACCTCGACCTTCGAATGGTTCCCGGGCGTCCAGATCCACCACTCGCGCGACCTGGTGAACTGGCGGCTGCTGAGCCGGCCCCTGATCCGGCCCAGCCAGCTGGACATGCTGGGCGCGCCCGACGGCTGCGGCGTCTGGGCCCCGTGCCTGACCCACGCCGACGGCAAGTTCTGGCTGATCTACACCGATGTGAAGCGCTACGGCCGCACCACGACCGGCGGCGCCTCGGGCGCGTCCCTGCGCGACTTCCACAACTACCTGGTCACCGCCGACGACATCGAGGGGCCGTGGTCCGACCCGGTGTTCCTCAACAGCAGCGGCTTCGACCCCTCGCTGTTCCACGACGACGACGGCCGCAAGTGGCTGCTGAACATGCTGTGGGACCACCGGCCGGGCCGCAACCGCTTCGCCGGCATCGTCGCCCAGGAATACGACGCCTTCGCCGCCAAGCTGGTGGGCGAACGCATCAACATCTTCCCCGGCACGCCGCTGGGCCTGACCGAGGCGCCGCACCTCTACAAGCGCGACGGCTGGTACCACCTGATCACCGCCGAGGGCGGCACGGGCTTCGGCCACGCGGTGACCATGGCCCGCTCGCGGACGCTGGAAGGTCCCTACGCGCTCCACCCCGACGGTCCGGTGCTGACCGCCCGCGACCGGCCGCACGCGACCCTGCAGCGGGCCGGCCACGCCGACCTCGTCGAGACGCCCGACGGCGAGACCTGGATGGCCTATCTGTGCGGCCGTCCGCTGCCCAATCGCGGCCGCTGCGTGCTGGGCCGCGAGACGGCGATCCAGCCGATGACCTGGGGCGAGGACGGCTGGCTGCGCACCCGCGACGGCTCGGGCGATCCCGAGCTGGACCCGCCGTCGCCCGGCTTGCCGCCCGCGCCGTGGCCCGCCGCCCCGGCCTGGGAGGACTTCGACGGTCCCGACCTGCCCCTGGACTTCCAGTGGCTGCGTTCGCCCTATCCCGACCAGCTGTTCAGCCTGACGGCCCGGCCCGGCTGGCTGCGCCTGTTCGGCCGCGAGAGCATCGGCAGCACCTTCCGCCAGGCCCTGGTCGCCCGCCGCCAGCAAGCGTTCTGCTACAGCGCCCGCACTGTGCTGGACTTCGCGCCCGCGCACTACCAGCAGGCGGCCGGGCTGGTCTGCTATTACGGAGCCAACAAATTCCACTACCTGTTCGTGTCGCGCGACGAGGAGAACGGGCGGCATCTGCAGGTGATGTCGGCCCTGCCCGACAGCCCCCAGGCTGACGCCTTCACGACCCCGATCCCGCTGCCCGACGCGGGGCTGGTCCACCTGCGGGTCGAGGTCGACTTCGAGCGCCTGCGCTTCGCGTGGAGCCTGGACGGCGAAGCCTGGACCTGGCTGCCCCAGGTGTTCGACGCCTCGATCCTGTCGGACGAGGCCACCGCGCCGGGCGCCCCCAACTTCACCGGCGCCTTCGTGGGCGTGGCTTGCCAGGACACCTCGGGCACGGCCCTGCCGGCCGACTTCGACGGGTTCGGCTATGTGGAGCGGGGGTACGAGGCGAAAATCCCTCTCTCATAGAGAGAGGGATTCAAGGTTGCCAATCCGCTCTGGACGTTCAACTAACGCCCCATGACCGCGCCCAAGCCCACCGTCCTCGTCGCCGCCGCCGCCCTGATCGATGTCGACGGCCGCGTGCTGATCTGCCGGCGCCCGCAGGGCAAGTCGCTGGCGGGGTTGTGGGAGTTTCCCGGCGGCAAGGTCGAGCCGGGCGAGACGCCCGAGCAGTGCCTCATCCGCGAGCTGCACGAGGAGCTGGACATCAAGGTCGCCCAGGCCTGCCTGGCGCCGTTCGTCTTCGCCTCGCACACCTACGAGACCTTCCACCTCTTGATGCCGCTATACCTGCTGCGGCGCTGGGACGGCATGGTCACGGCCAAGGAGCACGAGGCGCTGAAATGGGTGAAGCCGGACCAGCTGGCCGACTATCCGATGCCGCCGGCCGACCTGCCGTTGATCGCCTGGCTGCGCGACCTGCTGTGAAGCGTCCGCCTTATCCCTCTTATCCGCTCATCCCGGCGAATGCCGGGATGAGCGGATCAAGAAGGCGATCCAAAGCTGAGAAACTGCCCTAGCTCCCGGCCTTGTCGCCCGCCGGCTGCTCCACCGTGCCCAGCGCATCCGCCAGGCGCATCTTGGCCGAGCCGGGGCGCAGGGGCTTCTGCTGGCGCTCGTGCGGGGCCCAGCCGGTGACGGTGATGATCTCGAACGTGGCCGGCACCCGGCCGTCGGGCTCGGCGAAGCGCGCTTGATAGATTTCCATCGCCCGGAACAGCACCTTGCGGCTCAGGGGCTTGCGCGAGCGGTCGATCAGCACGCTGGTCTCGCCCATGGCCCGCAGGTCCTTGAGCAGGGCCAGCGGGTGGGCGTAGCGCACCTTGACCCGGTCCTTGTCGGCCACCGGCAGGGCGAAGCCGGCGCGCTGCAGCAGGCCCGCGGCGTCGACCGTGTCGGCGAACGGCGAGACGCGGGGGAAGGCTCCGCCGGTGATCTCGTCCTCGGCGGCCAGCAGGGCCTGGCGCAACTCGGTCAGGGTGGCCCCGCCGAACAGGGCGCCGACGAACAGCCCGTCGGGCTTGAGCGCGCGGCGGACCTGGATCAGGGCGCCGACCAGGTCGTTGGTCCAGTGCAGGGCCAGGGTCGAGACGGCCAGGTCCAGGGTCTCGTCGCCGAACGGCAGGCGTTCCTCGTCGGCGACGACCCGCGCGCCGCTGCGGCCCGCCAGCATCCGCTCCGACAGGTCGGTCTCGATCAGCAGGCCGACCTTGGCGCGGGCGTCGCTTTCGGCCAGGGCGCGCGAGAAAGCGCCGTTTCGGCTTCCCAGGTCGACCGCCACCGGAAACTCCCGCAGGATCGCTTCCAGGCGCAGCACGGCGTCCTCGGCGGCGCGGGCCTTCAGGAAGTCGGCGGCCTGGAAGCCGGGGGCGGCGCGGTCGAGACGGGCGCGCAGCAGGGCGCGGTCGAAGAGCAGGGGGGCGGCGGTCATGTCGGCGCAAGATGGGCCTTCTCGCGCTTCTTGGAAACCGCCTGCTGGCGTTACGGCGTTCGCTCGGGGGATGCTGGACCTGATCCTGCCGCCGCGCGCCTTCGACGGCGGGGCGGCCCTGACCTCGGGGCTGTCGGCGCAGGCGTGGAGCCGCATCACCTTCCTGGACGGTCCGGTCTGCGACGGCTGCGGCGCGGCCTTCGCCTTCGACGCCGGCGAGGTCCGCTGCGTCCTGTGCCAGACGAGACCCCGCGCCTTCGCCCGGGCGCGGGCCGCCTGCCTCTACGATGAGCACTCGCGCGACCTGATCCTCAAGCTCAAGCACGCCGACCGCACCGACCTGTCGGGCCTGTTCGCCCGCTGGCTGTCGCGCAGCGCCGCCGACCTTCTGGACGAGGCGCAGGCGGTGGTCCCCGTGCCCATGCACCCCTCGCGCCTGCTGAAACGCCGCTACAACCAGGCCGCCGAGATCGCCCGGCCGCTGTGCGCCATGACCGGCCGGACCTATCTGCCCGACGCCCTGGTGCGCCGGCGCGATACCGACAGCCAGGGCGGCAAGTCGGCCGACGGCCGCCGCCGCAATGTCGCCGCCGCCTTCGCCGTGCCCGAACGGCGCCGCCACCGGGTGATCGGCCGCCGGGTGCTGCTGGTCGACGACGTCCTGACCACCGGCGCCACGGCCGAGGGCTGCGCCCGGGCCCTGCTGGCGGCCGGCGCCACACAAGTGTCACTCGCCGTCGTCGCGCGCGTTACAGAAATGCAAGCGCGTCCTATATGAGGACGGAAACGACTTCTGTTACGGATTCCCCATGGCCAAGGTCACCATCTACACCCGTCCGTTCTGCGGCTACTGCTCGCGGGCCGTGAAGCTGCTCAACGACAAGGGCGCCGACTTCACAGAGATCGAAGCGGGCATGGATCCGGCGCTGCGCAAGGAGATGATGGACCGCTCGGGCCGCACCACCTTCCCGCAGATCTTCGTGGGCGAGCAGCACATCGGCGGCTGCGACGACATGATGGCCCTCGAGCGCGAGGGCAAGCTGGACGCGCTTCTGGCCGCATGACCCAGCTTCGAGTCGGCCTGATCCAGACCCGCACGCCCGCCACCCACGCGGCGGCGCTGGCCCATATCGCGCCCCTGGTGCGGGAGGCGGCGGCGCAGGACGCCCGGTTCATCCTGACGCCGGAATGCACCAACGTCCTGCAGAAGGACCGCACCAAGCTCCTGCCGACCCTGGTCTCGCTGGAGGACGACCTGGTGGTGCGCGGCCTGCGCGACCTGGCCCGCGAGCTCGGCGTCTGGATCGACGTCGGTTCGGCCCTGGTGCTGCGCGAGGACGGCAAGGCGGCGAACCGCCAGGCGGTGATCGACCCGACCGGCGCGATCGTGGCCACCTACGACAAGCTCCACATGTTCGACGTCGACCTGCCGACCGGCGAGACGGCGCGGGAGTCGGCGACCTACACCCCGGGCGACCGGGCGGCGGTGGTGGAGACGCCGCTGGCGAATTTCGGCCTGACCATCTGCTACGACATGCGCTTCCCGGCCCTGCACCGGGCCCTGGCGCTGGGCGGGGCCCAGGTCCTGACCGCGCCCGCCGCCTTCACCCGGCCCACGGGCGAGGCCCACTGGGACATCCTGCTGCGGGCCCGCGCCATCGAGACCGGTTCGTTCGTGATCGCCGCCGCCCAGGGCGGCTTCCACGAGGACGGCCGGGGCACCTGGGGCCGCTCGATCGCGGTCGGCCCCTGGGGCGAGGTGATCGGCAAACTTGACCACGACGAGCCGGGCGTGTTGATCGCCGACCTCGGCCTCGCGGCCGTCGACAAGGCCCGCGCGGCGATCCCGGCCCTCAAGAACGCCCGTACCTTCACGGGCCCGTAGTCCCTATATCTCTCCCATGATCAGGTACGCGCTCAGCTGCGATCACGACCACGCCTTCGAAGGCTGGTTCGGCTCGTCGTCCGACTATGACGACCAGGCCGCGCGCGGGCTGCTGGAATGCCCGCTGTGCGGGTCCAAGGGCGTGCGCAAGCAGATCATGGCCCCCGCCGTGGCCGGGACGAAGGCCCAGAAGTCCGCGCCCGCCGTCGATCCGAAGATGCGCGAGATGATGATGACCGCCATGGGCGAGGTCCGCCGCCAGGTCGAGGAGAACTTCGACTATGTGGGCGACCGCTTCGCCAAGGAGGCGCGCGACATCCACGAGGGCAAGTCCGAGGAGCGCGGCATCTACGGCGAGGCCTCGGCCAAGGAGGTCAAGGCCCTGGTCGAGGACGGCGTCAAGATCGCGCCCCTGCCGCCGGCCGCGCCGAAGAAGACCGAGGTCAACTAGGACCCGCTATGCCAGGCGGAACTTCGGCGGCGGCAGGCTCAGCCGGGTGTCGGCCACGGCCTCGCCGCGGAAGAACCGCACCAGCAGGCCCTGCACGTCGGGATGGGCCTCGAAGACGTTGTGGCCGGCGTTCTCCACGATCACCCGGGACTTATGCGTGAACTGGGCCGCCACCACGTCCTGTTCGGCCAGCGGCGTGCGGCCGTCCAGCGAGCCGGCGACCAGCAGGGCGGGGTGGTCGATGCGCAGCGACGCCCGGAAGCCTTCGCCCAGGTCGGCCCCCGGAACCGCGCCCAGCAGCTGCGGCATCGGGAAGTTCAGCGCCTCGCCCAGCACGGCGGCCTTCGCCTCGCGCCGGATCAGGGCCAGCCGACCCGGCGATATCCCCGACGCCAGGTCCGTGGCCTCGGGCATGCCGGTCACGCTCAGCAGGTCGGCCACGTCGCCCAGGAACGGCGCCAGCACATCGGTCCGTCCGGCGTCGAGGGCCAGGTACAGGCTCGGCAGCAGGGCCAGGGTGTTGGGATTGGCGATCAGACCACCCGCCAGCATCTGGACGCCGAAGCCGCCCATCGCGATCTCGCCCGGCGCGCCGTTCAGCGTGACCTTCGTCACGGCCGGCTGGGCCTCCAACCTGGCGTGCACGCGGCGCATCAGGGCGGGCAGGTCGGGGACCGCGGCGCGGACCGCCGGGTCGGCGTCCAGCAGGGCGTCCACCTGGCGCAGGAGGCCGTCGATCGCCGCTGGGCGCTTCACCGTCTGGTCCTGGCCCTCCAGGCTGGCCAGGGCCACGCGGTTGATCCGGTCGCCGTGCCGCTTGAGCGCGCTGAGGGCCAGGTGCGAGCCGTAGCTGATGCCCCAGAGGTCGACCTTCTCGGCCCCGAGGTGACGGCGCAGGTCGTCGATGTCGTCGGCGTTCTGGGCGGTGTTGTAGCCGGTCATGGCCACGCCGGCCTTGGTCCAGTCTAGCCAGGCCTCCTGGAACTCGGCGCGGAACCAGGCGGTCAGCCCGGCCTCCGTGAACACCGGCGGCGGCCGCGTCGAGGCCGGCCGCGCCGGGATGGCGTTCGACAGCCCCGTGCCCCGCTGGTCGAAGGCGATGACGTCGGCCACTTCGCGCAGGGCCATGAAGATCGGGAAGCGCGGTCCGGCCGCCGCGCCGGTCGCCGTGCCGCCGGGGCCGCCGGCCAGGTAGACGATCGGCGGGCCGGGCCTGGCCGCCGTCGAGGCGAAGCGGACATAGCTCAGGCGGATGCGGCGCGAGCGGGGATCTCGACGATCCTCGGGAACCTCGAAGAAGCCCCGCTCGGCGTCGACCTCCTGGCCGCTCCGGCTCTTGAAGCGGAACGGTCCCGCCTGGGGCTGACCGGAAGAGGGCTGCGCCGGGGCGAGCGTCGGAAGGGCGAGGCCGGCGGCGAAGCCCGAGGCGAGCAGGGCGCGGCGGTGAAGGGATGTGCTGTTCATGCCGCCGACAGAGCCGGGGCGGCGCCGATTTGTCCGGGGCGGTTCGGTCAACGGCGCGTCCCGGTCGGTGAACAGCCACGCATCTCGGCGAGCGGCGCCCTAGACTGACGCCATGTGGCGAACCCTTCTCCTCGCCGGCCTCCTGGCCGGTTTCGCGACCCTGGCCAGGGCTAACGATCTGCCGTGGCAGGCCTGTCGGGGCGTTCCGGGCGCCGACGGTCCGGTCCTGACCGATTGCCGTCCGCTGGGCGGCGCGATCGATCCCCAAGGTCGCGAGATCTGGCTCCGCGCAGCCCTGCCCGCGCCGACGGATACGCGTCCCCAGGCGTTCTACATCGCGGGCGTCGCCTCGTCCGAGGTCTGGCTGAACGGCCGAAGGCTCGGCGCCAACGGCCGTCCCGCCGCCGACGCCCGCGCCGAGGTCCCGGGGCGCTACCAGATCGCCATGCCGATCGCCGAGACCGCCTGGCGGCCGGGGGCGAACGTGGTCGTGATGCACATGTCGTCCTTCCGCGGCGGCCTGCGTTTCGATCGCCCGATCATGTCGGCGACGGTCGGGCCCTATCCCTATTCGGCCCACATTCCGCTGCTGGCGGTGACCTTCGCCGCGGCCGGCGCGCTGGTGGCCGCGGCGTTCGGCTTCGGCGTGATCCATGCCCTGCGTCGCACGGGGTCGAGTCTGGTCCTGGCCGCGATGGCGGCGGTCGCGGCCCTGCAAGCCGTCGTGGAGAGCCTTCGGGCGCTGGTCTCCTACGCCTATCCCCTGCACGCCTGGCGGATGAGCGCGATCTGGGCGCTGTCAGGCGCCTTCTCGATCATGCTGGTGGCCTACGCCGCAGGCCGCTTTCTGCCTGGGGCGCGTCGGCGGATGACCGTCCTGGGCGCGGTCGCCGTCGGCCTCACCGCCCTGGCGCCCGGCTTCGACCTCAAGACCGGACTGGCTTTGCTGATCGGCGTGATCCTGGCCGGGGTCGCCGCCGCGGTCGGGGTCCGCAAGCGCCTGCCCGGGGCGCGGCCGGCCCTGGCCTATCTGGCGCTGTTCCTGGTCCTGGCCGTCGGGTTTCCCGAGTGGCTGGTGGACCTGTCCTACTTCCTGCTCGCCGCCGGACTGGTCGTGCCGTTGCTGATGGCCGAGGTCGTTCGGCTGGGCCGCGACGATCGTGGGCGCGAGGCCGCGCTGACCCGCGCCGCCAGTCGTCCCGACCGGCTGACCGTGGCCTCTGCGCGCGGGGTCGAGCTGGTGCCGGTCGCCGAGATCCTGGCGGTGGTGGGGGCCGACGACTACGCCGAGCTGCGACTGGTCGGCGGACGCGACCTGCTGCACGCCGCGCGTCTCGACCAGCTGGAGGTCCAGCTGCCGCCGAGCTTCCTACGGGTTCATCGGTCGGTGATCGCCAATCTGGCCCAGGTCCAGCGGCTCGAACGGCAGAACGGCGGCGGCCGCCTTCACATGCGCGAGGGGCCGCCGCTGCCCGTCAGCCGATCCCGCCTGCAGGCCCTGCGCGAGGCCCTCGACGAGGCCGTCCTGCTGCGCGCCACGGGCTAGCCGACGCGCCGGACAGGCAAAAGGGGACGATTTCCCGTCCCCTTCGCCCGACCTGCCTTTGGCGGAGCCGCCCGGAGCCTGGCTAAAAGCCAGGCTCCATTAACAGCTTAGAGCATGGCGGACGCCGGAACCGGCATCCACTTTCGGCTGCCATGCTCTAGTAGTAGCGGTACTCGTAGTGGCAGTTCTTGTTCTTCGAGTTCTTCTTGGCGATCTGGTTGCCGGCGACCGCGCCGACCGCGCCGCCCAGCAGGGCGCCTTCGGTCTTGTTGCCGTGGCCCGCGACGACCGCGCCGAGCGTGCCGCCCGACAGGGCGCCGATCACCGTGCCCTTGTTACGGGCGCTCTTGGTGCTCTTGCAGACCCAGACCTTGTGGCGGGTCTGGGCTTCGGCCGCGGTGACCGCGACGGTGGACGCCGTGAAGCCGAGGGCGACGACGACGGCGAGGGTCTTGAGTTGGGCGCGCATGGCGAGCTCCGTTCTTGGTTTGTGATCCTTGAGCGCATTGAACGCCCAAGCTCGTATTGGGTTCGATCAGTGTCGGCTTTCCGACCTGAACCGGGGATGAAGCGGCTCCGACGCCTCCGTTCATCCCCGTTCCGACTTTAGCCCTGGACGCGATAGCGGCCGGCGCTGTCGGGGCAGACGCGGACATAGCGGGTCTCGACACGGCCGTTGTAGTCGGTGTCGGCCGGGGCCAGGCGGCAGCGGCGGCTGTAGTCGCTGTAGACGCTGCTGGAGCTGGCGCGATAGCGGCTGCTTTCGCGATAGGCGACGGTGTCGTTATAGGTCCAGTACTGGCCGTTGGCGTCGCAGCGGCCCTTGCTGGAGGCGTTGCCGATGCTGGCGCCGACGCCGGCCCCGACCAGGGCGCCCAGCACCGTGCCTTCCGGCTTGGCGTTGCGGGCGGCCAGGTTCGAGCCGGCCACAGCGCCGACCAGGGCCCCGATCACGCCGCCGGCGGTGGCGTTCTTCTTGGCGTCGCTCCGGCAGGGGGCGTTGTAGGAGACGTCGTCGCCATAGCTTCCCGCGTACGGCGCGCCGTAGCGCGTGGCGTAGTCGGGATAGCGGCGGTCATAGGCGCCCGAGCCGTAGCGGCGGTCGTAGTCGGCGCGGGCCCGCTCGTAGTCGGCCCGGTCGCGGTCGTACTGGGCGCGCTGGCTCAGATAGTCGCTGTTGCTGGTGGTGTAGGCCTGGCCGCTGACGCTGAAGCGCCGGGCCTGGTCGGGATAGCGCCGGTCATAGGCGCCGTAGCCGTTGCGACGGTCGTAGTCGCGGCGGGTGTCCTCATAGACCTGGCGATCGTGCTCGAACGCGGTCTGCTCGCGATAATAGTCCGAGCTGCTGTTGTAGCTGGGGCTATCGAAGCGGGTGGCGTATTCCGGATAACGACGGTCGTAGGCGCCGGCGCCGTAGCGGCGGTCGTAGTCGGCCTTGTCGCTAAGGTACTTGGAGCGGTCGCGGTCGTAGTCGCGCTGCTGCTCCCGATAGTCGGCGCTCTGGGCGTCGTAGACGGCGCGCTGGTCGCCGTAGGTCTCCAGGCGTTGGCGATAGGCCGCGTCGGCCGACTGGGCCAGTACAGGCGCGGCCGCGCTCAGGGCGACGGCCGAGGCCATCAGCCACACAGTGGTCTTGGAAGTCATGGTTGCTCTCCGTTCCGACGAACGGATCGACGCTCGGCCCCCGATTACGGCCGCCAATCCTTGTTGGGATGTCCCTGGCCAATAGAAGGCGCGGCGGCGGTACAGGTTCCGTCAGGCGCCGGAGCGGGCCTCAGTCCTTGGTCACCGTCATCATGTAGTTGATGTCGACGTCGGCCGAGCGGCTCCAGCGGCCGGTCAGCGGGTTGTAGGCCACGCCGAACGGGCCTTTGACGTCCACCGGCTCGCCGGCCAGGAAGGCACGCAGTTCGTCGGGTTTCAGGAACTGCTTCCAGTCGTGGGTGCCGGGCGGCACCCAGCGCAGCACGTACTCGGCGCCGATCTTGGCCAGGGCCAGGGCCTTCAGCGTGCGGTTCAGGGTGGCGACGATCATCAGGCCGCCGGGCTTGAGCAGCCGCGAGCAGGTGCGCAGGAATTCGCCCGGATCGGCCACGTGCTCGATGACCTCCATGGTCAGCACCACGTCGAACGGCCCCGCGCCCTCGGCCAGCAGCTGCTCGGCGGTGGCGGGACGGTAGCCGATCGCCAGCCCCTGCTCGGCGGCGTGGGCGGCGGCGGTCTTGATGTTGTTCTCCGAGGCGTCGACGGCCGTGACCGTGAAGCCCAGCCGCGCCATCGGCTCGCTGAGCAGGCCGCCGCCGCAGCCGATGTCCAGCAGGGTCAGGCCCTCGAACGGCGTGCGGGCGTTGCCGTCGCGGTCGAACCGTGCCAGCGCCTGCTCGCGGATGAAGCCCAGCCGGCAGGGGTTGAACACATGCAGCGGCGCGAACTTGCCGCGCGGGTCCCACCACTCCGCCGCGATGGCCGAGAACCGCGCCACGTCGGCGGGGTCGATGCTCCAGGAGGGGGCGTTTCCGGCGGAGGGGGGCGCGTCGGCGGACTGGCTCATGGTCCTCATTTAGCAACGACACGGCGAGCGGCACAGGGCGAGACGTCGCACCCGACGAAAAAGACACGTCCGCGACATTGCCGTTGCGCCGCTGCGCCGCTAGAAGACCGCGGCTTGCGCGAGCGGCGCGGTTCGTCCGCCCCCGGCGCAAGAATTGACCTTAGGTTTTTCAGGGGTAGGGCGTGTCACGTCTGGTGATGAAGTTCGGCGGCACCTCGGTGGCCGACCTGGAGCGCATCCGCCGGGTGGCGCGCCTGGTCGCGGCCGAAGTGGCCACGGGCAAGCAGGTGGCGGTGGTGGTCTCGGCCATGTCGGGCAAGACCAACGAACTGGTCGCCTGGACCGACGGCTCGGGCCGCGCGGCGCAAGGGCTGCCGGAGTCGGACGACGAGTACGACGCCGTCGTCGCCTCGGGCGAGCAGGTCACGGCCGGCCTGCTGGCCATGACCCTGCGCAACATGGGCCTGAACGCCCGCTCGTTCCTGGGCTGGCAGGTGCCGATCCTGACCGACGACGCCCACGGGCGCGCCCGCATCGAGGACATCCCGCCGGCCAATCTGGAGGCCTGTTTCGCGGCCGGCCAGATCGCCGTGATCGCCGGCTTCCAGGGCGTGACCCCCGACCAGCGCATCACCACCCTGGGCCGGGGCGGCTCGGACACCAGCGCCGTGGCCATCGCCGCCGCCCTGAAGGGCGACTGCGACATCTATACGGACGTCGACGGCGTCTACACGACCGACCCTCGGATCGAGAGCAAGGCCAAGCGCCTGGCCAAGATCTCCTACGAGGAAATGCTGGAAATGGCCTCGCTGGGGGCCAAGGTGCTGCAGACCCGCTCGGTCGAGATGGCCATGGCCCATCGCGTCCCGGTGCGGGTGCTGTCGAGTTTCGTCGAGCCGGGCGAAGCCCCGGGCCAAGGTACGATCGTCTGCGACGAGGAAGAAATCATGGAAAAGCGCATCGTCTCGGGCGTCGCCTATAGCCGCGACGAAGCCAAGATCACCCTGCTGGGCCTGCCCGACCATCCGGGCGTGTCGTCGCAGATCTTCGGCCGCCTGGCCGACGCCAACGTGAACGTCGATATGATCGTGCAGTCGCGCGCCCGCAGCGCCGACACCGCCAACATGGAGTTCACCGTCGGCAAGCGCGACGCCGTCCGCGCCGTCGAGATCGTCCGCGCCGCCCAGAAGGAGATCGGCTTCGAGGACGTGGCCGTGAACGAGGACGTGGCCAAGGTGTCGGTGATCGGCGTGGGCATGCGCTCGCACGCCGGCGTCGCCCAGTCGATGTTCCAGGCCCTGGCCGAGAAGAACATCAACATCCAGGTCATCTCGACCTCGGAGATCAAGATCTCGGTCCTGATCGACGCGGCCTACACCGAGTTGGCCGTGCGCGCGCTGCACGCGGCGTATGGGCTGGACCAGCTCTAGAGACCCCCCTCAGTCGCTGCGCGACAGCTCCCCCAGAGGGGGAGCATCTGTTCGGCGTAGATCCTCCCCCTCTGGGGGAGGTGGCCCGAAGGGCCGGAGGGGGCGTCCCTCGGCGTTAGCGAAATGTCGCCTTCTGACGTTATGACGTCAAAACGTCATCCTCCAGGAGCCTCCATGTCGGTCTTCCATTTCGATCCCGAGAAGAAGTCCGTCACCTTCGAGGGCGAGGCCGGGCTGGAGCTGCTGTACGACCTGCTGCTGCGGGCCAAGTTCGGCGACGGCTACGAGAAGCCCCTGCTGGTCAGTCCGTGGCTGGCGGCGCTGCTGCGCAAGCTGGACCGCGTCCTGCCCGACGACGGCCAGTGGTTCCCCGAACAGCCGGGCCGGCCGATCTTCGACGAGGACGACCTGCTGGCCATGGGCGACGCGGTCATCGAGGAAGGCCACACCGTCGGCTGGTGGACCATGACCGAGCCCGAGAAGCGCGCCTATTTGCGCGAGGTCATCGCCGCCCCACATCCCCTGACGGACGCCGAGGTGGCGTTCATCGAGCGCGACATCGAAGGCGCGGTCGAGCAGGCCAAGCAATTGGTCGAGGCCATCAGCGAGCCGCTGGCCCTGCCGGGGCACGGCTGACGGAACAGGGAAGGCGGCGGCGATGCACGATGGACTGAACGGCCGCCCCGCCCAGCTCTCCCTCCGCCGCTACGGCGCCGACGGCGACGCCCACGCCCACGACGACTTCGACCAGATCGTCCTGCCGCGCCGGGGCGTGCTGGAGATGGAGGTCGACGGCCGCGGCGGCCGGGTCCAGGCCGGCCAGGCGGTGCTGGTCCCGTGCGGGACCCGCCACGCCTTCGCCGCCGACGGCGACAACCTGTTCGTGGTGGCCGACATCGGCGCCGCCCTGATCGCCCCGTTCGAAGCCCTGCGCGAACGCACCTTCCTGCCGGTCAACGCCCCGGTGCGCGGGCTGCTGGACTTCGTCTGCGGTGACGCGGCGCGGCAGGTCGAGGACGAGGTGGCCGCCCTGTGGGCGCCGTTGCTGTTGCGGGCCCTGGCGGCCGGCGGGCCCGGACCCGACCCGCGCCTGGCTCGCGCCGCCGCCCTGATCGAGCGCGACTTCGCCCGCCCCCTGGCCGTCGCCGAGATGGCGGCCGAGGCGGGGATGAGCCAGAGCCGGTTCTTCGCCGGCTTCGCGGCGGCGTTCGGCCGCTCGCCGCACGGCCAGCTGGCCGACACCCGGCTGCGCGCCGCCCAGCGCCTGCTGACCGGGACCCGGCTGTCGATCGCCGAGATCGCCGTGCGCACCGGCCATGCCGACCAGAGCGCCCTGACCCGGGCGATGAAGGCGCGGCTGGGCGTGACCCCGGCGGCCTGGCGACGCGGCGCCTCCTAAATCCGCTCATCCCGGCATTCGCCGGGATGAGCGGAATCCAGGGAAATTTTGAACCCTCGATGTCGAAATCGCGCCCCCCGGCGCGACTTCTCTTCGAAGGCCCCGCCGGGGCCTCGCAACGAGGAGCCGCATGATGATCACGGTGAGTGCTTTCCGCTCGGTCCCGCCCTTCGCCAAGGGACTGGTCCGCGACCTTCGCGTCCGTTGGGCGCTGGAAGAGGCGGGAATTCCCTACGAAGCCCGCCTGCTGGACCAGGGCGAACAGGACAGCCCCGCCTACCGGGCGATCCAGCCGTTCGGCCAGGTGCCCTACATCCAGGACGGCGATTTCGTGATGTTCGAGAGCGGCGCCATCGTGCTGCACATCGCCGAGAAGTCGCCCGTCCTGTCGCCCTCCGATCCGGAGGCGCGGCTGCGGATGCACACCTGGCTGATCGCCGCCCTGAACTCGGTCGAGCCGGCCCTGCAGAACCTGTTCCTGATCGACATCCTCTTCACCGAGGAAGCCTGGGCCAAGGCGCGCCGGCCGGGGGCCGAGGCCTTCGCGATCCGGCGGCTGGAAGGCCTGGCCGCCTGGCTGAAGGGCCGCAAATACCTGGCCGACGAACGCTTCACCGCCGCCGACCTGATGATGACCACCGTGCTGCGCCTGGCGCGCGAGACCGATCTGGTCACCGGCAATCCCGTGCTGGACGCCTATGTCCGCCGCTGCGAGGCCCGTCCGGCCTTCCAGCGCGCCCTGGCGGCCCAGACGGCGCCGTTCGAGGCGGCGCTGGAGCCGGCCGAGTAGGACTTTTCGCCAAGGCTCCGGGAGGTTTCGCCAAGCTTCCCGGAGCCGGCTCTGCTACGTCGCGGGCATGACCCCGCGCCAGCGCCTTGTGATCGGACTCCTCTGCGGCCTCGTCGCCGGGGCGTTCTGGGGCGGGGTGTTCCTGGCCCCCAAGCTGCTGCACGCCTTCACCCCGCTGCAGATGACCGCCGGGCGCTATCTCTGCTACGGCCTGGCCTCGGCGGCCCTGCTGGTCTCCAGCGCCCGCTCGGTGCTGGCGCGGCTGACCCTGGCCGACTGGCGCGACCTGGCGGGCCTGAGTCTGCTGGGCAACATCGTCTACTATGTGGGCCTGGCGGTCGCGGTGCAGATCGCCGGCGTCGCCCCGGCCTCGCTGATCATCGGCCTGCTGCCGGTCACCATCACCCTGGTCGGCGCGAAACCCGGCGAAGGCGTGGCGCTCCGGAAGCTGGCCGCGCCGCTGCTGCTGGTCGCCGCCGGCGTGGTCTGCATCAACGTCGCCGCGTTCCAGACCACCGCCGGGATCGGTGTGGGCCGCCTGGTCCTGGGCCTGCTGGCGGCGGTCGGCGCCCTCGCCACGTGGACCGTCTACGCCGTCTGGAACGCCCGCCGCCTGGCCGCCACGCCCCGCTTCAACAGCCACGAGTGGTCGCTGCTGACCGGCGTGGTCACGGGTCTGCTCTCGCTGCTGCTGGTGATCCCGGCCTTCCTGGGCGCGGCCCCGCACGTTCCGGCCGACTGGATGCTGTTCTGGGGCGTCAGCCTGGCCGTGGCCCTGGGCGCCTCGGTGATCGGCAACGGCCTGTGGAACGCCGCCAGCCGCCTGCTGCCGCTGTCCCTGTCGGGCCAGCTGATCGTGTTCGAGACCCTGTTCGCCCTGGTCTACGGCTTCCTGCACGACGCCCGCTGGCCGCTGGCGCTGGAGGCCGCGGCGATCGTCCTGATGCTGGCCGGCGTGCTGTGGTCGGTGCACCTGCATCGACCTTCGGCGGAAGCCCATCCGGCGGAGTAGGGGGCTCGCCGCAAACATGACTGTAAGCTGAACATCGCCGTTCAGATCGGGTTCAAGGCCACTTTGCGACAAAGGCTCCAACAGCGCCGAACCGGACTTCCCCGGACATGACGCTTCGAATTGGAGCAAGTGCCATGAAGACCACCAAGTTCACGAAGATCGCCGTCGCCGCGGCCGTCACCGGCGCCCTGGTCCTGCCCGCCTCGGCCGCCTTCGCCGGCGACAAGAGCAACAAGACCGAACGCGCCATCATCGGCGCCCTGATCGGCGGCATCGCCGGCGCGGCGCTGTCGGACGGCGACAAGGGCGGCATCGCCATCGGCGCCGTCGCCGGGGCCGCCCTCGGCGCCTCGACCGGCGGCAACGACCGCGACCACCGCTACTCCAACAGCTATCGCGATCCGCGCTACGGCTACGGGTCCAGCTACAACAACGGCTACGGCTACAACAACGGCTACGGCCAGTCGGGCTACGGCTACGGCGCCGACCATCGCGACGACCGCTACAACACCGGCTACCGCTACAGCGGCGGCCAGTACGGGAACGGCTATTACGGCCAGCGCCGCTAACGGCCTTCCAGGCGAAACCACCGGCGCCGTCCCTTCGGGGGCGGCGCCTTTTTCGTGCGCGAACCACGATTTGACCGCGAGCGAACGCTGTGCGGAGCGCGAAATCTGCTATAGCCCGGCTGAGGACGATGCGGCTTCTTAACCTTCGACGCGTTCTGTCGGGACCAGCCGTATCGGACCAACGGGGAGTGCGCGCGCAGACATGGCGGCGTCCGGGATCGCTGTTCGGGGACCACGCAGCCTGCTTCGGCAGATTCGCGAGGCCATGGCCGGGGCGGGTCCCGCCCAGGGCAAGCTCGACATGGTGGTGCGCACCATCGCCATCTCGATGGTCGCCGAGGTTTGCTCGATCTACCTGCGCCGCGCCTCGGGCGACCTGGAGCTGTTCGCCACCGAGGGCCTGTCGCGCGACGCCGTCCACGTCACCCGGCTGAAGCCGGGCGAGGGCCTGGTCGGCGAGACCATGCGCCTGGGCCGGCCGCTGAACCTGTCGGACGCCGCCAGCCACCCGTCGTTCTCGTATCGGCCGGAAACCGGCGAAGACCCCTACCACGCCTTCCTGGCCGTGCCGCTGCTGCGCGGTGGTCGCGCGATCGGCGTGCTGGTGGTCCAGAACCGCACCGAGCGGATCTATGACGAGGAAGAGGTCGAGGACCTGCAGATCATCGCCATGGTGCTGGCCGAGATGGTCAGCTCCAGCGAGCTGCTGGGCCAGGGCGAGCTCAAGGACGTCGAGATCGCGCCGCACAAGCCCGAGCGGCTGAAGGGCGCGCGCTTCGCCGAGGGCCTGGCCTACGGCGTGGCCGTGCTGCACGAGCAGCCCGTGGCCCCCGAGCAGCTGCTGTCCGACGACGCCCTGGCCGAGGAGGCCCGGCTGAAATGGGCGGTCGAGGCGCTGCAGACCCAGATCGACGAGATGCTGGAAGGCCAGCACGGCCTGGTCGGCGCCAGCTACGAGGTGCTCGAGACCTACCGCCTGTTCGCCCACGACCGGGGCTGGAACCGGTCGCTGCAGGAAGCCGTGCGTTCGGGCCTGACCGCCGAAGCCGCGGTCGAGCGCGTGCGCTCCGAGCATCGCGCCCGCCTGGGCCAGGCCCGCGACCCCTATCTGCGCGAGCGCCTGCACGACCTGGAAGATCTGAACGACCGGCTGCTGCGCCACCTGTCGGGCGACGTCCATGCCGTGCGCGTGTTGCCCGAGGACGCGATCCTGATCGCCCGGAACCTCGGCCCCGCCGACCTGCTGGAATACGACCGCACCAAGCTGAAGGGCATCCTCCTGGAGGAGGGCTCGGCCGCCAGCCACGCCGGCATCGTGGCCCGGGCCCTGGACATCCCCTGCGTGGGCCGCCTGGCCGGCCTGCGCGACCGGGTCAGCGAGGGCGACCCCGTCGTGGTCGACGCCGAGACCGCCGAGGCCTGGCTGCGGCCGCGCGCCGACGTGATCAAGGCCCTGCAGGCCCGGATGGAGGTCCGCGCCCAGCGCAAGGCCGAGTTCGCCCGCATCCGGGAGACGCCGGCGGTCACCAAGGACGGCGGCAAGGTCACCCTCTTGATGAACGCCGGCCTGGCCGTCGACCTGGACATCCTGGGCGAGACGGGGGCCGAGGGCATCGGCCTGTTCCGCACCGAATTCCAGTTCATGGTCGCCGAGGAGATGCCGCGCCTCGAGGCCCAGACCAGCCTCTACGAGAAGGTCCTGGAAGCCGCGAACGGCATGCCCGTCACCTTCCGGACCCTGGACCTGGGCGGCGACAAGCTGCTGCCGTACATGGAGCTGGAGCGCGAGGACAATCCGGCCCTGGGCTGGCGCGCCGTGCGCATGGGCCTGGACCGGCCGGCCTTGCTTCGCATGCAGATCCGGGCCCTGATCAAGGCCGCGCGCGGCCGCGAGCTGCGGATCATGTTCCCGCTGGTGGCCAATGTGGACGAGTTCCGCGCCGCCCGCGCCTTCGTCGACCAGGAGGTCGCCTGGGCCCTGAAGCGCGGCCGGCCCGCGCCCCAGCGCCTGGACGTCGGGGCGATGATCGAGGCCCCCTCGCTGCTGTGGCATCTCGACGCGCTTTTGCCGATGACCGACTTCGTTTCGGTCGGCACCAACGACCTGATGCAGTATTTGTTCGCCGCCGATCGGGGCAATCCAAGGGTTTCGGACCGCTACGATCCGCTGTCCCCGGCGGCCCTGCGCGCGCTGAAGACCATCCAGCAGGCCTGCGCCGACACCGGCACGCCGGTCTCGGTCTGCGGCGAGATGGCGGGCAGGCCGCTGGAGGCTTTCGCCTTGCTGGCCTTGGGTTTCGACCGCTTGTCGATGCCGCCGGCCGGTATCGGACCGGTCAAGCAGATGGTGCTGTCGTGCGATCGCGAGGCCGCGCGGCGCAATGTCGAGGCGCTGCTGAAGACCTCGGCCGGGTCGCTCCGTGGCGAGATCGAAACCCTGGCGCGCAAGCTTTACGTCGCCGTTTAGACATGGCCTGGGTTAACCAAGCGCCGCCGTATAGTGTATTGAATCCGGCGACTTACTTTGATATCGACCATAAAGTATTAACAAATCCCGGCTAGGACGGGTGGGGTAAGTCGTCGGCTTCGTCTCTGAGGAGACTGAATTCTCCGGCGACGCGAATTTGGGGTCTCATGGCAGCCATGCCGCTGGATACGGGCAGGGTCTCGCACTTGCATCTGGTCGCCGACGGCGAGCGCGAAGACGCGCCGCTGGCCGAGCACCAGCCTTCGATCGATCACGGCGTCGACATCGGTTCGGCCCTGCGCGCGGCCCGCGAGTTCCGCGGCCTGACCCTGCAGGACGTCGCCGACGCCACCCGCATCCGTCTCAGCTATATCGAGGCGCTGGAAGACCTGCGCCTGGACGAGCTGCCCTCGCGCCCGTTCACGATCGGCTACGTGAAGTCCTACGCCAAGGTGCTGGGCCTGGACGGCGACGCGGCCGTGGCCCGCTTCAAGGTCGACGTGCCCGACGACAGCGAGCCGCTGCGCGCCCCGGTCGGCGTGCGCCACGAGCGCGACCCGCGCCTGGGCCTGATCCTGGCCCTGGGCGTGCTGATCGTGGCCGCCATCGTGCTGTGGAACGTGGCCCAGCGCGCCATCGCCAAGGACGCCCCGCCGGCCCAGGTGGCCCAGGAACACGCCGTCGCCGTGGCCAATGCGCCGCCCCCCGTTCCGGTCGATCCGAACGCCGCGCCGGGCTCGGTCCCGCTGGGCGCGCCGCTGCCGGCCCCGGTCGAATCGACCACGCCCGAGCCCTACAAGACCCCCGGCCTCGACGACGCCGCCGCCAACGGCGGCTCGGCCGACGCGGTGACCGCCGCCTCCAAGGTGCGCGCCGCCGAGGCGGCCAAGGCCGGCGTCGATCCGAACCAGGCGGTCAAGGTCGGAACGCCGTTCCGGGCCAAGGGCGCGGTCTACGGCGCGGCCCCGGCCGAGGCCTCGGGCCTGATCCTGCAGGCTCGCAAGCCGGCCTCGCTGAACGTGCACGACGCCAACGGCCAGATCTATTTCGCCCGCTGGATGGCGGCCGGCGAGGCGTTCCGCGCCCCGCGCAACGGCGGCCTGATCGCCGAGGTCTCCGACCCGCAGGCCTTCGAGGTCTATAACGGCGGCGCCCTGACCAGCCGCATGGGCGCCCCGGTCTCCGCCCTGGGCAAGCTGGTGGTGGCTCCTGCGGCGCCCGCTCCGGCGCCCGTGGCGGCGGCTCCGCAACCCAAGCCCGCCGTGGCTTCAGCGGCCAAGCCGCAGGGCTGAGAAGGGGAC
Source organism: Caulobacter sp. CCG-8 (assembly GCF_037402475.1). Lineage (NCBI taxonomy): Bacteria > Pseudomonadati > Pseudomonadota > Alphaproteobacteria > Caulobacterales > Caulobacteraceae > Caulobacter > Caulobacter sp. CCG-8. Next base: position 167,251 of record NZ_JBBEUD010000009.1, read on the forward strand.
ACACACTCGCCCTGGGCGTTGTGTGATCCTGGCGAGGTGGTGGGGGCGAGTGTGTGTCCCCCGTTTCTGGCTCGACCTCTAACCCCTTCGCCCGCCCGACTTCGCGAACAGCAGGTCCGACCAGTTCCATCGGCTCGACCCCAGGGCCAGGCGCGGCGCGCCGGGGCCGTCGGCCAGGGAGATCAGCACCAGGCCACGCATCGGGTCGTCGCGGCAGGCCTTGGGGGCGAAGGCCACCTCCAGCATGATCAGCTCGCGCACGCCGGCCAGGCCCTTGCCCTCCTGGCCCGGGCTCTGCACCCAGTCGCCGTTCCAGACCAGCACCGCCTTGCCCTTGGCGGCCGCCTCGGGATGGACCTGCATCATCGCGGCGCGGACGCGGGGGTTCTTGCGCAGGGCGTCCTGCAGCAGCCGGACCATGTCGCACCCGCCGCCGCCCGGGCCGCTGCCCGCCCCGCCGGCCCCGGAGCCGTTGCCGGCCGTGGCCGCGCCGATCAGGTCGGCCTCGCCCAGCTCGGCCACCACCTGGGGCGTCGGGGCGGGCTTGGCGGGCAGGGGCTCGACCTCGCGCGGCGGGACCTGCTTGGGCGGGCGGACGGGCAGCTTGGGCGGCGAGCGCTTGGCCGGGGCCGGATCGCCGGCCGGTTCGGGCGCCAGCTTCGGCGGCTCGGGCGGGGGAGGGGGCGGCTGGTACAGGGCCACGGCGATCGGGTCGGGCTCGTCCATCATCGGCGGCTGGATGCGCACGGCCAGGATCGCCAGCAGCAGGCCGGCATGAGCCGCCAGGCTGACCGCCCCGGCGACCAGGCCGTCCACGCGGGCGCGCCGGCGACGGACCGGCGTCGGGACCAGGGGATCGTACGGCTGCGGTCGCCCGCTCATCGAAACTCCAGAACCGCCTTTGGGAAGCTCCAGAGACCACCGGCCCGCGTCAGGATCGTGGCGCCCGCGACATTTCTCCTCGCGCCCTGCACGCGCCCGCTCTTGGGTTCCGTCGCCAAACCCCTTAGATTGGCCGCATGTCCGCAGACCACACGCACGTTCGTCCCTGGCGCCAGATCACGCGTCGCCAATCGCGGAAGATCCGCGTCGGCAACGTCGAGGTCGGCGGCGACGCCCCGATCACCGTCCAGTCGATGACCAACACCCTGACCAGCGACGCCAAGGCGACGCTGGAGCAGATCCGTCAGCTGGAGGAGGCCGGCGCCGACATCGTCCGCGTCAGCTGCCCCGACACCGACTCCACGGCCGCCTTCAAGACCATCGCCCGCGAGGCCAAGGTGCCGCTCGTGGCCGACATCCACTTCCACTACAAGCGCGGTATCGAGGCGGCCCAGGCCGGCGCGGCCTGCCTGCGGATCAATCCAGGCAACATCGGCAGCCCCGACCGCGTGCGCGACGTGATCCAAGCGGCCCGCGACCACGGCTGCTCGATGCGGATCGGCGTCAACGCCGGCTCGCTGGAGCGCGAACTGCTGGAGAAGTACGGCGAGCCGTGCCCCGACGCCATGGTCGAGAGCGCGCTGAACCACGCCCGCATCCTGCAGGACCACGACTTCCACGAGTTCAAGATCTCGGTGAAGGCCAGCGACCCGTTCATGACGGTGGCGGCCTACTACCAGCTGGCCGAGGCCATCGACTGCCCGCTGCACCTGGGCGTCACCGAGGCCGGGGCCCAGCGCACGGGCACGGTGAAGTCCTCGATCGGCATCGGCTCGATGCTGTGGGCCGGCATCGGCGACACCATCCGCGTGTCGCTGGCCGCCGACCCGGTCGAGGAGATCAAGGTCGGCTTCGACATCCTCAAGTCGCTGGGCCTGCGCCACCGCGGCGTCAACATCATCGCCTGCCCGTCCTGCGCCCGTCAGGGCTTCAACGTCATCAAGACGGTCGAGGCGCTTGAGCAGCGCCTGGCCCACATCAGCCAGCCGATGTCGCTGTCGATCATCGGCTGCGTGGTCAACGGCCCCGGCGAGGCCCTGATGACCGACCTGGGCTTCACCGGCGGCGGCGCCGGCTCGGGGATGGTCTACATGGCCGGCAAGCCCGACCATAAGCAGTCCAACGACGGCATGATCGACCACATCGTCGAGCTGGTCGAACAGCGCGCCGCCCAGCTGAAGGCCGAGGCCGAAGCCAAGGCGATCGCGGCCGAGTAGGGGCGCTCAGGCGTCCTGATCCAGCGGACGCCCTCCGCGCGCCCGCAGGTCGGCCATCAGCGTCCGCATGGCCCAGCCCGTGGCCTTGGCGATCTGTTCGCCGTCCAGGCCCCAGTGGTCGCGCATCTCCAGCCAGGGCGTGGTGTGCAGCACCTGCAGCACCGCCGTCGCCAGCCTCTGGTCCTCTGGCGGCAGGTCCTTGACCAGATCGGCGGCGACCTGGGTGTAGGCGTCGACGCGACGCCCGCTGTCGGCCAGCCGCATGGCCCGCCCCTGCGGCGTGGAGCGCACCAGGGTGGTGATCGGCGCGATGCGGTCCAGGCCCGTATAGATGTCATGCAGCGCGTCGGTGAGGTCGGCCTCGGTCTGGGGGAAGGCGACGCGCGGCCCGGCCAGCTCGCGCACGCGGCTGGTGGCCCCCGCCAGCAAGGTCTCGCGGTCGGGGAAGTAGCGATAGACGGTGCGCCGCCCCAGGCCCGTCCGCTCGGCGATCAGGTCGTGGTTGATGTCCATCCGTCCCTCCGCCAGCAGCTCGATGAGGGCGTCGGCGATGCGCGTGCGCACCTCCTCCTTCTTCTGTTCGCGGGCGCCGGGCTTGTGGGCTGAACCATCCATAGGGTCCAGATAGAGTCTGGCACAAAAAGTGTCAAATCCGTATTGACACAATCTGTGCCACATTGCATTGAGCGCCCAACGAAAGGGATACCGATGCTATTTCACATGTCGATCGCGGCGCACGATCCGCAACACGTGGCCCAGGTGCTGGCCGAGCTCTGGGGCGGCGAGGCGTTCCGCTTTCCGCCGATCTCCGACAACGGCTGGATCGCCCTGGCCGGCGACGCGCGCGGGACGGCGCTGGAGGTCTATCCGATCGACGTGGTGCTGCGCGAAACGGAAGGCGACGCCGACGCCCACGGCGAGCACACCGGCCAGCCGGCCTTCACGGCCACCCATGCCGCCGTCGCCACCGACCTCGACCTGGAAGCGGTGATGGCCATCGCCGCCCGCGAGGGCTGGCCAGCCAAGTACCGCAAGCGGGGCGGCCTGTTCGGCGTCGTCGAGATCTGGATCGAAGGCCGCCAGATGATGGAAATCCTCACGCCCGAGATGCAGGCCGAGTACCTGGCCTGCATGAACTTCGAGGCGTGGCGCGCCATGAGCGCGGCCATGGGCGCCCGCGCCTAGGCCTTGATGTTCAGCACCGAGGCCGACGGCGTCGATCCCGACGCGCCGGACGGCGTCTGGACGTCGGCGGTGGCGTCCGGACCCTCGACGGCCTTGGCGGCTTCGGTTAGGTCCTTCCGGGCGTCCTCGACCTCGTCGGCCGCGCCGTCGTGCCTGGACTTGTCGAGCAGCTTCTTCAGTTTCGCTTCCTGCACGGCCGTGTCGTACATCTGCTTGGCGGCGCCGGCGAAGGTCTTGATCTCTTCCATGTAGAGATCGGCCACGAAGCGCGGCTTGGCGCCGGTCAGGATCATCGGCGTCGCGGTCTCGGCGGCGGCCGCCTCCGGCGTGGCGGCTTGCGCCTGCGGGTCCGTGGCCGGCGCGGCGTCGACGGGCGTTCCGTCGGGCGCGGCCTGCGCGCCTTGGGCCGCGGCGGCGGCCTGCGGATCGGCGGATTGGTCCGTCGACTGGGCCGGGTTCTGGGCGTTCGCCTGGGCGGCGGCGTCGCGACCGTCGGCGGTGGCGGCCGCGTAGTCCTTGGCCACCTGCGAATACTGCTTGTAGAGGTGGGCGGCGGCCTTGGCCCGTTCGACCGGGTCGCGGATCAGGGTCAGGGCGATCAGCGCCTTGCTCATGTCCTTCAGCTTCTCGGCCACGTCCTGGCCGGGCGAGCGTGTCTCCTTCGACGACCCGAAGGTCGAGGCCGCGTCCTTGGCCGACGTAGCGCCCGAGGTCGGCTTGGAGGCGTCGGCGCCGGCGGGATCGCCGATGGGCGTCAGGGTCTTGGCCAGGGACGCGGCCAGGGAGGTCGACGTGACGTTCATCGCTTTCGAATCCTACGCGGGCGAACTGGGCGCACCCTAGCAGGCCCGCGTGACGGCATCATGCTCGCGGCTCAGCCCAGCGAGGTCTGGATCGGCACGCCGCCCTTGATCGCCAGGGTCACCGGGGTGCGCTCGGCGATGTCGGCCAGGCGCGCGCGCTGGGCGTCGTCCAGCGGGCCGGCGGGGACCACGACGCGCTCGATCCGGGGCGGGGTCTCGCCGCCGTGGTAGTGCAGCCGGACCTCCAGGCTCTCCAGCGGCCATGTCTTGTGCTCGGCGTACATCTTCAGGGTCATGGCCGTGCAGGCGCCCAGGCTGGCCAGCAGCAGGTCGAACGGGGCCGGACCGACGTCGGCCCCGCCGTTGCGCGGCGGCTCGTCGGCGGTCAGCTCGTGGCGGCCGGTGGTGATCTGGGTGACGTAGCGAACGTCGCCGATGCGGGCGGTGGCGGCGGCCATGGCGGCTCCTTGCGAAACGGGAGCCGCATCCTGCCGCGAGTCGGGGCGAGGGCGGGGACATGCCCTCGGGCGTGTCCCCAGATTTCGCGCGGAGCCAGGCGGTTGGGGACACGCGCAAGCGCATGTCCCCGGTCTCAGATCGTCGCCCGCGAGCGCTCGTCCGCGCCGATCAGGGCGTCGGCCACGACCCGCAGGCCGCGCTCAAGCTCGCCCCGCTCGGCGGTGGCGCCCAGGCAGATGCGGACGCCGGTCTCCAGGCCCGGGGCGACGATCGGGGCGCCGGGCGGGGTCAGTTCGACGCCGCCGCGCAGGGCCCGGCCGGCGACGCGCTCGGCGTCCAGCTCGGGCATCGCCAGCCAGACGTGCGGGGCGCTGGGCGAGGCCGGCGCCTCGATCGCCGTTCCCAGGACCTGGCGCGCCAGGACCATGCGGGCGGCCATCTCGGCGACCGACTCGGCGGCGATCTGGTCGGCGACGCCCTCCTCGATCCACTGGGTGGCGATCAGACCGCCGAAGTTGGGCGGGGCGTAGGCCAGGGCGCGGACCGCGCGCAGCACCCGGTCCAGGGCCTCGCCCGGGGGCGTGACCAGGAAGCCGGTGCGCAGGCCCGGGGCCAGCGACTTGGACGCGCCCGAGACATAGAAGGTCCGCTCCGGGGCCAGCACCGCCAGGGGCGGCGGCGCGCCGGGGGCGTAGACGGCGTAGATGTCGTCCTCGACCAGCCACAGGTCGCGGGCCCGGGCCACGGCCACGATTTCGGCCCGCCGCGCGGCGCTCATGATCCGGCCCGTGGGGTTCTGCAGGGTGGGCTGCAGGGCGACCACCCGGGCGGTCCCGCGCGCGGCGGCCGCGTCCAGGGCGTCGGGCAGCACGCCGTCGGCGTCCATCGGCAGGCCCTCCAGGCGATAGCCGGCGTGCTCAGCCAGCGCCTTGACGCCGTAGAAGGTGGAGGACTCGCACAGCACCGTGTCGCCGGGCCGGGCCACGGCCCCGAAGGCCAGGTTGAGGGCCTGCTGGGCGCCGGAGCAGACCACCAGCCGCGTCCAGTCGGCGCCGGCCAGGCCCGCGCTGCGCGACAGCCAGGCGGCCGCCGCCCGGCGCTGGGTCTCCAGGCCAGCGGGAGGCGCATAGGCCAGGTGGTCCAGCAGGTCGGCGCGCCGGCGCAGGCGGCCCAGGGTCTCCGACAGCCGCGCCTGGGCGGGCGCGAGGGGGGCGATGTTGCGGGCCAGGTCGATCGGACCGTTCGCCGCCGGTTCGGGCCGCGCGCCGCCGGGCCCGCGCACGAAGCTGCCGCGTCCCACATGGCCCTGGATCAGCCCGGCTTTCTCGGCCTCGACATAGGCCCGGGTCACCGTGCCCAGCCCCAGGCCCAGGCGGTGGGCCAGGTCGCGCTGCGGCGGCAGGCGCGCGCCGTCGGCCAGGGCGCCCGAGGCGATGTCGGCCCGCAGGGCGTCCAGCAGGCGCTCGTACAGCGGCGCGTCGCCCGGCGGCAGGGTCGGGGTCCAGCCCGCCATGCGTGTCTCCATAATTGTCATGGTGACAATATAGGTTTTGACTCATGATGCAATTGGCAAGATGACCGTGACATTCCTTCTCCCAACGGTCCTAGGGGAGTGTCCGCCATGACCGCTCAATTGCTGCTCGCCTTCGTCCTGTTCGCCTTCGCCACCGCCGGCACGCCCGGCCCCAACAACATGATGCTGCTGGCCTCGGGCGCGAATTTCGGCTTCCGCCGCACGGTGCTGCACATCCTGGGCATCAGCGCCGGCCTGGGCGTGATGGTGGCGGCCATGGGTCTGGGCCTGGGCGGGGTGTTCAAGGCCTTCCCGGTGCTGCACGACGTGCTGAAGTGGGTGGGCGGGGCCTACATGCTGTGGCTGGCCTGGAAGATCGCCACGGCCAAGGGCGTGACCGACAAACAGGCCGGCTCCCAGCCGATGACCTTCCTGCAGGCCGCCGCCTTCCAGTGGGTCAATCCCAAGGCCTGGGCCATGGCCCTGACCGCGGCCACCACCTACATGGCCGACGGTTCGACGAGCGCGGTGTTCCTGGTGGCCGGGACCTTCATGCTGGTGGGCGCGCCGTGCAGCGCGGCCTGGGCGGGCTTCGGCCGGGGCCTGCGGCCGTTCCTGGACCGGCCCAAGGTGCTGCGCGCCTTCAACCTGACCATGGCGGCGCTGCTGGTGGTGTCGCTCTATCCGCTGGTCGTCGAGACCCGTCCGGCCGGCGTCACGAAGGAAGCGCCGCGCCTGCTGGCCGACCTGCCGCCGACGCCGCGCTGGTCGTCGCGGGGCTGAGCAGATTGCAGAAACTTAAGTCGACGCCGGCGGACGGCTGAGCTCTGGTGCGGCCACGAAAATCCGGAGACGTCCATGTCCCTCGCCGTCCGTTCCGCCTTTCTCGCCGTCGCGCTGCTGGCCGGGAGCGCCGCCGCCGCCCAGGCCGCCGTCACCCCCGTGCCGGTCGGCCAGCCCCTGGCCCGCTTCGCCAACCTCAAGCCCGGCGTGCACCGCTATCTGCGCTTCAAGCAGACCGGCGACACCATCCGCGTCGCCGACGTCTGGACCCGCGAGGTCCGCTTCGAGGACCAGGACGGCAAGCGCCGGATGCACATCGTCCAGCACTGGGACGGGGTGGGCGCCACGCCGTCGGACCGCCAGCTGGACAGCTGGTTCGAGGTCGGCACCTTCCGTCCCCTGAGCCACATCCGCCGGTCGCAGAAGGACGGGGTCTCCAAGGTCGAGGGTTTCGTCTTCCGGCCCGACCGGATCGTCGGGATGAAGGACCTGGAGGGCAACGCCGCCAAGGACTTCGACGTCGCCTCGCCGCAGCCCAGCTTCAACTTCGAGACCGACATGGAGTTCATCCAGGCCCTGCCCCTGGCGGCGGGCTACGAGGCCAGCATCGTCTTCACCCACCCGGGCGGCGGGCCGCCGGCGGCCTATGTCTTCAAGGTGGCGGGGTCGGAGACGCTGGACCTGCCGGGCGGCGGCAGGGTCGACTGCTGGCTGGTCACGGCCGACTACAACCGCCCGGAGACGCCGGTGACGCGCTTCTGGTTCGCCAAGGGCAGCCAGGTGATGATCAAGCAGCTCTCGCCCCTGCCGGACGGTTCAGGGGTGATCGGGAAAACCTTGCTCTATTGATCAATTTGAACCGCTCATCCCGGCGTTCGCCGGGATGAGCGGATTTGGGGATGGGTGAGGGGGCTTGCCTGGGAGAGCGCATCGGCCCCAGATCGAACCTCCACACGAGGTCCCGCCCATGCGCCCGTTTTTCCTCGCTGCCCTGGCCGTCGCGATCGCGACGCCCGCCCTGGCCCAGGACCTCAAGGTCACCGTCCAGGGGCGCGATAGCGTGACCCTGACGCCGGCCGATCTGAAGGCCCTGCCGCGCGCCAAGGCGACCTTCACCGCCCACGGCAAGCAGATCACCTACGAGGGCGCGGTGCTGAACGCGGCCCTCAAGCAGGCGGGGGTGGTGTCGGGCGACCGGCTGATGGGGCGCTATCTGAACCAGGTGGTGGTCGCCAAGGGCGCGGACGGCTTCACCGCCAGCTATTCGCTGGGCGAGACCGACCCGATCTACCGGACCAACCCGGTGATCATCGCCGACAGCAAGGACGGCCAGCCGCTGGACGCCAAGGAGGGCCCCTACCGCCTGGTCGTCGACGGCGACCTGCGCCCGGGGCGCTCGGTGCGGCAGGTGGTGTCGGTGGACGTGAAGGCGGTTCCGTAGATCGGCGAGCCCCTAAATCGTTGTCATCCCGGAAGCCCCGCAGGGGCTGTCCGGGACCCAGGGGACTGGGCTGATGCTTTGCGGTTCCCCTGGGTCCCGGACAAGCGCTCCGCGCTTTCCGGGATGACAACCGTTTGGGGGAAGTTGACCCCTAGCTCTGCACCGGCCCCAGATAGTCCAGCTTGCCGATCTGCACGCCCTTGTGGCGCAGCACGTCGTAGGCGGTGACCACGTGGAAGAAGAAGTTCGGCAGGGCGAAGCCCAGCAGATAGTCCTCGCCGGTGAAGGTCAGGGTCCCGCCGGGCAGCTTCAGCTCGACGGTGCGGTCCTCGCTGCCGTCGAAGGCCTCGGGATCGACGCTCTGGATGTAGGCCAGGGTGTCGGCCACGCGCTTGCGCAGCTGGGCGAAGCTCGTTTCCTCGTCGGGCATGGCCGGGGCCTCCACGCCGGTCAGCCGGGCCACCGCGCCCTTGGAGGCGTCCGAGGCGCGCTGGATCTGGCCGGACAGCGGCAGCATGTCGTCGGTAAGGCGGGCGGCGACCAGGTCGTCCGGGTTCCAGCCCTGGGCCTTGGCGTGGGCCTCGCCCTTCTCGAGCAGGGTGGACAGGACGTTCAGGGCGCGCACGAAGACGGGAACCGAGGCGCGATGCATCGACAGGGGCATGGAGAGCTCCGAAGGAAAGCGCGGCGTTGGGGGATGGATTTGGCCGCGGTCGGGAGATGGGGGCGCAAGGTCGAGCTTTACAGGGTCGCGCAGGCCGTTCCGACCCAAGGGGTGACGCGGGGCGTTCGGAGCGGTAGAGAGACCGCCCATTCTCCCACAGCGTGACATCTCCCCTTGCGACTGCCCCAGGCCCGCCTCGACCAAGTTCTCGACCGCTTCCGTGAAGTCGAAGCCCGCATGGGCGCGGCCACCGACGGGGCCGAGATCGTCAAGCTCTCCAAGGAGCACGCCGAGCTACGCCCGGTGGCCGAGGCCGTCGAGGCCCTGGCCAAGCTGAGCGCCGAGCGCGCCGAGCTGGAGGAGATGGCCGGCGATCCGGAGATGGCCGCCATGGTCGCCGACGAGAAGGCGGCCCTGGACGAGAAGCTGCCGGTCATGGAGCGCGAGCTGGCCCTGATGCTGGCCCCGCGCGACAAGGACGAGAACGCCTCGGCCATCCTGGAAGTCCGCGCCGGCACGGGCGGCGACGAGGCGGCCCTGTTCGCCGGCGACCTGTTCCGCATGTACCAGCGCTACGCCCAGCTGCAGGGCTGGCGGGTCGAGATCGACAGCGTCTCGGAAGGCGAGATGGGCGGCTATAAGGAAATCATCGCCTCGGTCACCGGCGACGGCGTGTTCGGCCGCTGGAAGTTCGAGAGCGGCGTGCACCGCGTCCAGCGCGTGCCGGCCACCGAGGCCCAGGGTCGCATCCACACCTCGGCCGCCACCGTCGCGGTGCTGCCCGAGGCCGAGGACGTCGAGATCGAGATCAACGAGAGCGACCTGCGGATCGACACCTACCGCTCGTCCGGCGCCGGCGGCCAGCACGTCAACAAGACCGACTCGGCCGTGCGCATCACCCACCTGCCGACCGGGGTGGTGGTGACTTCGTCGGAAAAGTCGCAGCACCAGAACCGCGCCCGGGCCATGAAGAACCTGAAGGCGCGCCTCTACGACATGCAGCGCGAGGCCCTGGACACCGCCCGCTCGGACGCCCGCAAGAGCCAGGTCGGCAGCGGCGACCGCTCCGAGCGCATCCGCACCTACAACTTCCCCCAGGGCCGGGTCACCGACCACCGGATCAACCTGACCCTCTACAACCTGGCCAAGGTGATGGAGGGCGACGCCCTGGACGACGTGATCAAGCCGCTGATCGCCGAGGACCAGGCCGCGCGCCTGGCCAGCCTGGAAGAGGGCGGGTTCTAGGGCCCGGCCCTAGAAGTTCGGCGCCGACCATCCGACGTTCAGCGTCGCCAGGGCCAGGCCGGCCGTGAAGGCGACGTCGGCGCCGGACACGGTCGGGGTCTGGGCGTCGCTGATCGGCTGTTCCAGCGCCGTGACCAGGCTGGCGTTCTGGATCGTCCCGCCCAGGGCCCGCAGTCCGGCCAGCGACACCGTCACGTCCATGGCGGCGTTCGAGGGCTGGTAGACGCGAAGGATCAGGTTCCCCGGATTGGCTTCCGACGGCTTGACGGCGGTCAGGATCGGGGCGGCGCTCACCGAGGCCGCGCTCACCGAGGCCGCGCTCACCGAGGCCAGCGAGACCGCGGCCGGCAGCTGGTTGGTCGAATTGCCAGGCGCCACCAGGGCCGTCAGCGGGGTGGTGTAGCCCAGGGCTTCGATCAGCTGGGCGCCGTTGCCGGGGTCGGCCTTGCCGTTGCTGTCCACATTGATGCCGGTGGGCACGCGGAAGGCGTATTCCATCGTGTGGACGTCCGGGTCGATGCCGCCGGGCGGCAGGGGCAGCTGGCACCAGCCGAAATAGTTCTGGCCGGGATTGCGGGCCAGGCCGCCCACCAGCAGCGCGCTGTTCTGGGCGCCCTGGCCCCAGGCCGGCATGGCGCCGTGATAGATCGCGGCCAGCGGCGCGCCCGTGGTGGTCTCCGGGATCAGGAAGTCGTGCGTGGCCTGCATCGACGGCCCGTCCCAGTAGCGGACCTGGACGGCGTCGTCCCAGTGGTAGGGCGTGCCCTGGGCGATCGCGTCCACCTCCGCCCCCAGCTGGAACATCGTCATGGCCGAATAGTTCAGCGGACAGGCGCCCGTGGTGCGCATGCGCACGAACGGCTCGTCGGCGACCAGCAGATATTCCACCACATAGGGGTAGTCGGCGTCGGCCACCCTGCAGGTCAACTCGGCCTGCAGGCGCACGCGCAGCGGGCCGGTCTCCAGCACCTGGAGCCCGGTCACCGTCGTGGTGACGTTGGTGTCCAGCGTCAGGGCCGGGTAGCCCTGTCCCTGCTCGGGGGCGTAGCGGTAGTTGTTGCCGTCGGCGTCGTTGTAGAACCCGATCTGGTTGGACGTCCCGCCCAGGATGTTGGCCTGGGGATCGCCCGACTGCAGGTCCAGGATCGTGTCGATGGCCCAGGCCGAGGCCGCGCTGACCTCGACCGAGATCAGGCTGTTGGCCAGGACGTAGGAGTCCCCGCCGTTCGAGGTGGTGATGGTCGCCTCGGACGTCGCGGACGCGGTCTCGGGCGACAGGTAGCAGGTGGTGTAGCCCAGGCTCTCGCCGGTGGCGGCGAACAGCAGGCCGCCCTCGGCGCTGGGCTGCAGGGGCACGTTGCCGGACGGGGTGCGCACGCTGGAGAAGAACGACGGGTCCAGGGCCGACGGGACCGTCAGCTCGACCAGGCCGCTCCTCTGGAAGCCCAGCTGGTTGAACACCACGATCGGCAGTTCGTCGGACTGCGGCGCGGCGTCGACCTGGGCGGCGATCTCGCTCATGGCGTCGAGACGCAGCCCCTCGGCGCCGGTGCGGGCGGCGGCCAGTCGCGGCAGCTGCTCGCCGCGGTAGACGTAGTCGGCCGCCGTGCCGGTGATGAAGTCGTGGTGAGTGCTGGGCGCCAGGCCGAGCCACGCCTCGCGCAGGGCCGAGGTGCGGGCCTGCAGCTCCACCGTCCAGGCGCCGCCGCAGCTTTTGGCGTTGCGGGCGCCGGCGATGACCCCGAAGATCTCGGCGCCCAGCAGGGCGCGGGTGGCGTCGTTGTGCAGCCGTTTGATGCGCGGCCGGGTCTGGTAGCAGCCCGAATAGTAGGGCTGGGGCCGGAAGGCCTGGGGCGCGCCCAGCAGGCCGCTGTCGACGATGGCCTGGATGTAGTCGTCGAAGGTGCCCGCCACGGCGACCACCGCCGAGCCGCTCTCGTTCCAGATCTGGGCGCAGGCGGCGGTGTCGACGGGCAGGGCGAAGTCGGTGCCCACCGGCACGTAGAGGAACGGGGTCACCGACGAGGGCGCGTTGGCGGTGATGTAGCTCTGGATCGCGCTGACGGCGTTCTCCGTCGTCAGGTTCGAGCCCTGGCCGTAGCCGTTCTGCATCCAGTGGGCCACCGCCGTGGAGCCGTCGCGCGCGCCCCAGATGAACTCGGTGCCGTTGTCCGTCATCCATTGGGCGGGCGACGGGCCCTGGCCCTTCAGCGGCGGGATGTTGGTGGGCGCCCCGCCGGCCACCCGCTCGAAGGTCACGCCCTGGAAGCCCATGGCCGTCAGCATGACCGGCAGCTGCGAGTCGTGGCCGAAGTCGTCGGGCACGTAGGCGTGCTTGGGGAACAGGCCGTAGGCCTGCTGCACCCAGTTCGTGCCGGTCAGGTAGTTGCGCAGGAAGGCCTCGCCGTGCGGCAGCAGGCTGTCGGGCGAGGTGACGCCGCCGCCCAGGATCTCGACGTTGGTCCCCGCCTGCTTCAGCACCCCGGCCAGCTGCGGATTGGCCTCGGTGAAGGCCTTCAGGAAGCCCATCTCGCAGATCGAGTAGAAATAGGCCGGGTTGGGCGCGCCGTTCGGAACCAGGAAGCCGGACGCCTGGCTGAAGATCGTGAAGGCGTCGCCGCCGGTGGCGCTGAAATAGGTGAAGCCGTTGATGTCGTAGGGCGGGTTGTTCGAACAGAGGGCGGTGAAGGGAAGGATCCAGTCCCAATCCAGGTGGGGCGTGGTGCAGAGAATGACCTTGCTGATCGTCACGCCCAACTTCGTCATGGGTCTGCTCCTCGAGGGTCCAGGGACGGATCGTTCGCTGTGATGGCCTTCCAGGGGTGTTCGAGCGGGCCGGCGCGCGCGACGGGGCGCCGTCGTGGTCACGACGCGGCCGTCTTCGGGCTCGGTGGGAAATTCAACCCCAGATAAGCATTATGCTTGTCTGGGTTGAGTTGGTCAATCGGCTTGCGGCGGACCTAGAGGGTCTTTTCCAGCACCACGAACGACAGCTCGCGCTGCGGCTTGCCGAAGCGCTCGCCCACGGGGAAGGGCTTGGTCTCGCCGGTCAGGGCGTAGCCGCGGCGCTGGTACCAGGCGATCAGGGTGTCGCGCAGGTGGACGACGGTCATGCGCACGCGCTTGGCGCCGAGACCGGCCGCGTAGGTCTCGCCATGGGCCAGCAGGGCGCGGCCCAGCTGGCGGTCCTGCAGGTCGGGCCGGATGGTCAGCATGCCCAGGTACCATGCCGGTCCCCCTTGGGCGTCACCTTCAGCGACGTCGCCGTCCGGCTCGATCCAGACGCAGCCCAGCAGCGGGCCGTCGGCCTCGTCGCGCAGGGTCAGCAGCACCGCGTCCGGCGCGTCGGCCAGGTCCTGCTTCAGGCTCTCCAGGTCGATGCGCTGGCCGTCGATATAGCCGGCCTCGGTGGTCCAGCCGGCCTGGGCGCCCTGGCCTCGGTAGGCGGAGTTGACCAGGGCCACGATGGCGGGGAATTCGGAGTCGAGGGCGGGGGCGAAGATCATGGCCGCACACTTAGGGGCGCGACCCGCGTTCGCCAAGGCTCAGCTGGGCGGCGGCGTGGGCGGAGCAGGACCCTTGGGCTTGCTCCAGCCGATGGCGTGGCCCCAGTAACGGCCCGACACCCGTTTCACCGTGCCCGCCTCGCGCTGGATGAACTCCCAGGGGTGGAAGGCCAGGCCCACGGTGTCGGCCATGGCCGCGCCGCGCTGGCCCATCGGCTTTTCGGGGCCGGTGGTGGAGTCGATGGCCGTCTGGTGCTCGATCTCGGCGTTCAGCTCGGCCCCGACCAGCACGGTCATGATCGAGAACCACATCCAGACCATGAAGGCGATCACCGTCCCCAGCGGGCCGTAGGTGGCGTCGTAGTGGGCCACGCGGTTCACATAGACCGAGAAGCCCAGCGACCCGCCCAGCCAGGCCGCCGCCCCGAACACCGAGCCCCAGATCACCCAGCGCCAGCGCGGCCGGGCGCGGCAGGGGGCGAAGCGGTAGAGCATGGCGAAGGCGAACGCCGTCACGCCCAGCACGATCAGCCAGCGCAGCGGGATCCAGAACACCGCCGCGGCGGAGAGGCCGATCCGGTCGAACACCACGGGCGCGGCGATCAGCACGCCGGCCAGGACGACCGCGTAGATCAGGGCGCAGAGGGTGAAGGCGTAGGTCCAGAGCGTCTTGGTGACGTAGTTGCGCTTCTCGTCCTCGTCATAGGCGATGTTCAGCCCGTCGAAGAGCGCCTTCATGCTGGCGTTGGCGCTCCAGATCGACAGCAGCAGGCTGACCACGAAGGCCACGCCCAGCTTGGCCTGTTCCTGGCTGGCCAGGCGCAGCATCTGCTCGCCGACGATGTTGACGACGCTGGCCGGGAAGACGGTCGACATGTCCTGCAGCTGCTTCTCGACCGCCGCGACGTCGGCGAACAGGCCGTACAGCGACACGAAGGCGCCGATGGCCGGGAAGATGGCCAGCAGGGTGTAGAAGGTCACGCCGCCGGCCACGGCGGGCAGGCGGTCGACGCTGATCTCGCGGAAGGTGCGCCACAGGATGTCGCGCCAGCCCAGGACGGGGATGCGGTGCGGATGCCGGGCGGCGCGGCCGCGCATCGGCTCGGCCTTGTCGAACTCCTGCGGCGGCATGGCCCGGTCCTCGGAGAGGCCGGGCGGGTGGTCCAGCTGCGTCTCGTTGGGCGCCAGGGCCGGCCCGCGTCGCGGCAGGACGAACGGGACCAGGGCCAGCAGGGCGATCCAGGGCGCCAGATGATAGGGCCGCGAGGCGATCCACGACCGGATGGGGCGTCGCGGAACGGTGTCGGTCATGGTCTGGCCCTCCGCTGGAGGAACACGCGCGGCGCCGCTCCGTTCCGCCCGAACGCACGGATCGCGACCTTGCCAAGCCCCGAGTCGTCGCCGACCTTGTGCGCCATGCACGCCCGGATCGCCAGCCTCTACCGTCACCCCGTCAAGGGGTTCACGCCCGAGCGCCTGGCGGGGGCCGAGCTGGTCGCGGGCCGGTGCTTCCCGTGCGACCGGCTGTACGCCGTCGAGGACGGCCCCAGCGGCTTCGATCCCGAAGCCCCGGGCCACATCTCGAAGATGCGGTTCACGGTGCTGGCCAAGATCCCGGCCGTGGCCAAGGCCCGCACCGCCTATGACGAGGCGAGCGGGGTGTTCAGCGCCCGCGCCGAGGGCCGGCCGGACTTCGCCGGCGACCTGCGCGAGGCCGAGGGGCGACGGGGCTTCGAGGCCTGGCTGGCCGGCCTGCTGGGCGACGAGGCCCAGGGCCCGCTGCGCGTGGTCGAGGGGCCGGGCGACCACCGGTTCATGGACAGCCGCAGCGGCTATGTCTCGATCGTCAACCTGGCCAGCGTGCGCGACCTGGAGGCCCGGCTGGGCCGGCCGGTCGATCCCCTGCGCTTCCGCGCCAACCTCTATGTCGAGGGCTGGCCGGCCTGGGCCGAGAACGACTGGACCGGCCGGGCGATGAGGGTGGGCGAGGCGAGGGCGGAGGTGCTGAAGCCCATCGTCCGCTGCGCCGCCACCCACGTCGACCCGGTCACCGCCGAGCGCGACATCGAGATCGTGAAGGCCCTGTTCGACCACTACGGCCACATGCTGTGCGGCGTCTACCTGCGCGTGGACGAGGGCGGGGCTGTGCGCGAGGGGGACGAGGTCAGCCTCGCCTGACGAAATTTGAACACCGAGAGGTCGCCTCCGCGCGCGAGGCGGAGTAAGACCCCGCCTCATGACCCTGACCCTCGTCAAAGCCTGGAACGCCGCCAAGGATCGTCTGAAGTCCGTTCAGATCGACCAGCCGGCCATCGACGCCCGCCTGCTGCTGGAGGTGGCCGCCGACGTCACCCGTACCGACATCATCAGCGATCCCTACCGCGTGCTGACCGACGCCCAGATGGCGACCCTCGAGGACTTCCTGAACCGCCGCGTCGCGCGCGAGCCGGTCAGCCACATCATCGGCCGCAAGGGGTTCTGGAAGATCCTGCTGCAGGTCAACAAGGACGTCCTGACCCCGCGCCCCGAGACCGAGGTCATCGTCGACGAGGTGCTGAGGGCCTTCCCCGAGGCCATGAGCTTCAACATGCTGGACCTGGGCGTCGGCTCGGGCACGATCCTGCTGGCGGTGCTGGCCGAGCGCCCGGCCGCCAAGGGGCTGGGCATCGACGTCTCGGAGGAGGCCCTGGCCGTGGCTCGCGAGAACGCCGCCAACCTGGACCTGTCCGGCCGCGTGGCCCTGCTGCGCGGCGACTGGACCAACGGCCTGGGCGACGAGAGCTTCGACCTGGTGGTGTCCAACCCGCCCTACATCGCCACCGACGTGATCGAGACCCTGGAGCCCGAGGTGCGCGACCACGAGCCGCGCCTGGCCCTGGACGGCGGCCCGGACGGCCTGGACGCCTATCGCTTCCTGGCCGGCGAGATCCTGCGGGTGCTCAAGCCCGGCGCGATGTTCGCCGTCGAGATCGGCTACGACCAGTCGGAGGCCGTGGAGGCCCTGTTCAAGGCGGCCGGCGCGAAGAACGTGCGGACCATCAAGGATCTGTCGGTCAACGACCGCGTTGTCACCGGTACGAAATAGCCGTTTTGAAAAATTCCTTGGAAACCCTGTCGTGAGGCGGTAGACGAATAACGTCTCCTTCCAAAACGCCGGGTGACGGGAACAGCGATCATCTCGATGATCGCGATACTCCCCTGGCAGGCGCGACCGGCCGACCCGGCTGATCGCCGCGCCCGAACCGGGCGGAGGCTCTACGGAAACCAGCGTCTCTAGAACATCGAAGGCAGGACCCAACACGGTTCCACTCCGCTCCAGAGGCCAAACACCGGACGCGTCGATCGCCGCCGGACAGGTTCAGAAGAGAAGATGAGAGATTTCAAGGGCATGAAGCGCCAGCGCGGCCGCAACAATCGCGGCGGGGCGGGTAGCGGCGGTAAGCCTCAGCAGCACAACGCCAACCGGGCCTTCGATTCGAACGGCCCCGAAGGCGTGAAGGTGCGCGGGGCGGCCCAGAGCGTCTACGAGAAGTACCAGCAGCTGGCCCGCGACGCGACGTCGTCCGGCGACCGGGTCCTGGCCGAGAACTACCTGCAGCACGCCGAGCACTATTTCCGGGTCCTGCGCGCCATCCAGCCGAATCGTCCGGTCAGCGACATCATCGGCAAGGACGCCTATTCGGCGTACGAGATCGACTTCGAGGCCGAGCCCGAAGAACAGCCCGAAACCCCCGAGGCGACCCAGACCGAGGCTCCGGCCGAGGGCGAGGGCGGCGAAGGCCAGGGCGAAGGCCGCCGCGACCGGTTCGAGAACCGTCCCCGCGAGGATCGCCCCCGTGATGATCGTCCGCGTGACGGGCAACGCGACGACCGTCCCCGCGACGGCCAGCGCGACAACAACCAGAACCGCGACCGTGACCGCGACGGCCAGGGCCGCCGCGACCGCTGGCGCGACCGCGACGACCGCCCCCGCGACGGCCAGCGTGACGATCGTCCGCGCGATGATCGTCCCCGTGACGACCGCCCGCGCGACGACCGGCCTCGCGAGGATCGGCCCCGGGATGACCGTCCCCGCGACGATCGTCCGCGGGAAGACCGCTTCCGCGACGAGCGTCCCCGCGAGGACCGCCCCCGTGAGGATCGACCCGCCGCCGAGGGCGAAGGCCAGGCCCGCGAGGGCGGCGAGGGTCGCCGCGAGCGTCCGCGCCGCGACCGCGCCCCGCGCGACCGCGATCCGATGGCCGTGATCGAGCCGCAGGCCACGCCGCTGACCGCCGAGGCCCCGGCCTCGCCGCTGCTGCGCGGCCAGGACGGCGACGTCAGCCACGCCCCGGCCTTCCTGGGCCGCAAGTCGCCCCGCGCCGAGGCTCCCGCCGACGCCGCGCCGACGGCGCCGACCTCGGACGAAGGCGAGGCTCCGGCCAAGCCCAAGCGCCGCCGCGCCCCGCGCAGCTTCGAAGGCAGCGCCGCGCCGGAGTCGGAAGAGGTCTGAACCTCTCCACCGATCGCCTGATCTTCAGTCATCCCTCGGCCTCGCCGGGGGATGACGTCGTTTTGGGCGTCCCCCATTGCGTTCGACGCCAAACCCCGCCTAGCCTCGCGCCCAACAACATTAGGGGGCGACCGTGCGCGGCAAGACCAAGACCTTTCTCCTGACGGCGGCCGCCTTGTCGGCGCTTGTCGCGCCGGCCCTGGCCGCGACCTCCGCCAAAGCTCAGTCGGCGGATGAAGCCGCCTTCCGCGGGCTCTACAAGGAGCTGGTCGAGATCAACACCACCGCCTCGGTCGGCAGCTGCACGGCGGCGGCCCAGGCCATGGGCGCGCGGCTGAAGGCGGCGGGCTTCGCCGACAGCGACATCAAGGTGGTCTTCCCCGACGAGCACCCCAAGGCCGGCGCCCTGCTGGCCACCCTGCACGGCAAGGACCCCAAGGCCGGGGCGATCCTGCTGATGGCCCACATCGATGTGGTCGAGGCCAAGCGCGAGGACTGGGAGCGCGATCCGTTCAAGCTGGTCGAGGAGAACGGCTACTTCTACGCCCGCGGCGCCAGCGACGACAAAGCCATGGCGGCGATCTTCACCGACAGCCTGGTCCGCTACAAGCAGGAGGGCTTCAAGCCCAAGCGCGACATCAAGCTGGCCCTCACCTGCGGCGAGGAGGGCGGCCAGTTCAACAGCGTGCCCTGGCTGCTGGAGAAGTATCCGCAGGCCATGAAGGCCGACTTCGCCCTGAACGAGGGCGACGACAGCCAGCTGGACGAGAAGGGCCAGCCCCGCCTGCTGGGCATCCAGGTCGGCGAGAAGGTCTATATGGACTACACGCTGGAAGTGACGAACGCCGGCGGCCACTCGTCGCGCCCGATCAAGGACAACGCGATCTACCACCTGGCCAACGGCCTGGCGCGGCTGGGCGCCTACGACTTCCCGATCGCCCTGAACGACGCCACCAAGGGCTATTACGAGCAGAACGCCAAGATCGAGCCCGATCCCGAGGTGGCCGGCGCCATGCGCGCCATGGTCGCCAATCCGGGCGACGCGGCGGCCGCCGCCATCCTGGCCCGCGACCCGGGCCGCAACAGCATGATGCGCACCACGTGCGTGGCCACCATGGTCGAGGCCGGCCACGCGCCCAACGCCCTGCCGCAGCGCGCCAAGGCCAACGTCAACTGCCGCATCCTGCCGGGCAACGACCCCAAGGTCATCCGCGACCAACTCCAGGAGATCGTCGCTGATCCGGCCATCAAGATCACCCTGGCCCAGGACCCCGATCCGGTCAGCCCGCCGCCGCCGCTGACGCCCCGGATCATGGCCCCGGCCACCAAGGTCGCCGCCAAGATCTGGCCGGGCGTCCCGTTCATCCCGGCCATGCTGACCGGCGCCACCGACGGCCGCTTCACCAACGCGGCGGGCGTCCCGACCTACGGCCTGTCGGGCCTGATGGCGGGCGTGGACGGCGACCACATCCACGGCCTGAACGAGCGCATCCAGGTCAAGGCCCTGATGAACGGCCGCCAGTTCCTGTACGAGGTGGTCAAGCTGTACGCGGACGGGAAGTGACCCGCCCCGCGCGCTTTCCCGATATCGGGTGAACCCTGATCTGTTCGGGCCCGGGCCGCGCCGATACAATCGGTAGCGGTTCTGGCTCGTGCTGGAGAGACATCATGCGTCGCATCTTTTCCCTCGGCCTCGCCGCCCTGGCGCTGTCGGCCTGCGCGTACAATCCCGAGCTGGGTCGTCAGCAGATGACGATCGTCGACGACTCCAGCCTGACCAAGGCCGGCGAGCAGGCCTGGAACCAGGCCCTGACCAAGAGCAAGGTCAGTCCCGACAAGGCGGCCAACGCCCGTGTCCGCGCCGTGGGCCAGCGGGTGGTCAACGCCGCAGGCCTGGGTGACCGGCCCTGGGACTACGCGGTGTTCGAGGACGCCTCGCCCAACGCCTTCGTGCTGCCCGGCGGCCATGTGGGGGTCACCACCGGCCTGTTGAAGATCGTCGACAACGACGACCAGCTGGCCGCCGTGATCGGCCACGAGACCGGCCACGTCGTGGCCCACCACGCCGCCGAGCGCCAGTCGCAGAACATGACCTCCAGCCTGCTGCTGGGCGTCCTGGGCGCCTATGCGGGCGGCGACACAGGGCGGGCGATCTCGACCTACGGCGGCGACGCGGCCAAGTACGGCATCCTGCTGCCGTTCTCGCGCAAGCAGGAACTGGAGGCCGACCGCCTGGGCGTCGACTACATGCAGCGGGCCGGCTATCGCCCGCGCGAGGCGGTGACCCTGTGGGAGCACATGCAGGCCCAGGGCGGGTCCGGCACGCCGCAGTTCGCCTCGACCCACCCGTCGGACGCCACCCGGATCGCGGCCCTGCAAAACTATATCGTCCAACGCGGCTGGTGAACCTTGTGTGGCTGATCGGCCACACCTAAATCCCTGTTCGAGGTCGTTCGTGCTCGATGGAGGCGAACGGCCCAAATCCGCCTTTGGAGGGGATACCGTATGAAGATCGATCTCTATTCCGACCGCGCCAAGTCCGCGGTCCAGTCGGCCCAGAGCCTGGCCCTGGCCAAGGGGCACCAGCAACTGGGGCCCGAACACCTGCTCAAGGTCCTGCTCGAGGAGAAGGACGGCCTGAGCCGCACCCTGATCCAGAACGCCGGCGGCCGGCCCGACGCGGCCGACGCGGCCGTGGACGCCCTGCTGGCCAAGACCCCGCGCGTCGACGGCGCCGGCGGCCAGCTCTACATGAAGCCCGACACGGCTCGCGTCTTCGACGCGGCCGAGACTGGGGCGAAAAAGGCCGGCGACGCCTTCGTCACCACCGAGCGCCTGCTGATCGCCATAGCCAAGGAAGGCGGCGACGCGGCCAAGATCCTCAAGGACGCCGGGGCCACGGCCCAGGGGCTGGAGACGGCCGCCGCGGCCATCCGCAAGGGCCGCACCGCCGACAGCGCCTCCAGCGAGGACGGCTATGACGCCCTGAAGCGTTACGCCCGCGACCTGACCCAGGCGGCCCGCGACGGCAAGATCGACCCGGTGATCGGCCGCGACGAGGAGATCCGCCGCACGATCCAGGTCCTGTCGCGCCGCACCAAGAACAATCCCGTCCTGATCGGCGAGCCCGGGGTCGGCAAGACCGCCATCGTCGAAGGCCTGGCCCAGCGCATTGTCAACGGCGACGTGCCCGAGAGCCTGAAGGACAAGAAGCTGCTGTCGCTGGACATGGGCAGCCTGATCGCCGGCGCGAAGTATCGCGGCGAGTTCGAAGAGCGGCTGAAGGCCGTGCTCGGCGAGGTCACGGCCGCCGAGGGCTCGATCATCCTGTTCATCGACGAGATGCACACCCTGGTCGGGGCCGGGAAGGGCGACGGGGCGATGGACGCCTCCAACCTGCTCAAGCCCGCCCTGGCGCGCGGCGAGCTGCACTGCGTGGGCGCCACCACGCTGGACGAGTACCGCAAGCACGTCGAGAAGGACGCGGCCCTGGCCCGTCGCTTCCAGCCGGTGTTCGTGCAGGAGCCGACGGTGGAGGACACCGTCTCGATCCTGCGCGGCCTGAAGGAGAAGTACGAGGTGCACCACGGCGTGCGCATCAGCGACTCCGCCATCGTCGCCGCCGCCACGCTCAGCAACCGCTACATCGCCGACCGCTTCCTGCCCGACAAGGCCATCGACCTGGTCGACGAGGCCGCCAGCCGCGTGCGCATGGCCATCGACTCCAAGCCCGAGGAGCTGGACGAGATCGACCGCCGCCTGGTGCAGCTGAAGATCGAGCGCGAGGCCCTGTCCAAGGAGACCGACCAGGCCTCCAAGCAGCGGCTGGAGAACCTGGAGGTCGAGATCGACGACCTGCAGTTCCGCAGCGACGAGATGACCGCTCGCTGGAAGGCCGAGAAGGACAAGGTCGGCGGCGCCGCCCAGGCCCGCGAGGCCCTGGACCGCCTGCGCGCCGACCTGGCGACCGCTCAGCGCGCCGGCGACTTCGCCCGCGCGGGCCAGATCCAGTACGGCGAGATCCCGGCCCTGGAGCGCCGCCTGGCGGAAGCCGAGGCCGGCGAGACGGGCGGGGCTGAAAAGGCCCTGACGCCGGAAGTCGTCGACGCCGAGCAGATCGCCGCCGTCGTCAGCCGCTGGACCGGCGTGCCGGTCGAGAAGATGCTGGAAGGCGAGCGCGAGAAGCTGCTGAAGATGGAAGACCAGCTGCGCGGCCGCGTGGTGGGTCAGGACGAGGCGCTGGAAGCCGTGTCGGACGCCGTCCGCCGCGCCCGGGCCGGCCTGCACGACCCGTCCAAGCCGATCGGCTCGTTCCTGTTCCTGGGCCCGACGGGCGTGGGCAAGACCGAGCTGACCAAGAGCCTGGCCGAGTTCCTGTTCGCCGACGAGCATGCGATCACCCGCATGGACATGTCGGAGTACATGGAGAAGCACTCGGTCAGCCGCCTGATCGGCGCGCCTCCCGGCTATGTCGGCTACGACGAGGGCGGTGCGCTGACGGAAGCGGTGCGCCGGCGTCCGTACCAGGTGGTGCTGTTCGACGAGATCGAGAAGGCCCACCCGGACGTCTTCAACGTGCTCCTTCAAGTGTTGGATGATGGCCGCCTCACGGACGGCCAAGGCCGGACGGTCGACTTCAGGAACACCCTGATCATCATGACCTCCAACCTCGGCGCCGAGTACCTGGCCAGCCAGGAAGACGGCGAGGACGTGGAGGAGGTCCGGCCGATGGTGATGAACACGGTGCGCGGCCACTTCCGCCCCGAGTTCCTCAACCGGATCGACGAGATCATCCTGTTCAAGCGCCTGTCGCGCGCGAACATGGGCGACATCGTCCGCATCCAGCTGCAGCGGGTAGACAAGATGCTGGCCGAGCGCCGCATGACCCTGGCCCTCGATCCCGAGGCCCTGCGGTGGCTGGCCGACAAGGGCTACGACCCGGTCTACGGCGCGCGCCCGCTCAAGCGCGTGATCCAGAAGGACCTGATCGACCCGATCGCCAAGAAGCTGCTGGCCGGCGAGCTGGAGGACGGCGGGGTGATCTCGGTCGGCGCCGGCGCCGACGGCCTGAGGATCGGCAAGGCGACGCTGCAGTAACGCTGCGTCACCGTCGAATCTGGAGCGGGCGCGTCCGATGGGCGCGCCCGTTTTTTCTGTCTGGCGAAGAGCGGAAAAGAGGTCCAGGATGACCTCTCAGCCCTCACATATCGCAAATATTTATCGGGAACCTTTGGCCGGTTTGCGCGTACGCGCGCGTTACTAAGAAGCGGCGTAGAGATGTTCGTGAGAATGGCTAAGTCTGTCTAGAACAGGCCCAGAATTCGCCTCTTTCGAATGTCGGTTTTCAACTGACGAAGCGCCGCTGCTGAACTGTCGAACGGTTCAGCTTGGTGCTCGGAGTTGAAACAAAGGTGGAAGGGTGTCCCATGATTAGCGTGAATTATAAGATGATGATGGTGAGCGCTCTGGTGGCTGGCGGCCTGGCGGTCAGCGGCTGCGCGACCAAGGGCTACGTCAACGATCAGGTCGGCGCGGTGAACACGCGGGTCGACAGCACCGACAGCAAACTGGCCGAGGTGGACCGCACTAGCCAGGAAGCGCTGAAGCGTGCGACCGACGCCGGCAAGCTGGCGGAAGGCAAGTTCCTGTACTCGGTGGTGCTGAGCGACGACTCTGTGAAGTTCCCCACCAACCAGCATGAGCTGTCGCCGGAAGCCGAACAGCGCCTGGCCGACTTCGCCAGCAAGCTGAAGGGCGACAACAAGAACGTCTATCTCGAGATCCAGGGCTTCACCGACAACACCGGCGACCCGAAGTACAACGAAGGCCTGGGCGGCGAGCGCGCCGAGACAGTGCGCAAGTTCCTCAGCAAGCAGGGCGTGCCCCTGAACCGCATGGCCACCATCTCGTACGGCGAGGACGATCCGGTGGCCCCCAACGACACCCCCGACGGCCGCGCCCAGAACCGCCGCGTGGTGATCCAGGTCCTGGCCTAGCAGGTCCTGAACGCGATCATCGCCCTGCGTCCGGCTGGGCGATGATCCCTTCTCTCCGCTCGTCCTGACGAACATCGGGACCCAAGCCGGTTTTCCGAACCTGTCGTGGAGGCGGGTCGGGATGGGCGGCCTGGGTCCCGACCTTCGCCGGGGCGGGCGGATTTTTATGGGCGTCAGCCGATCGTGGCGGGCTTCAGCAGGTCCTCCAGGCCGATCCGGCGGTACATCTCGGCCCGCACCCGGTCGGCCACGCCGTTGACGACCTCGGCGCCGTCCTGCGACGGGTCGATGTGGACGCGGAACGGACGCTTGCCGAATTCGGTGTCGACCACCTTGGCGATGGCCCGCGCCACCTCGCCCGCGTCGGCGTCGGCCGGCTCCAGGGCGGCCAGGCCGTCCAGCGCCATCTTGGCCACGCCCTTGTAGGGGCCGTCGTCATATTCGGCGGCCCGCGCGGCGTCGGCCGGCTTGCCGGAGTGGGCGAAGTGGTTGGTGCCCTGGGTGAAGGCGCCGGGCACGATGATCGAGGTCTCGATCCCCCAGCGCGCCAGCTCGGTGGAGTACGACACCGCCAGGCTGTCCATCGCCGCCTTGGCCGCGAAATAGGGCGACAGGTAGGGCGGGGTGCCGCCGCGCGTCGAGCTGGACGAGACCCAGACCACCAGCCCCTTGCCCTGCTTGCGCAGCTGCGGAAGGGCGGCGCGGTTGACCCGCTGGGTCGACAGCACGTTGACGTCGTAGAGCTGGGCGAACTGCTCGGGCGTGAAGGCCTCGGCCGGGCCGAAGCTCATGTGGCCGGCGTTGTGGACGATCACGTCCAGGCGGCCGTTGTCGGCGATGATCCTGGCGATCCCGGCCTCGACCGAGGCGTCGCTGGCGACGTCCAGCTCGACCGTGCGCAGGTCGACGCCGTTGTCCTTGGCGTAGGCGGCGATCTCGGCGACCCGCGGCGCGTTGCGGCCTTCCGTCTCGCGCATCGAGGCGTAGACGGTGTGGCCTTGGCGGGCCAGGGCCTGGGCGCTGAGCAGACCGAAGCCGCTGGAGGCGCCGGTGACGACGATCACTTGGTTCTGGGTGGTCATTGGACTTGTCCTTGAAGGGGTGTGTCGGGGAGGGGCGTGAAGGCGGGGTGGGGGATCAGATGATCCCGCCGTTGGCGCGCAGGGTCTGGCCGTTGATCCACGAGCCGTCGGGGCCGACCAGGAAGGCGATGGCGGCGGCGATGTCCTCGGGCTGGCCCAGGCGTTCCAGCGGGGCCAGCTTGGCCAGGTGGTCGATCACCGCCTGCGGCTTGCCGTCGAGGAACAGCTTCGTGGCCGTCGGTCCGGGGGCGATGGCGTTGACGGTGATGTTCCGGCCGCGCAGCTCCTTGGTCAGGATGCTGGTCATGGCCTCGACCGCCGCCTTGGTCGCCGCGTAGACGCCGTAGGTCGGCTGCAGCAGGCCCACCACGCTGGACGAGACGTTGACGATCCGCCCGCCGTCGCGCAGTTGCCGGGCCGCCTCGCGCAGGGTGTTGAACGTCCCTTTCAGGTTGACGGCGATCTGGCTGTCGAACAGGGCGTCGTCGCTGTCGGCGATCGTGGCCAGCTTCATGATCCCGGCGTTGTTGACCAGCACGTCGACGCCGCCGAAGGCCGTGCGGGCGGCCTCGAACATCTTGCGGACCGCCTCGGGGTCGGCGATGTCGGCCTGGTGGGCGACGGCCTTGCCGCCGGCCGCCTCGATCGTGCGGACCAGGTCCTCGGCCGGCTGGGCCTTGCCGGCGTAGTTGACGACGACGGTGAAGCCGTCGCGGGCCAGGCGTTCCGAAACCGCCGCGCCGATGCCGCCCGAGGTGCCGGTGACGATCGCTACCTTGTTGCTTTGGTTGGTCATTTCGTCTCTCCAGGCCGACACCGCGTCGGCTGTGAGGAGAAGATGAGCCTTTGACGGACGGAGATAATCATCCGATATTCGACAACATTATTCAGATTTGCGAATAATGGAGACGCCGTCCTGGACCGCTTCGACGCCATGCGCCTGTTCGTCCGCATCGTGGAGCGACGCAGCTTCAGCCAGGCGGCCCTGGACCTGAACCTGCCGGCCTCGACGGCCACCGAGGGGGTCAAGCAGCTGGAGGCGCGGCTGGGCGTGCGTCTGCTGCAGCGGACCACGCGCCATGTCAGCCCCACCCTGGACGGCGAGGCCTTCTATCGCCGCTGCCTGACCATCCTGGGCGAGCTGGAGGACGCCGAGGCCGAGTTCAGCGACGCCAAGCCGCGCGGCCTGCTGCGGGTGGACGTGCACGGCACCCTGGCCCGCCACTTCCTGCTGCCGGGCCTGCCGGCCTTCCTGGAGCGCTATCCCGACATCCGCCTGCACCTGGGCGAGGGCGACCGGCTGGTGGACCTGGTGCGCGAGGGCGTCGACTGCGTGCTGCGGGTCGGCGACCTGAAGGACAGCGCCATGATCGCCCGCCGGGTGGGCCTGCTGGACGAGGTGACCTGCGCCGCGCCGAGCTATCTGGAACGGCGCGGCGTCCCGACCACGCCCGACGACCTGACGGCCAAAACCGAGCAGGGCGGCGGCCACGTGATGATCGGCTTCGTCTCGTCGGCGACAGGCGAGCATTTCCCGCTGGAGTTCACGGTCGGCGGCGCCCTGAGGGTCGTGACCCTGCCGGCCGTGCTGTCGGTGACCGGGGCCGAGACCAACATCGTCGCCGCGCGCCAGGGCCTGGGGATCATCCAGATCCCGCGCTACCACGCCCAGGCCGACCTGGAGGCCGGGCGGCTGGTCGAGATCCTGCCCGACTTCCCGCCCAGCCCCACGCCGGTGTCGCTGCTCTACCCCCAGGCCCGCCACATCCCGCCGCGCGTGCGGGTGTTCATGGAGTGGCTGACGGGGGAGTTTTCGCGGCGGGCCGCCTAGGCCGGCGCCGCCTCCTTCGCCGCCGCGATCAGGGCGTCGTCGATCTCGGAAGCCCGCTTGGCCGCCGGGCGCTGGCTGATGCCGGCCCAGTAGGCCTCGAACGCCGGGCGCTTCTCGATCGTGCCGAACATCATGCCCCAGCCGATCTGGGCGCCCACATAGACGTCGGCCGCCGAGAACGTGTCGCCGACGATGTACTGCTTGCCGCCGACCGCCGTTTCCAACGCGTTGAGCGTGTCTTCCAGGCAGCCGTAGCCAGCCATCGGTTTGCGGTCCTCCGGGACCACGAAGCCCAACGACTTGTTGGTCACCGCCGCCTCGACGGGCCCGCAGCCGAACATCAGCCAGCGATAGTAGGTCCCGCGCTCGGGCGAGCCGACGGGCGGGGCCAGGCCGGCCTCGGGGAAGGCGTCGGCCAGATAGGCGCAGATGGCCGCGCCCTCGGTGACCGTCACGCCGCGATGGGTGATGGCCGGCACCTTGCCCATCGGATTGACCGCCAGGTACTCGGGCGCCTTCATCGACGAGGCGTAGTCGAGCACCACCGTGCGATA
This sequence comes from Caulobacter sp. CCG-8, assembly GCF_037402475.1. Classification (NCBI taxonomy): domain Bacteria; kingdom Pseudomonadati; phylum Pseudomonadota; class Alphaproteobacteria; order Caulobacterales; family Caulobacteraceae; genus Caulobacter; species Caulobacter sp. CCG-8. The sequence goes on from NZ_JBBEUD010000009.1 coordinate 194,964, forward strand.
GGGCGCGCCGACCTCTTCCAGCATCCAGCGGATGATCCGGCCGCGCGACATCGGGTTGGTGTAGAAGACGAGTTCGTCGCTCATGGGAGGCGCTCCTGGGGGAAAGGCGGCGCGATCCTAGCCTGCCCCGTCCGACGCGCAATCTCGACGATCGATGTTATTCGAGTTGCGTCAGGCCGCCTCGGCGGACTTTGCCATGGCCGTGTTCAGCGCGTCGACCAGGCCGGCGGCGGTCATCGGCTTGGACACCGCCCCGTCGAACACCCCGCCGGGGCCGCCCGGGCGGGCGTCGGCCGAGAAGGCGATGATCGGGGCGCTGGCGCTGGGGCCGCCTTCGCCGCGGATGCGCACGGCGGCCTGGGCGCCGTCCAGGCGGGGCATGCGCAGGTCCATCAGGATGGCGTCGAAGCGTTCGGCCGCGGCGGCGGCCACGCCTTCCTCGCCGTCCACGGCCTCGGTCACCTCGGCGCCCATGGCGGAGAGGATGGCGTTGACCAGTTCGCGGTTGGCCGGATTGTCGTCCACCACCAGCACCCGGCAGGCGGGCGGCAGCAGGGCGGCGGCGGCCTCCAGGGCGGACGGGGCCTCGGCGTGGGCCGTCGACGGGGCCAGCACGTCGAAGCTGAAGCAGGCGCCGCGGCCCGGAACGCTGACGACGCCGATCTGGCCGCCCATCGCCTCGACCAGGCCCTTGCAGATGGCCAAGCCCAGGCCCGTGCCGCCGTGCTTGCGCGTCAGGCCGGCGTCCACCTGCGAGAAGCGGCGGAACAGCAGGTCCACGTCTTCGGGGGCGATGCCCGGGCCGGTGTCGGCGACCGAGACGCTCAGCCGCTCCTCGGCGACGTCGTAGGCGGCCGTGACGGTGATCGATCCGGCCTCGGTGAACTTGGCGGCGTTGCCGATCAGGTTCAGCAGCACCTGGCGCAGGCGGCCGCCGTCGATCAGCAGGTCGGCGGGCAGGGTCTCCAGGCCCTCGGTGCGCAGGGCCACGCCCCGGGCCCCGGCCTCCAGGGAGAACAGGTCCAGCGCCTCCTCGATCAGCGGGGCGGGGGCGACGGGCTCGCGCTTCAGCTCCAGCTGGCCGGCCTCCAGCTTCGAGAAGTCCAGGATGTCGTTGATGGTGGTCAGCAGCGCCTTGCCGCCGCTCAGCACCCGGCCGATGAAGCGGCGGGCGTCGGTCGACAGGTCGGGCTCGTCGTCGACCAGGCGGGCGAAGCCCAGCACCGAGGTCAGCGGCGTGCGCAGCTCGTGGCTCATATTGGCCAGGAACTCGCCCTTCACCGCGGCGGCGGCCTCGGCCTCGTTGCGGGCCTCGCGCAGCTGGCGCTCCATGGCCTTCTGCTCGGTGACGTCGCGGACCACGTCGGTGATGCCGGTGATGGCGCCGGTCAGCGGATCGCGCTGCAGGCCGGGGCGGGACTCCAGCCAGATCACCTGGCCGTCTTTGCGGATGGCCCGGTACTCGACGCGGGTCGGGCCGTTGTCGTGGTGGGCCGTCATGTGGGCGATCTGCTCGACGACGATGGCGCGGATGTGCTCGCGGTCGTCGTCGTGGACGGTCATCATGCCCTCGCGGCCGACCAGCTCCTCGGGCGCGTAGCCCAGCATGGTGACGCAGGCGGGCGAGACGTACTGGATCACGCCGCGCAGGTTGCTGTGGACGATCATGTCCTGGGCGTTCTCGGCCAGCTGGCGGAAGCGGGCCTCGCTGCGGGCCGCCGCGGCGTTGGCCTCGGTCATGTCCTGCAGGATCTGGCGGCGGTGGCGCTGGATCGAGGCCACGGGCAGGCTGATGAAGATCGCCACGGCCAGGAACAGCTGCAGCACGATCGCCTGGTCGGGCGAGCCGCTGGCCAGCAGGGTGATCGGGCCGTGGCCGGCCATGGTGAAGATCACCGCGACGACGGCCACCAGGGTGGCGCTCAGCGCCGCGCCCAACACCTCCAGGCGCCAGGCGACCAGCAGCATCATGGGCGGCACGATGAACAGCACGGGGCGGGGCTGGGTGAAGACGCCGACGGTGACCACCAGCAGCAGCAGCAGGCAGACGACGCCGGAGATCGAGAGGGGACGTTCGCGCAGGTAGTGGCGCACGCGCACCAGGGCCAGCAGGCAGGGCGTGATGGTCATCAGGCCCAGGATGTCGCCCAGCGACCAGACGCCGATATTGGCCGCCAGTACACCGCCGCGCATGGCCGTGTGGATCGTGGCGGCGACCATGCCCGTGGCGATCGGCACGGCCAGGCCGCAGATCAGGGCGAAGGCGATCATGTCGCGCGCCCGGCCCAGGTCGACCTCCTGGCCGCAGATCCGGCGCATACCCCAGGCGCAGAGGAAGATCTGGACGATGTTGCAGCTGACCAGGGTGATGTTGATCGGCAGCAGGTCCTGGACGTGGGCGCCGGCGGCCAGGCCGCCCATGAGGCATCCCAGCAGGATCGCCGGCCAGTGGCGGCTGCGGCAGGACAGCAGGCAGGCCACGCCGAAACCGTTGGACAGCCAGATCGGCGCCACCTGGCCGTAGTTGCGGGGGAATTCGACGCAGAGATAGGCCAGGAGGGCGTAACCGACGGCCGCGATCATGGCCAGGGCCGCGGTCTTCAGGATGTCACCCCCGGTCCACCTGGACTTCGGCCAATCGAAATCTGGTCTTGCGGCGGTCGAAGAGGTCTCTGTCATCACCCTGCTTTCGCGGGTCGTCCAGCAATAGCTCAAGCTAAGACGATCGGCAGGGCATGAATAGATCGAAGGCCTTAAAGAACAGTGGCTTGCGGCGCGGCTCATCGCCGCGCCCCTGAGGTTGTATTCGACCTTTTACGACCCGAAACCCTCAGCCGTGACCAGGCGCGCGACTTCGGCGATCACAGCGTTGCGGCCGTCGTTGTCCAGGGTGGAGCGGCTGAGATAGGCGGTGATCAGCAGCGGCGGTTTCCCGGGCGGCCAGACCACCGCGATGTCGTTGGTGGTCCCGAACTTGTCGTCGCCCCAGCTGCCGGTCTTGTCGCCCACCTTCCAGCCCTTCTTCTTCCAATCAGCGGGCAGGCCGGCCCGCAGGCGCGCGTCGCCGGTCTGGTTGGCGACCAGCCAGTCGACCAGCTGCCGGCGCGAGGCCGGCGACAGGACGGGACCCAGGGTCAGGGCGCGCAGGGTGGCCAGCATGGCGTTGGGCGAGGTGGTGTCGTGGATTTCGCCGGGTCTGACGACATTCAGCGTGGGCTCGTATTCGTCCAGCCGGGTGACCTTGTCGCCCAGGCCCCGCACGAAGGTCGTCAGGGCGGGCGGGCCGCCGAAGGACATCAGCAGCAGGTTGGCGGCGGCGTTGTCGCTGAGCGTGACCGTCGCCTCGCACAGGGCGCCGACGGTCATGCCCTGGCCGACATGCTTCTCGGTGGCCGGGGAGTGGGCCAGCAGCACTTCGCGGCCGTAGGGGATGCGGCGGTCCAGCCGCTCCTGGCCCTGGTCCACCCGCTTGAGGATCAGGCCCGCGACCAGCGCCTTGAAGGTGCTGCACATGGCGAAACGCTCGTCGCCCCGATAGGCGAAGGTCTTGCCGGAGGCGCTGTCCAGCACCGAGACGCCCAGCCGGCCGTGGCTGCGGGCCTCCAGGGCGGCGATACCTCGGCTAATGCCGCTGGTCAGGCGCGCCGTCGCGGCCGAGGCGGCGGGCGCGGCGAAGGAGAGGGCGGGCAGGGCGGAAAGGGCCGTTAACACTTGGCGTCGGTCGATCATCGGGTCCTCCATGGCGCGCAAGATGATCGATGGGTGACCCCGCGATCAAACGATGATACTTCGCGCGAAACCCTAGAAAATTTTGGGTCAAAGGGATGGAGGGGTTTGGATGAGCCGCGCGCAACTTCCCCTCAACGCCCTGCGGGCCTTCGAGGCCTCGGCCCGCCATCTGAGCTTCACCCGCGCCGCCATAGAGCTGTGCGTGACCCAGGCCGCCGTCAGCCACCAGGTCAAGGGGCTGGAGCAGAGGCTGGGGGCGAGCCTCTTCCGCCGTCTGCCGCGCGGCCTGGCCCTGACCGACGAGGGCCTGGCCCTGCTGCCGGTGGTGCGCGACAGCTTCGACCGCATGGGCGACGTGCTGGAGCGGTTCTCGGCCGGTCGTGTGATGGAGGTGCTCAGCGTCGGGGTGGTGGGCACTTTCGCGGTGGGCTGGCTTTTGCCGCGCCTGCCGGCGTTCCGGGAGGCGCATCCGTTCGTCGACCTGCGCCTGTTCACCAACAACAACCGCATCGACATCGCCGGCGAGGGGCTGGACTGCGCCGTGCGGTTCGGCGACGGGGCCTGGCACGGCACCCAGGCCACGCCGCTGTTCGCCGCCCCGATGACGCCGCTGTGCGCCCCGGTCGTGGCCGAGCGGCTGAGGACGCCCGAGGCGCTGAAGTCCGAGATGCTGCTGCGCAGCTACCGCGCCGACGACTGGCCCGATTGGTTCGCCGCCGCCGGCCTAGCCCCGCCGCCGATCCGCGGCCCGGTGTTCGACAGCTCGTGGGTGATGGTCGAGGCGGCCATGCAGGGCGCGGGCGTGGCCCTGGCGCCGTCGATGATGTTCGCCCGCGACCTGGAGCAAGGCCGGCTGGTGCGGCCGTTCGCCCTGGAGGTGGGGGCGGGGATGTACTGGCTGACCTGGCTGAAGTCGCGGGCGGTGACGCCGGCCCTGGCGGCGTTCCGGGACTGGCTGACGGAGCAGGCCGCCTAGGATCGGGGACATGCCCTTGCGGCGTGTCCCCAACAGACGCGGTGCGAGATTTGGGGGACACGCACAAGCGCATGTCCCCGCGCGGGGCTAGGCGATCATCTCCGGATCGTTCCGCTTGAGCCACGCCGCGGCGTAGCTGCACAGCGGCACGATCTTCATCCCTTCGCCGCGCGCGGTCTGGGCGACCTGCTGCATCAGGCGGCCGGCGGCGCCGGTGCCGCGCAGGGCGGGGTCGGCCTCGACATGGGGGATCACCAGGCGGTGCCCGCTGCGCTGGTAGTCGGCGAAGGCGATCAGGCCGTCGACCTCCAGTTCGTAGCGGCTCTTGGCGGGGTTGTGGCTGAAGGCCTCGGTCATGACTCGCATATGGGCTGGACGGCGCGGGGCGCCACGGTTGTTATGGGTCTGGGGGCTAACGCGCGAAAGAGGTGGGCGATGCGGTCTCTAGCGGTGTTCGTGGCGTGCGGAACCTTGGCGGCCCTGGCCGCCTGCGGTCAGAAATCCGAGACCAAGACGGCGGAGGCGCCCAAGGCGGGAACGGCGACGACCGCCGCGCCGGCCGCGCCAGGAGCCGCCGCGCCGGCTCCGGCGGCGACCGCCCCGGCCCCGACCCAATGGCCCAAGCGCAAGCCGGGCCTGTGGACCCAGACCATGACCCTCAAGGCCCAGGGCTTCACCCGCAGCTTCCGCTTCTGCGTCGACGAGACCAGCGACGAGAAGATGGGGCTGGACACCCAGGCCGAGGACAAGCGCTGCCAGCGCAAGTCGATGACCCGCGGCGCGGACGGCGGCTGGACGGTGGTCTCGACCTGCGACATGGGGCCGGGCGGCAAGACCGAGAGCACCATCCACGTCGTCGGCGACTTCAACACCCGCTACGTCATGGACGTCACCAGCGTCACCTCGGGCGCGTCCTCCCCGGCGATGAACGGCGAGCACAAGATGGGCATGACCGCCGAATGGTCGGGGGCCTGTCCCGCCGGTTGGACCGGCGGCGACGTCGAGATGCCCGGCGGCCGGCGGATCAACCTGCTGACCAAGGCGGTCTCGGGCGGCTAGGGGCGGCCGCGCACCGCATCAGCCCAGTCTCCTGGGTCCGGACAGCCTCTACGAGGCTTCCGGGATGACACCGATTGGGTGCGTTTGGGTAGGTCGCCCTAGACCAGCTCCACCGCCATGGCGGTGGCCTCGCCGCCGCCGATGCACAGGGAGGCCAGGCCCTTCTTGCCGCCGCGCGCCTGGAGGGCCGAGATCAGGGTGCACAGGATGCGCGCGCCCGAGGCGCCGATCGGGTGGCCCAGGGCGCAGGCCCCGCCGTTGACGTTCAGCTTGTCGTCGGGGATGCCCAGCTCCTGCTGGGCGATCATGGCGACCACGGCGAAGGCCTCGTTGACCTCGAACAGGTCGACGTCGGCGACGTCCCAGCCGGCCTTCTTCAGCGCCTTCTTCATGGCCGGCACCGGGGCGGTGGTGAACAGGCCCGGCTCGTGGGCGTGGGCGGCGTGGGCGGCCACCCGGGCGACGATCGGCAGGCCCAGGCGCTTGGCCACGCTCTCGCGCGTCATGACCAGGGCGGCCGCGCCATCGCTGATCGAGGAAGAGTTGGCGGCGGTGATCCCACCGTCGCGGCTGAAGGCCGGGCGCAGGGTGGGGATCTTGGCGGCGTCGGCCTTCAGCGGCTGCTCGTCCTGGCTGACGGTCTCGACGCCCTTGCGGGTGGTGATGGTCACCGGCGTGATCTCGGCGTCGAAGGCGCCCGAGGTCACGGCCTTCTGGGCCTTGGCCAGGCCCTTGACCGCGTAGTCGTCCATGGCCTCGCGGCCGAACTGGTAGGTGGCGGCGCTGTCCTCGGCGAAGGCGCCCATCAGCTTGCCGGGGGTGTAGGCGTCCTCCAGCCCGTCCAGGTACATGCTGTCCCACATCTGGTCGTGGCCGATGCGCGCGCCCGAGCGGTGCTTGGTCAGCAGGTAGGGGGCGTTGGTCATGCTCTCCATGCCGCCGGCCACGATGATCTCGGCGCTGCCGGCCGCCAGGGCGTCGTGGGCCATGATCGCGGCCTGCATGCCGCTGCCGCACATCTTGTTGACCGTGGTGGCCTCGACCGAGAGCGGCAAGCCCGCCCCGACCGCGGCCTGGCGGGCGGGCGCCTGGCCCAGGCCCGCGGGCAGGACGCAGCCCATGAAGATCTGCTCGACCTGGTCGCCCGCGACCCCGGCCCGCTCGATCGCCGCCTTCACCGCCGTCGCGCCCAGCTCGGTGGCCTTGGCCCCGGCCAACGCCCCCTGGAACCCACCCATCGGCGTGCGGGCGAACGAGACGATGACGACCGGATCGCCAGAAGGCTTGTAGGTCTCGGACATGGTTAGGCTCCACCCTTGGGGATTTTGCGGCGGAATAAACCCTCTTTGGCGCGTCGAGCGCAAGGGTTTCGCGCAAAAAGCGGGCGACGGAGGATGCGGATATCCCGCCGTCGCCGCGCAGTGCGCAACCGAGAGAGTCAATTGCTATAAAAAACCTACTCGCGTGGGTCTGCAAAAGCAACCCTTGCATTCCCTGGCGGAAGGCTTCACCTTCGCGTGATGGGCCGTACCGCCGACTACACCAACGAACGCTGCGCCATCGCCGCCACCCTCGAGGTCGTCGGCGATCCGTGGACCCTGCTGATCCTCCGCGACGCCTTCCAGGGCGTGAAGCGGTTCGAACAGTGGCAGGAACGGCTGGGCGTGGCCCGCAACGTCCTGGCCGCCCGCCTCAAGAGCCTGGTGGCCCACGGGGTGCTGGAGCCTCGCCGCTATTCGGAGCGTCCGCCGCGCCAGGAATACGTGCTGACCCCCAAGGGGCGGGCCCTGTCGCCGGTGCTGCTGACCATGGCCGAGTGGGGCGACCAGCACGTCTACGGCGTGGGCAAGGGGCCGGTGCACTTCGTCCACAAAAAGTGCGGCTGCGACTTCCATCCCAAGCTGGCCTGCGAGGCTTGCGGCGAGATCGTCGACGGCCGCGACCTGTCCCGGGTGATCCACGAGGAACAGGCCCTGACCGTCGGCGAGGCCCTGGAGGCCTCGATCGGGATCGCCGCCGAGTGAGCTACCGCTTCCACGTCCACCGGACCAAGCCGGCCTACCGGCTGGTGACGGCGGACGGGGCGGGGTTCCCGGACGGGGCCGACCCCGAGGACTGGCGCTTCACCCTCGCGCGCCAACGCGCCGACACCGCCCCCGACGTGGCGCGGCTGGTCGACGAGACCGGCTACTGCCTGTTCAAGATCGGCCTGCGGTTCGACGAGATCGCCTGATCCCCGCGACGGGCCTGGAGCCTAGTCCTGTCGTCTTCCGAAGGACGGCTTGATCGGCGTCAGCGGCTCGGGCTCGAGCGTCGAGGCCGGTGGGTCGCCGGGTGCGCGCGGCGTGGCGGGCGGCGGGCTCGGCCCGACCGCGCCCGGGCCTGGAGCCGGCGTGGCCGCCGTGCCGTCCCGATAGCCCTCGACGAACGGCGCGCCGGGGATCTCCAGCGCATAGATGTACGTGCCTCCGCACTCGCCGGTCGCGCCGTTGGCGTAGGCCGCGGCCTTCAGGCGGCCGACGCGATCGGCGGGGAGCGCGCTCCGGGCGGCCGAGGGATCGAGCCTGGGGCCCCATTGCAGGTCGCCCAGCGTGTACCAGCCCGCGAAGACGGTTCCGCCGGCGGCGACCGGGAAGACCGGCTGGCCCAGGCAGAAGTCGACGGTGATCCCGTCCCGCCGCATGGCCGACAGGCGCCACTCGCCCGGCGGGACGGCGAAGGCCTGGACGGTGTCGTAGGTCTCGCCGTCGGCCGGAAGCCATCTGGACGGCAAGGCGGCGACGAAGGTGTCGGGCGCCGTATCGGCGGGACCGGCGTGCGTCCGCCTGAAGACCAGCTGCTGTCCGGCCTGGAGCGTCTTGCCGGACAGGCGGACGAGCACCAGGGCGGCGTCCGCCGGCGCGGCGGCGACCTGTTCGGTCTTCAGGGCCTTGATCGGCGGCGCGTCGCCGGCGGGCGGCCAGGTGAAGCTGACGGTCGTCGCGGGCTGGGTCGCCAGGCTCAGCGAAGGTTTCACGGGGCGGGCGCTGGGGGCGAACATCCGGGTCGAGCCCCAGTGGGCGTCGTTGGCGAAAGCCCGGGCGGCGGGGTTCGCCGGCCGAGGCGCGCCGACCTGGGACGAAAGCCATTCGGCCTTGGCGGCGCGCGGCAGGGCGGCCAGGCGGGCGCCCTCCGCCACGTCCACCTGGCGCACGTCCCAGCCGAGCACCACCATGCAGTTCTCGATGTTGGCCGCGTGGATGTTCTCGAAGACCATGCCGTCGTTGAACGCGCCCTTGCCGATGTCGGCCACGACCTTGACGGTGGCCGGGCCTTTAGGAGGGCCGCGGAACGACACGACGCCGGGCGGCGGGGGCGAGATGGTTCGGGCTGTCCGCTCGATGCAGCCGCGCAGCGCGGCGTCGTGGTCGGCCAAGGTCGCGCCCGCGCGGTGGAAATAGGTGTAGCCCGGCACGGTCGCCGTCAGGTCGGCCGCGAGGGCGCCGGTCGAAGCCGCCGCGAGCGCGACGGCCAGCAAACTCACGATACGCATGAAGCCCCCAAATCCCGGTCCGCAGAGTAGGGACGCTCCGCGCGGGCCGCAATATCGGCCGCCGGAGACGGCGGGCCTCGGATCCCGACGTTCGGTCGGAACCTCGACGCTTCGAATGCGTTCCAAGCCCTCGAGCGTCCAAGCCCTCGCGTGGGACGCTCGGGCGGGGGCGCCCGGTGTGCAGTGGGGTTCGCGTTGAGTGAAGCGAGGGAACGTGTCGGCGTGGTGGGTCCCGCCGGAAGCGTGTGCAAGCGGGTGTTGGACGTGCTGGGCGCGGTCCTCGTCCTGGTGTTCTTCCTACCGGTGGGCGTGCTGATGATCGCCGCGATCCGTTGCAGTCGGAGCGGGCCCGTCTTCACGTGCGAGCAGACCGTCGGCCTGGGCGGCGCGATCTTCGGCCGCTGGCGTCTTCACCGGCCGGCTGACGGCGAGACCGTATTCGACCGGGCGCTCTGGCAGGCGGGGCTGGCCGACCTGCCCTCGGCGGTCAACGTCATCGACGGCGACATGTCGCTGATCGGGCCCAGGCCGCAGTCGCCGTCGCAGTATGTCAGTTTGAGCCAGGGGCTGCCGGATTACGCGCGGCGTCTGGAGGCGCGGCCGGGGATGATCTGGCCCCGCGCCGGCGAGGGCGAGCCGTCATGGAGCGCCGAGCTGGACTATGTGGCCCGATGGTCGGTGTTCGAGGACCTGAAGGTGGCGGGGCTGTACGCGGTCCAGGGCCTGTTCCGCGAGGAACAGGGCGTCGACTAGGTCAGCCCGCGACCAGCACGACGCCGGCGATCAGGCTGGCCCAGAGCGCCAGGTTGGCCACGATCACCGTCAGGCGGGTCAAGGAAACGTGCCGGTCCTGGTGACGCTTGTCAGTATAGGCGGCGGTAGCCATGGGCCTACAACTCCGAATTCTACAGCAGCGTCAAAAAGCTTGACGGCAGCGCACAGTAGATACGCTCTAGATGCCATAAAAGTTTCGTATGTCACTCGCTCGCGACGTGAATTTTCGGTGCAGAGGGCAATTATTTTAGCGTGACTATTGGTCGGCCGACGCCGTTTTGACAGTGTCGTCAATAATGTGCTGAAAAGTGCGGCGTTTGCCGATTTTCGAGGCGTCGGCGAGCGAGGGGCGACGCCTAGAGCGCCGCCCGCTCGGTGGCCACGATGAAGCCGCCGCCCAGGACGCGCTCGGGATCGGCGGGGTCGTACAGCACGCAGGCCTGGCCGGGGGCCACGCCTTCTTCCAGCACGTCGAACACCAGGCGCGGTTCATTGTCGACCAGGGCCAGGCGGCCCGGGACGGGTTCGCGGGTCGAGCGCACGCGGGCCAGCACCGGCGCGCCGTTGGCGGCGGCCGCTTCCAGGCTGTCCTCGGCGCCCAGCCAGTTGCCTTCCTTCAGCGACAGCGCCTGGGTCAGCAGGGCCTCGCGCGGGCCGACGATGACCTGGCGCTTGTCGGCGTCGATCTTGACGACGAACAGCGGGTCGCCGACGGCGATGTTCAGGCCCCGGCGCTGGCCGATGGTGTAGCGGGTGACGCCCTCGTGCTGGCCCAGCACGCGGCCGTCCATGTGCACCATGTCGCCGGGCAGGGCGCCCTGCGGCCGGATCCGGTCGATCACCGTGGTGTACTTGCCCTCGGGCACGAAGCAGATGTCCTGGCTGTCGGGCTTGTCGGCGATGGCCAGGCCCAGCTCGGCGGCCACCAGGCGCACGGTCGGCTTGTCCATGCCGCCCAGCGGGAAGCGCAGGAAGTCCAGCTGCTCGGGCGTGGTGGCGAACAGGAAATAGCTCTGGTCCTTGGCCGGGTCGGCGGCGCGGCGCAGCTGCGGGCGGTTGCCGCCGGAAGCCGGCATGGCGCGCTGGACGTAGTGGCCGGTGGCCATGGCCTCGGCGCCCAGGTCGCGGGCCACGTCCAGCAGGTCGCGGAACTTCACAGTTTGATTGCAGCGCACGCACGGGATCGGCGTCTCGCCGCGCAGATAGGCGTCGGCGAAGTCTTCGATCACCTGCTCCTTGAAGCGGCTTTCGTAGTCCAGGACGTAGTGCGGGATGCCGATCCGCTCGGCCGCCATGCGGGCGTCCATGATGTCCTGGCCGGCGCAGCAGGCGCCCTTGCGCGAGATCGCCGCGCCGTGGTCGTAGAGCTGCAAGGTCACGCCCACCACGTCGTAGCCGGCCTTGGCCAGCAGGGCGGCGGTGACGGTGGAGTCCACCCCGCCGGACATCGCCGCGACGATCCGCGTCCCGACCGGCAGGCCCACGGCCGCGCGCGCCTGCTCGACGGCGCGGTCGAGGGCGGAGGCGGTGGTCGTGGCGGTGTCCAGAAGAGCGATGTCGGCGTCCATCGCGGCCATATAGCGGTTCAGGGCCGGTTTTGCGAGATTGCGGGTGTCGCGGGCGGTGACGCCCCCTCCGTCACGCTGCGTATTCGCATCGCGCCACCTCCCCCGTTTCACAGGTGAGGAGGATTCCAGGCGGTCTCTCCTCCCCCGTGAAACGGGGGAGGTGGCGGGCGAAGCCCGACGGAGGGGGCGTCCCTCCGCCCAGCCCTACCTCAGCACGTTCAGCAGCGACGAGTTCTGCAGGGACGCGAACACCTGGGCCGAGGCCTGGACGGCCAGCTTGGCCGATTCCAGGCGGGTGACCGCCTCGGCCATGTCGACGTCGGTGATGCCGCCGACCATGGTGGTCAGGGTGTCGGCCTGGGCCGAGAGGTCGGTCTGGGCGGTCTCGAAGCGCTTCTGGTTCAGGCCGTTCTGGGCCTGGGCGATGGTCAGGTCCTTCTTGACGGTGTCGAAGGGGGCCAGCAGGCCTTGCAGGAACTGGCTCTGGGCCTCGGTCAGCTTGCCCGTGAACGGGCCGTTGGCGTCGACATAGGCCTGGACCTGGGCGAAGGCGCCGTAGACGCCCGTGCCCAGCTTGTCGGCCAGCTGGCCCGTATCGACCGAGGTGGTGTCGTCGATGCGGTTGCTGGTGATGTACTGGTCGTTCGTGAACAGGGTGGCGATCGGCGGACCGGCGGTCAGGTCGGCCATGCTGGTGGCCGTGGTCGGCATGGTGTCGGACTTGGCCCCGGCGAACACGTAGCGGCCGTTGAACTTGCTGTTGAGACCCTGGACCACGTCGCCGAACGCGCCGTTCAGCTGCTGCATCAGGGTCTCGGCGCTGCCGGCCGCGATGGCGTTGGCGATGGCGTCGCGGGCGTCCTGGGTGGCGTCGGCGATCTGGCCGATGCCGATGTCCTGGACGTCCAGGCGGTTGGCGACCAGCGAGGTCTGGTCCAGGAAGCCGGCGACCTTGGCCTGGGCGGTCTTCATGGCCGTCAGGACCTCGGCGTTCTTGGCGTAGCCCTTCAGGTCGTTGGCGTTCTTCTGGCTGGAGACCTGTTCGCCGGCGATGTTCTGCAGCACCTGCGCGCGCATCAGGTTGCTGGTCATCACGCCGAAGTTGCCGGAGGTGGAGACGCGGGTCATGGCTTAACCTCAAACGATATTGGTGAGGACATCGAACATGTCCTTCGTCGCCTGGATCAGGCGGGCGGAGGCGTTGAACGCCTGCTGGTAGGTGGTCAGGTTGACGAGCTCCTCGTCGAGGTTGACGCCCTCCTGCGACTGGCGCTGGGCGTCGACCTCGGTCTTGACGGAGTCGGCGGCTTCCTTGCGGCTGGTGGCCGAGGCGGCCTTGCGGGCGATCGAGCCGCTGAAGTCGGCGCCGTAGTTCAGCACGCTCTTCTTGGAACCGGCCGTGTCGCCGGCGTTGGCGAAGGTGGTGGTGCTGTCGCCGGCCTTGGCCAGGGCCAGGGCGCCGCGGCCGTCGCCGACCGCCAGGGCCGGCACGCCAGCCGCCACGGTCAGGTCCAGCTTGGCGAACGGCAGCTTGGCGGGGTTGGCGTCCATGGCCGGGTCGACCGAGTAGAGGCCGCCGCGGGTGCTGCGCTCGCTCATGCCCACGCCGAACAGCTGGCTGAGCGAGGGGCCGCCGACGCCGCGCTGGGTCTTGTCCTCGACCACCGACAGGTTGACCGGGGAGGCGCTGTTGGAGGTGAAGGTCAGCTCGCCCTTCGAGCCCAGGGCGAAGGAGCCGTAGAGGCCCACGCCCGAGTTGCGCGAGTTCAGGGCGTCGATGGTTTCCTGCATCGTGCCGGTCCCCGTGGGGATCGCCACCTGGATGTCGCGGATGCGGCTGCCGTCGCCGTCGGTCAGGCGCAGGGTGATGGTCTGGCCGGGGGTGAAGCCGCTCTGGTCGCCGGCCACCATGCCGGTCTCGTAGGGCGAGTAGCCGTCCGAGCGGATGATGTCGTTCAGGCCGAAGAACTGGGAAAAGCCCTTGCCGGCCTTGCTCGAGGGCGTGGTGGCGTCGTCGACGATGGCGATGCCGTTGGTCGCGGCCGTGGTGTTCAGGCTCAGCTGCCCGTTGGCGAAGGCCGCGGTGGCCGTGCCGCCCAGGGCGGTGTTCAGCTGGGTCAGGAAGTTGGTGTTGATGAAGGCCGGGCCGGCCGCGCCGTTCACCGTCATGGTCCCGGCGCCGAAGTCGATGTCGATCCGCCGGACGATGGCGCTGTTGGGGTCGGTGATGGCGATCGTGGTCTTGCCGGTGAAGTTGGCGAAGGCCGTGTTGGCGTCCAGGCCCAGGTCCTTGCCGGTCATGCTGTTGGGCGCGGGGACCGAGCTGGCGGCGTTGGAGGCGCGGTTCATCTCCTCGGCCGCGCGGCTGACGAACTCGCCCAGCTGGTCGGAGAGGTTGGGCAGCTCGGTGTTGCGCAGCTGGAGCAGGCCCTGGATCTCGCCGTTGGTGACGGCCAGCGGCATGACCTGGCCGCCGCTGTTGGCGGTGACCACGGTGAGATAGCCGTTGGCCGGGCCCGACTGGTTGTAGGCGATCGTGGCCGGGCCGTTGCCGGCCAGGGTGACGCCCTCGCCAGAACGGACCATGACCCCGCCGTTGGCGCGGTCGCTGACCTGGATGTTCATGTAGGTCGACAGCTCGTTGATCAGTCCGCTCTGGACGTTCTCGGAGCCGGTGCCGTCCGCGCCCGCCATCTTGGCGCGGGTGATGTCGACGTTCAGGGCGTCGATCTGCTTGAGCAGGTCGTTGACCCGGTCGACGTCGGCGCCGATGCGGTTGTCGGTGTCCTTGATCTGGCTCGACAGCGACGAGGTGATGCGCTTGCTCTCGCCGAGGAAGTCCTCGACCTTGGTCACCGCGCTGCTGCGCAGCAGGGTCGAGGACGGGTCGTCCACGGCCATGGAGAAGGCGGCGTAGACGTCGTCCAGGGTGGCGAAGAAGTTGTCGGTCGCGCTGGGGTCGCCGAACAGCTTCTGGGCGTTGTCCATGGCGGTCGCGATCGCGCCCGTGCGCCCGGAGTCCGAAGCGCCGTTCAGGCTGGCGGCGGCCATGAACTTGTCGGTGGCCCGCTTGATGGCGTCGATGTTGACGCCCACGCCCATGCCGTTCGACACCAGGTTCGACTGGGCGATCGTCTTGCGGACGTAACCGGCGGTGTTGATGTTGGCGATGTTGTCGGAAACGACGCGCAAGCCGGTCTGGCTGGCCATCATCCCCGAGGTCGCGACGTTCAAGATGGTGTTCAACGACATGGTCTATTCTCCGGCCAGCTCGGCAAACCACGAACGGCACGACGCGACCTTGCCCGGCGAAAACTGCCGGGCGTTGCGGGGTTCGACCCCTTCGGCGATGTGCAAGCCATTGAAACTCATGGCAATTCGTTCCTGACGTCGAGCGAGCGACAAGAACGTATGCGCAAGGAGGGCGCCAACTGCGGGTGGGACGCGACGACGCGGCAAGCCTGGTCCCGTTAACCCTGTTTGGCCCGGCAAAAAACGCCGTGGTCGGCCTATCCGAAGTCGTAAATGCAAGATTAAAATCAAATAAAACAACACCTTATGGCGTCGGCACGAGTTGGCCCGGCGGTTGCTGAGGGATGGCCGGATCAAGGCGTGTCCTCTTCGGGCCGCCATCCTCCGTGGACCCAATCGACGCATGACCGCGATCGCTGCACCCACTTCCGTCCTGCCCCAGGCCCCGGCGATCGCCGGCGGCTATGACAAGGACGCGGCCGACGGCTTCGGCGCCCTGCTGGCCCAGGCCGGCGGCGCCAACGCCGCGAACGACAAGGCCCCCGCGCGAGACGCCGGCAAGGCCGCCGACAAGGCCGCGGACCGCGCGCAAGACAATAAAGCCTCCAGCGCCAAGGCCGCCGACGCCAAGGCCGATGCGAAGGCCGACAAGGCCGATCGCGCCGCCGACGCTTCGGACAAGGCCGGCGACGCCAAGCCGCCCACCAAGGTCGCCGACGCCGACCAGCGCGACGCCAAGGCCTCGGACGCCCCGACCGCCGACAGCAAGACCGACGCCAAGAGCGACGCCGACACGACCGTCGACGACGGCCAGGCGGCCGACGCGACCACCGGCCAGGCCGACGCCGCCGCCCTGGCGGCCGCCGCGGCCCTGATCGCCGCCATGCAGGCGCCGACGACCCAGACCGTGAAGACCGACGCCGCCGCCGACGCGACCGCGACGGCCGGCCAGGCTCCCGTCGCCGCCGACACCGTCTTCGCCCCGGTCGTCGCCCAGACCGCCGCCGCCCAGGAAACCGCCGTTCCCGCCGCCGCCGGGGCGACGGACGCCGCCGAGACCGCTCCGGTCCTCGACCTGCCGCAGACGCCGGCCGCCTCGGCCGCCGAGCTGGCCGCCGCCGCCGCGGCCGCCGCCAAGGCCAAGA